>NZ_WBKR01000023.1 GCF_008868155.1 Micromonospora sp. ALFpr18c
TGGGCGGCGGGGTGCCGCCGAAGACGCTGGCCTCCCGGGCGGTCTGCCGGATGCCGTTGGCGCCGTTGAAGAGCCGCTGACCCCAGGTGGTCAGGCTGGCCGGGTTGAAGGAGGTGGCCAGGTCGAGATACTCGACGCCGCCGCCGTTGCCGCTCCACGACCAGCCCAGCCAGCCGATCCCGTTGGCCTGGCTGTAGGCGAGGATGGTGTCCTCGTCCGGGTCGCCGTCGGAGTGGTTGAAACCGAACTCACCGACCACGATGGGCAGCCTCGCGGCACGGAAGCGGCCCAAATAATCGCTGATCTCCGCGGCGGTGTCGAACACCCCGTACATGTGGATGGAGAAGACCGTGTTGCGGGCCGGATCGGCGGCGAAGACCGAGGCGGCGTTGTCGCGCATCGTGAACGACCAGTCCTGACCCCAGTTGGGCGCATCCACCATGATCGTGTGTGTCAGCCCGGCGGTGCGCAGCCGTTTGATCGCGGCGGAGTTGTCGGTGGTCCACGTACCGTAGTTCTGGTTGCCGTACGGCTCGTTGCCGATGTTGACGATGACGTACTTCTCCTGGCCGGCGAGGACGTCGGCCAGACTGATCCAGTAGTCGACCGCCCGGGCGAGGGTGATCGCGCCGCTCTGCTCGCCGTACCCCGTGGTGTCGTGCACCTCGAGCACGCAGATCAACCGGTTGGCCTTGCACAGCGAGATGACGTTCGCGACGTCGGCGTTGGTGTTGCGGGTCCACCGGTCGCCGCTGGAGAGCACCACCCGTACGGTGTTCGCGCCGAGCGCCTTCACGTCGGCGAACGAGCCGGTCTGCTGCGGATACCAGGTGTGCGCGTGGTTGACCCCGCGCATGATGAATTCGGTGCCGTTGGCGTCGTACAACCTGCCGTCGGCGACGGTGAAACCAGCCGCGGCGCGCGCCGGCTGGCCGAACGCCAGCACCGCGACGAGCAGCGCGAGCAGCGCCGCGCCAGCGGCGGAAAGACGAGTCTTCATGGCCTTCCTCAGGGAGGACCCCCGGTGCCCGACAGGGGTGGGACGTGACAGGGGAAGGACGGCTGCAGCCCGGCAGCCGCCACCCGGCTCCCGATGGCGCAGGCATCAGCGTAGGACGATGGATTGATCGGCGCAACCGGTTCAGTGGCTGCACGGGGGCCGCAGACAGCCGTGACGGCCCACGCGAACGCGGGCCGTCACGGGGCGGTCATCCCCACCACAGGATGTGCGCCACAACCGGGTCTTAACCGGTTAAGAGCGACGGTAGGCAGGTCGCCGTCATCCGTCAAGCACCGCCGGCCGCGAACCGGACGGGAGGGTTGACGGCGGCCAGCCTGGGTATCTCGGGAACGATCCGTCGGTGGAAGGGAAACCAGGATGGTCAGCGTCGGCTACACCCTGATGTGCGAACAGGCCGGTCCCAAGCAGTTGGTCGACCACGCGGTCCGGGCCGAGGCGGCCGGCTTCGACCAGCTGGTGATGTCCGACCACTACTACCCCTGGCTGGACTCCCAGGGCCACTCCCCGTACGCCTGGTCGGTGCTCGGCGCGGTCGCGCACGCCACCTCCGGCGCCGAGCTGATGTCGTTCGTGACCTGCCCGATCCGCCGCTACCACCCGGCCGTGGTCGCGCAGAAGGCCAGCACGGTCGGGGCGCTCTCCGACGGCCGCTTCACCCTCGGCCTCGGCGCGGGTGAGAACCTCAACGAGCACGTCGTCGGCGGCTGGCCGCACGTGCAGCAGCGGCACGAGATGTTCGAGGAGGCGTTGCAGATCATCCGGCCGCTGCTCAACGGCGAGACGTTGACCTTCTCCGGCAACCACTTCGACGTGCCCGACGCCTACGTCTGGGACCGCCCCGAGCGGCCGGTGCCGATGGCCGTCGCGGCTTCCGGTCGGCAGTCCGCGACGCTGGCCGCCGAGTACGGCAACGGCATCATCTCCACCGAGCCCGACCGACGCATCATCGAGATGTACGACGACGCCGGTGGCGCTGGTCAACCCCGCTACGGCCAGGTGGCCATCTGCTACGGCCCGGACGAGGCGGAGTGCCGCAAGATCGTGCACGACCAGTTCCGCTGGTTCGGGCTGGGCTGGAAGGTCAACGCCGACCTGCCCGGCCCGGAGTCCTTTGCCGCCGCCACCCAGTTCGTTCGCGAGGACGACGTCGCCGAGGGCATCCCCTGCGGCCCGGACGTGGACGCGCACGTCGAGGCGTTCCGCAGGTTCGTCGACGCCGGCTTCACCCACGTGGCGATCGTCCAGGTCGGTGGGGAGACCCAGCCGATGTTCCTGGACTGGGCGCAGGAGCAACTGCTGCCCCGGCTGCGGCAACTGTGAACGCACTCACGGACAGGTGAACGTCATGCGCTTCGGCAACACGGAGATCCGCCCGCTCGGCGGTGGCCTCGGCTGCCTCCTGATGATCCTCTTCTCGATCGTGGCCTCGGTCGTGCTCACCGTCCTGCTCAACCTCGTGCTCTGAGCCGGGGTCAGCGGGCGGTCAGATCCAGCTCGGTGAGCAACGGATAGTGGTCGGAGGCCGTGTCCGCCGCTCCGCCACGGATCACCCGGCAGTCGCGGACCCGCTGCGCCACCGCGGGGGTGGCGAGCAGATAGTCCAGCCGCATCCCGGCGAACTCGGCCCCGCCGAACCGGGTGGGCACGGTGAGTCCGTCGGCCTCCGGTGCTCCGCTGTTGGACGACGGCCAGAGGTCGACCAGGCCGGCGGCGAGCAACCGGGCGATCGCGCGGGTGTCCACGCCGCCACCGGCCCGGCGCAGGTGCCGCCGCCGGTAGAGGGTGGGCAGCCCGGCCAGCCGCTCGGTGTGGTCGACGGTCGGGTCGAGCGAGTTGAGGTCACCGGCGACCAGCGTCAGCGCCCCGGGCGCGCGTCGCACCGCGGCGGCCAGCCAGTCGACCTCCATCCGCCGCCGACCCCCGGAGTACGGGTAGAGGTGGGTGCCGAGCACGGTGAGCGGGCCGTCCGAGGTGTCCACCACGACCCGGGCGGCGGCGTGGTGGAACGGCCGGCGCAGCGACCCCGCCTCGATGACCTGGTACGGCGGTCGGACCAGCACCGCCACCGGCTGCCCGAAGCAGGACCGGGCCAGGTGGGGGCTCATCCCCACCCGGCCCGCCACCTCGGCCATCAGCCCGCCGCGGTCGAAGCCGCGCAGCTCCTGCAGGGCCAGCACGTCCGGCGCCTGCTCGGCGACGACCTCGACCACCTGATCCAGCCGCTCCGAGCCGCCACGGTCGCGGCCGCCGGTACGGATGTTCCAGGTCATCACCCGCAGCACGGTGCGTCGCTCAGTCGGCCCGGCCGGCCCGCGCCAGCTCGTCGTCGAGGGTGTCCACGTCCTCCGACTCGATGGCCGGCTGGTTGCCCTCCTTGAGGTCGGCGTTCGGACGGATGATCAGGTAGAGCAGACCGATCCACAGCGCGGAGAGCAGGATCGCGCCCATGAAGTCCGTCGGGTGGTGCATCCCCCGGTACATGCGGGACGTGGCGACACCGACCGGCATGATCACGGCCAGCGCCACGAAGATCCAACGCCACCACCGGTCGGTACGCGGGAACACGATGAGGGTGATCGCCAGCCAGACGCAGATCGTCGCCGCGATGTGCCCGGACGGGAACGACGAGGTGGGCATCTGCCCGTCCAGGTTCTCCACCGGCGGGCGCGGCCGGTCGACCGCCCGCGCCGAGACGAGGAAGAGGGTCAGCTCACCGACCATCGCCAGCGCCACGAACAGCACCGGCCGCCAGCGCCGCCACACCGCCAGCACCAGCGGGCAGAACACCAGCGAGATGATCAGGATGGCGTGGGTGTCGCCGAACTTGCTCCACCACCAGCTCACCTCGGTCAGCACCTCGGTGTGCCGCTCGGCGAACCAGCGCGGCACCTCCGTGTCGAGGGTGGCGAAGAAGGTGCCCTTGGCGTGGTAGCTGACGTACATGCCGAAGCCGTACAGCGCACCGAACACGAGAACCCAGCCGACCAGCAGCTCGGCCACCGCCGAGCGGGGGTGGGCCAGCACGTGTTCCTCGGCCGGGGCGGGGGCGATGTCGTACCCTGCCTCCGGCTCCAGGCCCTCGCTCAGCGGCGGCACCGGCCGACCCCGCTCGCGCCGCCACAGCCGGAAGGCGTACGCGGTGACGCCCAGCCAGGCCGCGCCGAGCAGCCAACCGGCGAGCACGTCGGAGATGAAGTGCACGCCCAGCGCGATCCGGGTCAGGCCGATCAGCGCCACCAGCACGCCGACGCCGACGATCGCCGGCTTTCGCCAGCGTGGTGCCATCGCCGGGAGGAACACCAGCAGCAGCGCCCCGTACGCGACGAACGAGCCGAGCGCGTGCCCGCTGGGGAAGCTGTTGCCGGGCGCGCTGGCGATCGGCACGTCCACGACCGGGCGGAGCCGGCCGACCAGCGTCTTGAGCGACGGGTCGAGGATCAGCCCACCGACCCCGGTGATGATCAGGTAGACGGCCAGTCGGGGCTGCCGCCGGATCAGCAGCCCGACGACGGCGATGGTGACCAGCCAGATGAGGATCGGCCGGCCGCCCAGATCGGTCACCGCCTGGAGCACGGTGACGAGTGCGTGGTGCGGGGCGACGAGCCCGTTGAACCATTCGGCGACCGCGTGGTCGGCGTCCTGCAGCGGGCTCCACCGCACCCGGACGAGCAGCAACAGCAGCCCGAAGGCCACCCCGGCGCCGGTGACGGCCACCAGACCAGCGATGCTCCGTTCGGCGAAATGACCGATCGGACGCCGCGCCACCTCTTTGACCGCGGTCACCCCGCACCTCCCTTGTCGGCTCTGGCGAGGCGCAGTACCCGATCCGCGTCGCGCGTACACGCGACACGCCGCTACAGCGCGGTCATGTCCCCGGTGTCGAGCAGTTCGACGCGGTCGGCGTCGGGCTCCCACAGGTCCGGTTGGGCGGGCTCCTGCACGCCGATGCGCAGCGCCTCCAGCTGGGCGGCGAAGGCCAGCCCACCGAAGAGGGCCATGCCGGTCAGGTTGGCCCAGAGCAGCAGCGCCATCATGCCGGTCAGCGCGCCGTAGGTCTGCCCGAAGCCGTCGCTGAACCGCACGTACGCGGCGAGCAGGAGGCTGGCCAGCCACCACAGGACGGTGGCGATGCCCGCGCCGAACAGCAGCCAGGACAGGCCGGGTTGCCGGCGGCGGGGCGCGTGCCGGAACAGCACGGCCACGGCGAGCACGGTCAGCCCGAGGCTCAGCGGGAGGCGGATCACGTCCCAGACGCCGTGGGCGACGTCGCCCCACTCGTAGTGCTTGCGCACCGAGTCGCCCATCGCGCCGCCGCCGACGAGGATGAGGAAGCCGGCGAGCGCGGGCAGGCCGGCGGTGACGGCCAGCACGGCGGCACGCAGGTACTTCCACAAGGCGGGGCGGTCGCGTTCGACGCCGTAGATGCGGTTGGCGCCCCGCTCGATCTGGGCCATCGTGGTGGTCAGCGCGACCAGGCCGGTGAGCAGACCGAGGGTGAGTGCCAGCTCCCCCGCGTCCTCGACGCGTTCGCCCTCGCCGAGCAGCTCGGCGACGACCTGCGCGCTCTGGCCGGGGGTGAGCGCCAGCACGGTGTCGGCGACCACCTGGCCGCCCTCCTCGACACCCAGCTCGCTGATCAGGCCGGTGAGGGCGATCAGGAACGGCACCACGGCGAGGCAGAGTTGCAGCGCGAACGCCCGGGCGTGGCTGAAGCCGTCGCCGTAGCGGAACCGGATGAAGGCGTCGCGCAGCAGGTGCCAGCCGCCCTGCCGGCGCAGTGTGTGCCAGGCGTCGTCGGCGGACAGCTCGGCGTCGGCCATCAGCCGGGTCTCCGGCACGATGCGGGTGCTACTCACGGCGCGCTTCCTCGATCAGCTGCTCGCCCCGCTCCCCGGCGCCCTGCGCGTCGACGGCCAGGTCGGGGGCGCCCTCGGGCTGGGGGACGCACAGCCACAGCGCCTGCGGTCGGATGTCCGCCCGCAGCTGCCGGCCCGGGGAGATGAGGTCACCGTCGAGCTCCCGCGGCTGATCCCGGTTGCTGGTGACGACCACCTTTCGGCCGCGGAACACCTCCATCTTCGGCACCTGGCCGCTGCGGCGGACCAACGCCCAGCCGAGCGCGAGCCAGTGCCGCAGGTTGCGCGGGGTGAGCACCGCGACGTCGAGCCAGCCGTCGTCCGGCTCGGCCTCGGTCAGCAGGGTCACGCCGCCCTGGAGGCGGCCCACGTTGGCGATCAGGACGGAGCGGGCGCGGCGGCGCACCGGTGGCCGGTCGTCGATGCGGATCTGCACCCGCATCGGCCGGTCGCGTAGGTGCCGGGCGGCGCCCACCACGTACGCGGGCCAGCCGATACGGGCCTTGGTGGTCTCGTTGGTGGCCTCGAGCATCTGGGCGTCGAAGCCCATGCCGGCCATGACGGTGAAGTAATTGTGCTCGACGGCGCCGACGTCGAGCAGCCGCCGCCCTCGCTCGATGGCGACCTGCAGGCCGGCGGCCAGGTCGGTGGAGAGCCCCAGGTTGGCGGCGAGCAGGTTGCCGGTACCCTGTGGCAGCACGGCGAGGGCCACGTCGGTGCCGACCAGCCCGCTGACGCAGGACATCACGGTGCCGTCCCCGCCGCAGGCGAAGACCAGGTCGACGCCGTCCTTGACGGCCTGCTCGGTCTGGCCGCGGCCCGGGTCCTCGGCGGTCGTCTCGTACCACTGCGGCGCCGGCCAGCCGGCCGCCGTCAGGGCGCCGTCGACGGTGCGTCGCAGCTCGTCGAGATCGTCGACCTTCACCGGGTTGACCACCACGGCGGAGCGCAGCCCACCGTCGCCGCCGGCGGGCCGTCTGTCCTGTCCAGCATCCACGGCGCCAGTGTGCAGCACCCGGCCGGCTTCAGCGACCCGATGACCGGCCGGCGTCGGAAGTGCCACAGACAGGTTTCAACGCGTGGGCGCCCGTCACGCGGCGGTCCGCAGCGCGGTCTCCACCCGTCGGCGCAGATCGTCGAGGTCGACACCGGACTCGGTGAGCACCTGCGCGCCCAGCCCGTTGCCCTCGCGGAGCACGCCCAGCAGGATGTGCTCGGTGCCGATGTGCTTGTGACGCAGGCGCAACGCCTCCCGCAGGGACAGCTCCAGGGCCTTCTTGGACCGGGGTGAGAAGGGGCCGCCGAGGTACCGCTTGCGACCCCAGCGGCGGCGCGGCGCCGGCACGGCCTCGCGGAGCGCGTCCGGGCCGAAGGACTGTTCGATGCGGGCCACGATCGCGGCCAGGTCGATGCCGATCTCCCGCAGGGCGGCCGCGTCCGCGTCGCCGAGGCCGGCGCCACCGCTGGCGGTGTGCCGGCGGACCCGCTCGCGCAGGTCGTCGGCGCGCACCCCGGCGTCGCTCAGCACGCGGCTGGCCAGGCCGGCCTCGTCGTCGAGCAGGGCGAGCAGCAGGTGCTCGGTGCCGACGGGGCGTTGCCCCTCGACCCGCGCCTCCTCCAGTGCCCGCCGCACCACGCCACGCGCCCGGTCGGTGAATCGTTCGAACATCACGCCTCCCAGGATGAGTTGACCGCCGGTCGCCCGGCGTGCTTCTTGTGCACTGCCTGCCGACTGACTTCGAGCACGTCGGCGATCTCCTGCCAGGACCAGCCCTGTCGGCGGGCGTTGTCCACCTGGACGACCTCGAGCCGCTCGAGCAGCCGGCGCAGCGCGCGGACGGCGCGCAGCCCGACCCGGGGGTCGGTGCTGCCGGCTGCCGCCGCGAGTTCCGTTGCCTGACTCATGCCGTCAACATACGTTGACAGCGGCGCTCTGTCAACCTTTGTTGACGACAGCCCGGGGCTTGACAACCTGACAAACAATGCAATTATTGTCAGCATGTCGCACGACCGGCTGGACCTGATCCTCGCCGCCGCCTACGAGTGCTTCACCCGGCACGGCGTACGCCGGACCACCATGGACGACATCGCGGCCACCGCGGGCATGTCGCGCCCGGCCGTCTACCAGTACGTCCGCAACAAGGACGACGCCTACCGGCGGCTCGCCGAACGGATCTTCACCAGCTCGATCGCCGAGGCGCGCACCGCCGCCACCGACCCCGGCGCGTCGACCGAACAGCGCCTGCACGCGGTGCTCGACGCCAAACTGGAGCTGACCCTGAGGCTGCACCGGGAAAGCCGGCACGCCGCCGAACTGCTCGACGCCAGCACCAAGCTCAGCGGCGACCTCGTCGAGGCGTACACCCGGGAGTTGACCGACCTGGTGACCGGCGCCCTCGCCGACGCCGCCGGGCCACGGGCCCGCGTCGTCGCCGAGGTGCTGGTCGCGCTCACCCGCGGCCTGGAAGCCGACCTCACCGACCCTGACCTGCCCCGGCAGCGGCTGCGCGACGGCGTCGCGCTGATCGTCGCCGGGCTGCCCATCGCACCGGGAGACCCATCATGACCACAGTCCTCATCACCGGCACCTCCTCCGGCATCGGCCGGGCCACCGCGCGTCGGCTGGCTCGGCGCCCGGAGCTGACCGTCTACGCCACGGCCCGCAAGGTGGAGGCGATCGCCGACCTGGCCGAGGCCGGCGCCCGACTGCTCCCGCTCGACGTCACCGACGAGACGTCGATGCGCGCCGCCGTCACCGCGATCGAGGCCGAGCACGGTCAGGTCGACGTGCTGATCAACAACGCCGGCTACGGCGAGTACGGCCCGATCGAGGAGGCACCGATGGACCGGGTGCGGGCACAGTTCGAGACCAACGTCTTCGGCCTCAGCCGTCTCACCCAGTTGGTGCTGCCCGGGATGCGCCGGGCCGGTCGCGGCCGGATCGTCAACGTCAGCTCGATGGGCGGGCGGCTGGTCTTCCCCGGCGGCGGCTACTACCACGCCAGCAAGTACGCCGTGGAGGCCATCTCCGACGCCCTGCGGCAGGAGGTGCGCCCCTTCGGCATCGGCGTGGCGATCGTGGAGCCGGGGCTGATCCGTACCGGCTTCGGCGCGGTGGCCGCCGAATCGCTCGGCGCGGACACCGCGGCCTCCGGGCCGTACCGGTCGATGGTCGCCGCCGTGGACCGGGTGATGGCGTCGTCGTACGACAACCGGCTGCTGGCCGCCACCCCGGACACGGTGGCCCGGGTGATCGAGCGGGCGGTGACCGCCCGTCGTCCGCGCACCCGCTACGTGGTGACCGCCGCGGCGCGGGCGATGGTGCACACCCGGCGACTCTTCGGCGCCCGGCTCTTCGACGCGGTCAACCGGCTCCAGTTCCGCTGACCCCTCGCCGTCGACGGCGGCGCGGCCTGATCCGGCCCGCCGCCGCGACCACGCGACTACCCTCGGTCAGGGACAGCGCGGTCGTGCCGGGCGCGACGCCCGGGAGGTGATATCGGATGGCGGCATCCGCCGACGCGGAGGTGCTGGTCGGCCTCGGCTCGGACCGCGACCTCCCGGTCGTCGAGCAGGCCGCACGGGAGGCCGCCGGGCAGGGCCGCCCGCTGCACCTGCTGCACACCTTCGACTGGCACGCCGCCTTCGCCGCGGACACCGTCGCCGCACCCCGGGACGCGGCCGAGCAGCTGATCACCCAGGCCGCCCAGCTCGCCCACCAGACCGAACCGGGGCTCACCGTCCGCGGCGAGATCGTCGAGGGCGCGATGCTGCCCACCCTCATCCGCCGCTCGGAGTCGGCCTACCTGTTGGCGGTCGGCGACAGCGGTATGGCCGGCAGCGGCCAGTGCGTCCCGGCCGAGACACCGGCCGTGCAGTTGGCCGCCCGCGCCGGATGCCCGCTGCTGGTGGTCCGCAGCGAGCCGCCGCCGCAGGGGCCGGTGCTGGTCGGCGTGGACGGCTCCCCCAGCTCACACCTCGCCCTGCGGTGGGCGGTGGACTGCGCGTCCCGACGCGACGCCCGCCTGCTGGCGCTGCGGGTGGTGGAGAGCGACGAGGACACCGACGCGGTCACCGAGCAGCTCGGCGAGGCCCTGGCACACCATGTCGGCCAGCAGACCAGGGTGCCCTCCGAGTGTCGCGCCGTACGCGGCGACCCCGGTCAGGTGCTCGTCGACACGTCACGCTCGGCGCAGGTGGCACTGGTCGCCGCCCGCGGCGACGAACCGGGCCGGGCCATGCTCGGCTCGGTCGCCCAGTCCCTGCTCTACCACTCACCGGCCCCGGTGATCATCGTCCGCGGCCTGGCCGAGATGCCGCTGACCGGGCCCGACGCCCGCCCGGGGCGGGACCAACGGCCCTGACCCCGGGGCACCGCCAGCGGCGAGGCTGGACGCCGGACGCCCCCTACCCGCGAGAGGCAGCATCATGGACACCGCTCTCGACGTGCACCGCGCACTCACCGATGACGAGCTGCGCCGGCTGGACGCCTACTGGCGCGCCGCGAACTATCTCACCGTCGGGCAGATCTACCTGCTGGACAACCCCCTGCTGCGCGAGCCGCTGACCGCCGACGACATCAAGCCGCGGCTGCTCGGGCACTGGGGCACCAGCCCCGGGCTCAACCTGATCTACGCCCACCTCAACCGGGTGATCGTCGCGCGGGACCTGAACGCCATGCTGGTCACCGGCCCCGGGCACGGCGGCCCGGCCATCGTGGCGAACACCTGGCTGGAGGGCACCTGGTCGGAGCGCTACCACGACGTGGCGCGCGACGAGGCCGGGATGGCCCGGCTGTTCCGGCAGTTCTCGTTCCCCGGCGGCATCCCCAGCCACGTCGCGGCGGACGTGCCGGGTTCGATCCACGAGGGCGGTGAGCTGGGGTACGCGTTGAGCCACGCGTACGGCGCCGCGTTCGACCACCCGGACCTGGTGGTGGCCTGTGTGATCGGCGACGGCGAGGCGGAGACCGGCCCGCTGGCCGGCAGTTGGCTGTCCGACGTGTTCCTCAACCCGGCCCGCGACGGCGCGGTGCTGCCCATCCTGCACCTCAACGGCTACAAGATCGCGAACCCGACGGTGCTGTCCCGAATCCCCGAGACGGACCTGCTCGAGCTGATGCGCGGCTCGGGCTACCAGCCGTACGTGGTGGCCGGCGACGATCCGGCCCAGGTGCACCGCACGCTCGCCGCGACGATGGACCGGGCCATGGACGAGATCGCCGAGATCCAGCGTCGGGCACGCTCCGGCGGCGTCGTCGACCGGCCCCGCTGGCCGATGATCATCTTGCGGACGCCGAAGGGCTGGACCGGCCCGAGCGAGGTGGACGGCACCCAGGTGGAGGGCACCTACCGCGCCCACCAGGTGCCGCTGTCCGGGGTCCGCGACAACCCGGCACACCTGGCCGAACTGGAGCAGTGGCTGCGCAGCTACCGCCCGGAGGAACTGTTCGACGCCACCGGCGCGCCAGTCGACGAGCTGCGGACCCTGCCACCGCGCGGCGACCGGCGGATGAGCGCCAACCCGGTCACCAACGGCGGAGTGGTGCTGCGCGACCTGACCCTGCCCGACTTCCGCGACTACCGCGTGGACGTCCCCGAGCCGGGCCAACCGATGGCCGGGGCGACCGGGGTGCTGGGCCCGTGGATCCGCGACGTCATCGCCGCCAACCCGCAGACGTTCCGGCTGTTCGGGCCCGACGAGGTCGCCTCCAACCGGTTGGGCGCCGCCTTCGAGGTGACCGACCGGGCCTGGGTGGCCGCCACGGTGCCCGGCGACGACCACCTGTCCCCCGACGGCCGGGTGATGGAGGTGCTCTCCGAGCACCTGTGCCAGGGATGGCTGGAGGGCTACCTGCTGACCGGCCGGCACGGCGTGTTCACCAGCTACGAGGCGTTCATCCACATCGTCGACTCGATGGTCAACCAGCACGCCAAGTGGCTGAAGGTGACCCGGTCCATCCCGTGGCGGCAGCCGATCGCCTCGCTGAACTACCTGCTGTCCAGCCACGTCTGGCGCCAGGACCACAACGGTTTCTCCCACCAGGACCCCGGCTTCATCGACCACGTGGTCAACAAGAAGGCCGAGGTGGTCCGGGTCTACCTGCCGCCGGACGCGAACACCCTGCTCGCCACGATGGACCACTGCCTGCGCAGCCGGCACTACATCAACGTGGTGGTCGCCGGGAAGCAGCCGTCGCCGAACTGGCTGACGATGGACGAGGCCATCCAGCACACCCGGCGCGGCCTGGGCATCTGGGAGTGGGCCAGCAGCGACGCGGGCACCGAGCCGGACGTCGTGCTCGCCTGCTGCGGTGACGTGCCCACCCTGGAGACCCTCGCCGCCGTGGAACTGCTGCGCCAGCACCTCCCGGAGCTGAAGGTGCGGCTGGTCAACGTGGTCGACCTGATGCGGCTCCAGCCGGACACCGAGCACCCGCACGGCCTCACCGACAACGAGTTCGACACGATCTTCACCGACGACCGGCCGGTCATCTTCGCCTACCACGGGTACCCGTGGCTGATCCACCGGCTCACCTACCGCCGTACCAACCACGAGAACCTGCACGTGCGCGGCTACAAGGAGGAGGGCACCACCACCACCCCGTTCGACATGGTGATGCTCAACGACCTGGACCGCTTCCACCTGGTCATCGACGTCATCGACCGGGTGCCCGGGCTGGCCGCCCGCGCCGCGCACCTGCGCCAGCAGATGGTCGACGCCCGGCAGGCGGCCCGCGACTACACCCGCCGGTACGGCAAGGACGACCCCCGGGTCGCGGAGTGGCGCTGGATCCGCGAAACCGACCCGACGAACCCCTGAGGAGGACGACGTGCGGGACGCGGACATCCTGGTCGGCTACGACGGCTCCACCGACGCGTCGACGGCCCTGAACTGGGCGCTGGAGGAGGCCCGGCACAGCGGCCAGCCGGTGCGACTGGCGTACGTCTTCGAATGGCTGACCGTCGCCGGCTGGGTCGGCCCGGGCGTGGCGCCGGGCGTCTGGCCGGACGACACCGCCCGACGGCAGGTCGAGGACCTGGTCCGCAAGGCCGCCGGGGACGCCGCAGCCGCGAATCCTGGCCTGACGGTCACCGGCGAGGTCTACGACGGGCCGCCGGCCCTGGTGTTGCAGGAACGCTCGGCCGAGGCCGGGATGCTGGTGCTCGGCAGCCGGGGCCACGGCGGGTTCGGCGGCCTGCTGGCCGGGTCGACGGCCGTGGCGGTCGCCGCGCACGCCCACTGTCCGGTCGTGGTAGTCCGCGACGGGGCGGTCGCCGCGACGACCGACGCGCCGCCCAGCCCGGTGACGGTCGGTGTGGACGGCTCGGAGCCGTCGCTGGTGGCGCTCGGCTTCGCGGCGGAACGGGCGGCGCAGCGGCAGGTGCCGCTGCGCGTCCTGCACGCCTGGACGCCGGGCCCCAACGCTGAGGCCGGGGTGCCCGATGAGCGGGCCTCGGTGGAGGAGGCGCTGGAGCCGTGGCGGCGCACGTTCACGGAGCTGAGCATCAGCGTCGACCTGGTGGCGGGCAGCCCGGCCGCGATGCTGATCGAGGCGAGCCGCGCCGCGCGGCTGGTGGTGGTCGGCACCCGGGGCCGGGGTGGGTTGGCCGGCATGCTGCTCGGCTCGGTCAGCCAACAACTGATCCAGCACGCCCACTGCCCGATCGCGGTGGTCCGGGAACGCTGACGCCGGCCGCACCCTCGGGCGGGTGCGGCCGGGCGGGAGTCACGGCCGCTCGGGCACCGGGTCGGACGGGTCGAGGGAGAAGAACTCCTCCTCTTCCTGCGCCAGGTGCAGGCGGACCACGGCGTCCAGGCCGTAGAGGGTGGACAGCAGGTCGGGGACCTGATCCGGGCGCAGCCGCCCGTCGTCGGTCTGCGCGAGTTGGACGCCGAGCAGGTCGACCTGGCGGCGGATCTCCACGTGCGCCCGGCTCATCGTCGCGGTCGCCTCGCCGCCGCCCAACGGGTCGGCCAACGCGGGATAGAGCTGCCGTTCCTCGCCGGCCTCGTGCGGCAGCACCTGCTCGGTCAGCCGGCGGTGGGTCTCCCGCAGCGCCGGCAGGCACCGCGCCGAACCCGCGTCGGTGGCGACCAGGTCGGCGGTGTCGCGCAGCCCGGCCAGCACGTCGCGGACCGCCTGGTGTTCTCCGGCGAACCGGGCGAGCAGCGCCCGCGTGTGCGGCGAGACGTCCCGGCGACTCAACCCGCCGCCGAGGGCCCGCAACGCGTTGAGGATGACCAGCACGTCGATGCCCTCCTGCAGGAACGCGCCGACCACCGGCGGCAGCAGGCCGGCTGCCGCCGCGAGCATCGCCAGCACCGCCAACCCCATCCCGACGGTGGCGCTCTGCACCGCGATGCGACGGGCGTACCGGGCGATCTCCACGGCGTCGGCGAGCCGGTCCAGCCGGTCGACGGTCAGCACGGCGTCGGCCACGTCCGCCGACGCGGTCGCACCGGTCGCGCCCATCGCCACACCCACGTGCGCCTCGGCCAGCGCCGGCGCGTCGTTCACCCCGTCGCCGACCATCACGGTGACCGCCCGCTCGGCCTCCGCCCGGACCCGGGCCACCTTCTCCCTCGGCGTGCAGCGGGCGAGGACGTCGTCGACGCCGACCGCCGCGGCGACCTGCGCGGCGGTGGCCGGACGGTCCCCGGTGACCAGCACGATCCGGCGCAGCCCCGCCGCGCGCAGCCGACGCACCGTCCGGCGGGCGTCGGGGCGTACCGGATCCTCCAGCAGGATCGCGCCGAGCGGCCCGGAATCGTCGCTGACCCACACCGCCGACCAGCCGGCCAGCTCGGTGCGGGCGCGCGCCCGGTCCGCCCACGCCGGCAACTCGCCGGCGAACTGCCCGACCCGGACCAGCCGCCCGTCGACGCGGCCGCTGACCCCCCGGCCCGGCTCCTCGGTCACGTCGGCCGGCTCGGTCAGCGCCAGCCCTCGCTCGCGGGCCTGCCGGACCAGCGCGGCGGCCAGCACATGCGGGGAGAGCTGTTCCACCGACGCCGCCAACCGCAGCACCTCGTCCCGGTCGCCCCCCGGGGCGACGACCGTCTCGGCGGCACGCGGGTGGCCGGCGGTGAGCGTGCCGGTCTTGTCCACCAGCAGGGTGCGGGCCCGGCCGAGCAGCTCCAGCGAGCCACCGTCGCGGACCAGTACCCCACGCCGGGCCACCCGGGACAGCCCGGAGACGATGGCGATCGGGGTAGCCAGCAGCAGCGGGCAGGGGGTGGCGACCACCAGCACCGCCACCGCCCGGACCACGTCACCGGAGAGCAGCCACGCCAGGCCGGCCAGGACCAGGGTGAACGGTACGAACGCGGCGGCGTACCGGTCGGCCAGCCGGACCATCGGCGCCTTGCGGGCGGTCGCCTCCTCGGCCAGTCGCACGATCCCGGCGTACGTGCTCTGCGCCGCGCTCGTCGTCGCCCGCATCCCGAACCCGGCGCCGGCGTTGACCACGCCGCTGGCCACCGACTCCCCGGCCGCCCGCTGGACCAGGCGCGACTCCCCGGTCACCACCGACTCGTCCAGGGTGACCGCGACGTCGACGGTCCCGTCGACCGGCACCACGTCACCCGGCCCGACCAGTAACCGGTCCGCCACCGCCACCTGATCCAGCGGCACCACCTCGATCGCGCCGTCGCGTCCACGCCGACGGGCGGTACGTGGGGCACGCGCCAGCAGCGCCCGCAGGTCACGGGTCGCGCGACGCTGCGCGTACGACTCCAGGGACCGCCCGGTCGCCAGCATCACCGCGATCACCGCCCCGGCCAGGTACTCCCCGACCCCGAGCGCGCCGGCCAGGGCCAGCACGGCGATCACGTCCACGCCGAAGTGCCGGTGCCACAACGCCCGCAGCATCGACCAGGCGGCGGGCAGCAGCGCGGCCACCGTGACGGCCGCCCAGATCAGGTCGGCCGCGCCCGGTCGACCAGCGATCCGCAGGGCCGCGCCGACCAGCACCGCGACGCCGAGCCCGAGCAGTGGCGTCCACGCCCACCACCGCCGGACGCGGCTGCGGACCGGCCGCTCCGGTACGCACTCGGTCGGCTCGGCCCTCACCTGCGCATCGTCGCAGCCCATTGCCGTCTCCGGCCGGACACCGGCCGATTCGCCACCGGGCCGACCCGGCCGACGGGCGTAACGACCCGACGGGGTCGGGACCTGCGGCCCCTGTGCGACGGCACCGGATGCCACACGATGGTGCGGCAAGCCACGCGCGGCACCGCACCCGTGAGGCACGATGGGCAGAGACGGAAAGGTCGTGACCATGAGTCAGGAGAGCCAGCTGACCACCGCGCTGGCGGAGGCCGCCGCCACCGCCGGCCACGCGCCCTCGGTGCACAACACGCAGCCGTGGCGTTGGCGGGTGCTGCCCGACGCGCTGGAGCTGCGCACCGTCGCCGACCGGCAGCTCGCCGCCACCGATCCGGAGGGCCGGCTGCTCGCGATCAGCTGCGGCGCCGCCCTGCACCACGCCCGCCTGGCGCTGGCCGCGCAGGGATGGCGCGCCGTGGTGGAACGACTACCCGACCCGGGCGACCGCGAGTTGCTGGCCCGGCTGACCGACCTGAGCCGCGCCGACGCCGACCCGGACGCCATGCACATGGTGCAGTGCATGCAGGTCCGGCACACCGACCGGCGGCCGGTCAGCGACGAGCCGGTGCCGACCGCCGCGATCGAGCAGATCACCCGGGCGGTCACCGGCGAGGGTGGCCGCCTGCAGATCCTCGACCGTGACCAGGTGCTGGAGCTGGCCGCCACGGCCGGGCACGCCGACACGGTCGAGGCCGAGGATCCGGAGCTGCGCGCCGAACTGGCGTACTGGACGGGCCGGGCCGGCGCGGGCACCGGGCTGCCGGCGGAGGTGCTGCCCGAGCAGCCACCGCAGACCACCGTGCCGGCCCGCGACTTCGGCCGCCCCGGCAGCCTGCCGGTCGGTCCCGGTCACGACCGCGCGGCCGTGTACGCGCTGCTGCACGGCGACGAGGACGAACCGGACAGCTGGCTGCGTGCCGGTGAGGCGCTCTCCGCCGGCTGGTTGACCGCCACCCGGCTCGGTGTGTCGGTGGTGCCGCTCAGCGCCGTGGTGGAGGTGCCGGGCACCCGGGAGATCCTGCGTCAGCTGCTCGCGGGGCTCGGCTTCCCGTACCTGGTGCTGCGGTTGGGGATCGCGGACCCGGCGCATGCCGGCCCGCCGCACACCCCGCGGCTCGCCACCGAGCAGGTGGTCGACACCTCCGCGGTCCGCGGCGAGTGACGGGTCCGGCCAGGAGTTGCACCGGCGCTACCATCGCCCCGTGACGAGCAGCGTCCCGCACCCCCGTCCGGAATCGCCGGTGACCCCGTCACTCGGGCTGAGCCCCCTGTCCCGGGTCCGCCTCGACGAGCTGCTCCAGGAGATGCTGGTCCGCGTCGGCGAGGTGGTCACCAGTCGGGAGCGGCTGCGCGCCCTGCTGGACGCGGTGGTCGGCATCGGCACCAACCTGGATCTGCGCACCACCCTGCAACGCATCGTGCAGGCGGCCTGCGAGCTGGTCGGCGCCCAGTACGGGGCGCTGGGCGTGGTCGGTCCGGACCGGCTGCTGCACGACTTCATCGTGCACGGCATCACGCCCGAGCAGCACGCGCGGATCGGCGACCTGCCGCACGGGCGGGGCGTGCTCGGCCTGCTCATCGACGACCCCCGGCCGCTGCGCATGCCGGACATCACCCAGCACCCCCGCTCGTACGGGTTCCCGGCCCACCACCCGCCGATGCACAGCTTCCTGGGCGTTCCGGTGCGCATCCGCGACCAGGTGTTCGGCAACCTCTACCTGGCCGAGAAGCAGGGCGGCGCGCAGTTCACCGAGGACGACGAGGAGATCGTCGTCGCGCTCGCCGCCGCCGCCGGCGTGGCCATCGAGAACGCCCGCCTGTACGCCCTGGCGCACCGGCGGGAACGCTGGCTCGCCGCCACCGCCGAGATCACCACGGTGCTGCTCGGCGAGGTCCGCCGCACCGACGCGTTGGCGTTGGTCGCCCGCCGTGCCCGGGAGGTCGCCGAGGCCGAGCTGGCCCTGGTGCTCCTCTACGACAGCGACGCCGCGCAGTTCACCGTCGAGGTGGTCGACGGCGCCGACGAACAGGCGCGGGCGCTGGTCGGCACGGTCCTCCCGGCGGGTGACACCAGCTTCGGCGCGGCGCTCGCCGAGGGGCGGCACGACCAGGTGGACGATCTGGCGCACGCCGCGCCGTGGCCGGCGCTGCTGCACACCGGCCCGGCGATGATCTCACCACTGGCCACGGCCGAGACCCTGCACGGTGTGCTGATCGTGGCGCACCGGCCGGAGCGCGGCGGCGGCGCCAGCGAGGAGGACGTGGCCCTGCTGGGCAGCTTCGCCGGGCAGGCGGCGCTGGCCATGGAACGGGCCCGCGGCCAGGAGGAACGGGAGCTGCTGGTGGTCCTGGAGGACCGCGAGCGGATCGCCCGTGACCTGCACGACGTGGTGATCCAGCGGCTCTTCGCCACCGGCCTGCAACTGCAGAGCGCCGCGCCGATGATGACCCGCCCGGAGGTCGCCAAGCGGATCAACGCGGCCGTCGACGACCTGGACGCCACCATCCGCGACATCCGCCGGACCATCTTCGAACTGCGGACGCCGATGACCGCCGCGCTGCGCACCGAGATCCGTGAGGCGATCGAGCTGGCCGCCGAGGCGCTGGGCTTCACGCCACACCTGGAGCTGACCGGGCCGGTGGACAGCGCCGTCCCGGACGCCATCCGCCCCGACCTGACCGCCGTGCTGCGCGAGGCCCTGTCGAACGCGGTCCGCCACGCGCAGGCCGGTCGGGTCGCCGTCGCCGTCCGTGTCGACGCCGGCCAGGTGAGCGTGACGGTCACCGACGACGGGGTCGGCTGTGACCCGGCCGCCGCCCGGGGCGGCCTGGTCAACCTGCGGGAACGCGCCGACCGCCACGGCGGCACCTTCACGGTCGGCCGGGTCGAACCGCACGGCACCGAGTTGTGCTGGGCCGTGCCGCTGCGCGACTGAGCGGCGCGGGTCGGGTCAGGTGGTCTTGCCGAGCAGGCGGGTCGCCAGGACGGCGGCCTGGGTGCGGCGTTCCAGGCCCAACTTGGCCAGCACGCTGGAGACGTAGTTCTTCACCGTCTTCTCGGCGAGGAACATCTTCCCGGCGATCTCCCGGTTGGTCAGCCCCTGCGCCACGTACTCCAGGATCCGCCGTTCCTGCTCGGTGAGCGACTTCAGCTCGCGCGGCTGCTCGACGCCGTTGCGGATCCGCTCCAACACCCGGGTGGTGATGGCCGGGTCGAGCAGCGACTGCCCGGCCGCGACCCGGCGCACCGCGTCGACCAGGTCGGTGCCGCGGATCTGCTTGAGCACGTACCCGGCGGCGCCCGCCATGATCGCCGCGAACAGCGCCTCGTCGTCCTCGTAGGAGGTGAGGATGAGGCCCTTGATGGACGAGTCCACGGCGCGCACGTCGCGGCACACGTCGATGCCGTTGCCGTCGGGCAGCCGGGCGTCGAGGATCGCCACGTCGGGCCGCAACGCCGGAATGCGGCGGGCCGCCTCCTGCGCGGAGCCGGACTCGCCGACCACCTCGATGTCGCCGCTGCTCTGCAACAGGTCGGCCAGGCCACGGCGGACGACTTCGTGGTCGTCGAGGAGGAACACGCGGATCATCCCTCGTTTCTACCCGGTGCCCGCGCACCGCCGCACGGGCCGAAGGTCCCGACCACCACGGACCGACGGCCGGGGACGCCCGGTCAGGGCCGGTCGGGCCCGGCGGATCGGGACGTCCGGCCCTGCTCAGCGCCGACCCCGCGGACGGACCGTAGGGGTGCGCCGCCGTACCGGCACCACCCACCGCCGGCCCACCGGGAAAGGAGCACCGCCATGGACATCGGCTACACCGCGGCCCACCTGCGGGCCGCCGCCGTGGACGCGGTCCGGGCACCGTCGCTGCACAACACCCAGCCGTGGCGGCTGCGACTGCGTGACGGCGGAATCGAGGTGCTGGCCGACCCCACCCGCCGGCTGCCGGCGACCGACCCGAGCGGGTGGGGCGTACGGATCGCCTGCGGCGCAACCCTGTTCAACCTGCGCGTCGCGCTGGCCGTGGCCGGCGTACCGCCCCGGGGCGGGACTTCGAGCCCGAGCCACTGGTGGGCGTGCTCGGCTCGGTGGGCAACACGGCCGTGGACCAGGTGATCGCCGGGCAGGCGCTGCAACGGCTGCTGCTCACCGCCACCGACGCCGGGCTCAGCGTGTCGATGCTCTTCCAACCGATCGAGGTGCCCACCGCCCGGGAGCAGCTGCGACTGTCGCTGGGACGGTTCGGCACGCCGCAGATGGTGCTGCGGATCGGGTACGGCCAGCCGGGCCGGCCGACTCCCCGCCGCCGTGTCGACGAGGTGCTCGACCTGCCGACCGTGCCGACCTGAACGCGCCGACGGGCCCCTCAGGGGGCGGCCAAGCCGCCGACCCGGCGGCGGTCCTGCCGTGGTGGCTGCTGGGCCTGGTGAGTGTGGCGCTGCTGCCGACGGCCGTCACGGTCGTTCCTGTCGAGTCGGCCCTGCGGCGACGCGACGGCTGAGCGAGGCGCTCGGCACCGGCCGGCAACCAGCGGCTACCAGCCTCGCGTCAGATAGATGGTGGGCGATACTGGGTTTGAACCAGTGACCTCTTCCGTGTCAAGGAAGCGCGCTCCCACTGCGCCAATCGCCCGTGGTGGCCCCGTGGGACACATCGCGAGCGGACGACGGGATTCGAACCCGCGACCCTCACCTTGGCAAGGTGATGCGCTACCAGCTGCGCTACGTCCGCACGTCCCCGGCGAGCGCCGGCGACAGGGGAAACTCTACCCGATGCCAAGATCGGCGGGTTCGGCACCCTGGGCGCCGGCGATTGCACTGGTCGACGTCGGGGTACTGATGACCCGCGAGAGCGCACCACACCCCCTAATGACTTGGTGCGCGATAGCTGAGTGACCCGCGTCGGTCATGAAGGTGGCCGTGCGGGACGATCATGATTGTGACGTCAAGACCAAGCCGCACGGCCTTGTCGCGTCGTATCTTCACCGGTACCCTGCGACGCGGACTGGCCAAGCTGATTGCCGTACTGGCCAAGCTGATTGCCGTACTGACCGAGCCGTGGACCGCTCAGCAGGAGTCCCGCCTGCACGAGCGACGCGGCCGGGACCGGCTCCGAGCCGAAGGCGCCGACCCGAACCACGACCTGCCGTTCACCGACCGGGTCATCGTCACCCTGGTCGCGCTGCGTTTGCAGCTACCGCACGCCGCGCTGGCCCTGCCCTACCGGGTGGACCGGTCCACGATCACCCGAGCCGTCGGCGAGATCCGTCCGCTGCTGGCCGCCCGCGGGTTCGCCGTACCCGGCAAGCCCGGCGTACGGCTGCGGACCCTTGCCGACGTGTTCGCCTACGCCGCCGCCGAGAGCGTCGAACTACGGATCGACGGCACCGAAGTCCAGGTCCGCTGCCCGAAAGCAGGCCGACCCGGCAGGCGCGCGTTCGTCTCCGGCAAGAAGAAACAGAACACCGGCAAGGCCACCGTGATCAGCGACGGCAAGGGCCGCCTGCTGTGGTGCGGCGCGGTCCGACCCGGACGCATGCCCGACGTCACTGCCCTACGCGCCGAGGGCATCGAAGACCTTCTGCAGCAGTACCCCCAGGTGAGAGCCCAGGCCGATCGGCCCACCGCTTCGGCAGGTAGAGGCGGTGGGCCGATCGACGTGCGTCCGGCCGGACCGTCGCCCCGCAGCACTGCGGCGCTACGAATCAGATCGAGAACTGCCGGGTCGCGCCATGGCGATATCAAAACCTGCGCAGGACGCCGGCTGAAGGGTTGGGCTTGCCACGATGAGGCTGGGGCTGGGGATCCATGGCGTTCGGGGTCGCTTGTCGCGGCGCATTGACCTGTCGGTTCAAATCCGTCTGAGACGACCTCAGCGCGGCTGATGGGGCGAAAGGGCTGGATGATGGAGCAGTGGGGCGGGATCTAGCGGCGAGAGGAGGGGCAGGGAGGGCAATGGTAGAGGGCAGCAGGGGCTGAGGGTCGCGACGGGAACCCGCTTTCGGCAGAGGATGCGACCAATACCTCGGAAGGGGCCTCGGATGAATTCTAGCGACGGGAGGAGGGGCATGGAGGGCAATGGTAGAGGGCAGCAGGGGCTGAGGGCTGCCCGGAGTTTCAGGTACCACCCTGACCTCATTCACAGGGCCGGCCGATGAGGCGACCTGGCCTGGCAATGTGGGCTGACCTCCTGGCTGTGGCACGTTTTTCTCCTTCTTGCGAGGTGGATTGGCGACTCTCTTGGGTGGCAAGCGAGTCCTGCCACTCATCTGTCAAACGGACGGAATCGCCATGTGGTTCATGACCAGGGCTCCGGCTCGACCGGCTCGGCCTCGAACAACCCATCCTCACGACGCATACCGGGATCACCCGTTACCTTTTTGAAGATCACGAGACAAAGACGGATTGCCCGGTACTGAGACACGCTCCTAGCTCAGCCCGCAGTCACGCCGCTCCACCAGCCAAAAGGTGATCATGCACTCCCAGTTCACTCCCAACGTAAGGGGCACAACCAGAAAGGCTCGTTACCGGACTTCCGGTAACGAGCCTTTGACCTGTCGGTCTAGCTGGTGGGCGATACTGGGTTTGAACCAGTGACCTCTTCCGTGTCAAGGAAGCGCGCTCCCACTGCGCCAATCGCCCGTGCATAATGCCGAGGTGGGGACGGGATTTGAACCCGCGTACACGGCTTTGCAGGCCGTTGCCTCGCCTCTCGGCCACCCCACCGAGGTTGCCCCCGTCATGCGTGGCGGCAGCTCCGAGCGGACGACGGGATTCGAACCCGCGACCCTCACCTTGGCAAGGTGATGCGCTACCAGCTGCGCTACGTCCGCACGCCCCCGGTGTTCCCGGGTGACGGATGAGAACTTTAGCCGAGCCCGGGAACGACTGCCAACTCGGGGGGCGTCTCGGCGCGTCCCGGGGCATCGTCACCGAGATCGGGACCAACACCCGTGAGCTTCCTAGGGAGCTGGTCTGGTGGCGCGAACGACTCCCGACCGTCACACTCCGACAC
Organism: Micromonospora sp. ALFpr18c; assembly: GCF_008868155.1. Lineage (GTDB taxonomy): Bacteria > Actinomycetota > Actinomycetes > Mycobacteriales > Micromonosporaceae > Micromonospora. The sequence continues at coordinate 23,005 of NZ_WBKR01000023.1, forward strand.
GGTTCGACCGGCCGCGCCGCGGACCGGCCGGGCACCGGTCGGCGGACGGTCCGGCCCTCCGGCGGCGAGCGCCAGACCTCGACGAACACTCTGGAAAGAACGACCGACCGCACCTCCGGGAAGTGTCCGGCTTCCGACTGTCGCATCGCGGATCAAGCGGTGGCGGTAACTGTTCGTGTTCGTTCGGATGGGCTACGGTAACGGTCGTGACGAGACGTGCGGCCGAGATCCGCCTGGATGCCCTGCTGCGCACCGCCTGCGACGTGATCGTGGAGCGTGGTCTGGCCAACACCCGGACGGCCGACGTGGCACAGGCCGCCGGTGTCAGTCAGGCCCTGGTCTTCTACCACTTCGCCACCAAGGAGCGGCTACTCGCGCAGGCGTTCGCGTACGCCGTCGAGCAGGACCTGGCCCGACTGGACGCGGTTACCCGGTCCCCGGCCCCGCCGCTGACCAAGCTCCGCCGGATCCTCAAGCTCTACACCCCGGCCGGCCGGGCCACCTCCTGGTCGATGTGGATCGACGGCTGGTCCGAGTCGTTGCGTACGCCCGAGTTGGAGAAGGTCTCCCGCCGGCTCGACCTGCGGTGGCGGCAGGACCTGGCCGCGGTGATCTCCGCCGGGGTGGCCGAGGGCACCTTCCAGTGCGCCGACCCGGACGGGGCGGCGTGGCGGATCAGCGCGGTGATGGACGGGCTGGCCGTGCAGCTCGCCGTGCACGACCGGGTGATCTCCCGCCGGCAGTTCGGCGAGTGGGTCCGGCTGGTCACCGCCCGGGAGTTGGGCCTCGACCCGGCCGAGCTGGACTGAGCCGGGGCGGGCGGCACCCACCGTCGCGCGCAAAACGGCTCCGCCCCACCCGCCGGCCGGAACAATCGACGGTATGGACCTGCTGGAGGCGTACCGCCGGAGCCTGGCCGAATTCGTCGACCGGGTGGACCAGGTCTCGCCCGGCCAGTGGGCCGACCCGACACCATGCCCGGACTGGGACGTCCGCGCGCTGATCAACCACGTGGTCGGTGAGGACCGATGGAGCGTCCCGCTGCTCGCCGGCCGGACCATCGACGAGGTCGGCGGCCGGTTCGACGGCGACCTGCTCGGCACCGACCCCGCGACGACGGCGCGGGAGGCCGCCGCGCAGGCCGAGATCGCCGCCACCCATCCCGGCACGATCGACCGCACCGTGCACCTCTCCGCCGGCGAGACCCCCGCCGCCGAGTATTTCCAGCAGCTCCTCGCCGAACACCTGGTGCACGGCTGGGACGTCGCGGTGGCGATCGGGGCCGACCCGCGGATGGACCCGGAGGCGGTACGCGCGTGCGCCCGGTGGTTCGCCACCCGCGTCGACGACTACCGCGTCGACAACCTGGTCCGGACCGGGATGCGGGTGCCCGACGACGCCGACGAGCAGGATCACCTGCTGGCCGCGTTCGGCCGTGACCCCGACTGGGCGCCGGGCGACTGATCGCGGCGCGTTATCAGCGCCGGGCCTGGACGTTGGCCCGCGTACGGTCGCCGCCATAGTGGGCCAGCACCCGGTGGTCCATCAGACGCCGCCACAGCGGCGGGACCAGCGCGACCACCACCATGGTGGCGCAACCCGCCGGCAACTGCGGTGACGTGTCGAAACTGCGCAACGTCTGGTAGCGGCACAACGGGTTGGCGTAGTGGTCGCTGTGCCGCTGGAGCTGAGGCCGCCTTTTGTAAAGTCGAGCTATCTCGATCTTTTGCCGCATCAGGGGCTCCGGGCCTTGCCGCGACCCCGGTCGGCTGATATCCACAGATGCGCATGCGTCACCGCGCTGCGTCGGCCGGCGACCGCCGGCCATCCCGCTCCCACCAGGAGGTCCCGTGCCACAACCGGAGTGGTCACCCCCGATGAGCCGGCGTCGACGCCGGCTCATCGCCATCCTGGCGACGACGGCGACCGCCGCCGCGCTGCTTCCCACCGGCGTGAGCACCGCGGCCCCCAGCGCACAACCGGCGTCCGCCGAACGCCGGTCCGGACCGTTCGCCGAGGGGCACCAGCCCGCCGACGTCGACAACCGCAGAGGTACGGCGGCACCCGACGCCCGCCAGCGCGGCCTGGCCCGCGCCGCCGACCCCGACGTGCGGTGGAACCGGTTGGGCACCCCGCACGCGCTCGGCCCCGGCCGCACGCCGCTCGCCACCGGGCTGCCCACCGACCCGGAGGCCGCCGCCCGCGCCTACCTCACCGCCAACCGTGACCTGTTCGCCATGGACGCCGCCACCGTCGCCGCCATGGAACGGGTGCTGGTGCGCCCCATCGGCAGCGGCGCCGTGGTCACCCTCCGGCAACGCTTCGGCGACCTGCCGGCCGGACCGGACGGCCTCGTCACCGTCGCGGTCGCCGGCGGCACGGTGCTCTCGGTCAGCTCCTCGCTGGCCCGCGACACCGGCGCACCCGCGCCGGCCACCCGCAGCGCCGAGCAGGCGTACGCCGCCGCGCTTGCCGACGCCGGGCTGGACGCCGGCGCGGTGAGCAGCCACACCGTGCGGACCGTGGCGGTGCCCACCCCGCTGGACGGCCCCCGCGCCGCGTACGAGGTGACCCTCATCAGCGCGGACAGCGACCACCCGGCCGCGTACACCAGCTACGTGGACGGCATCACCGGCCAGGTGCTGGTCCGCGAGGACCTCGTGGACTTCGACTCCGACAATCCGAGCTGGGCGGTCTTCCCGGCCACCCCGCCCCGCGACCTCGGCCCGGGGCAGGACCCCCGGGTGCGCTGGTGCGGCGACCCCGCGCCCGGCTGCCAGGCAGCCTTCCGCGACCCGGCCACCGGCCAACCGTGGGACGTCGACGCGGCCACCGGCACGCCCACCTTCACCTCGCGCGGCAACTCGGCCAACACGGTGCTCTCCTGGGGCGCCGGCACCGGCACGCCGACCTACACCAGCCCGGAACGCCGCTACGAGTACCCGTTCGCCGACCAGTGGCACCAGGCGAAGTGCAACCCGGAGGTGTTCACCTCCGCGCAGCGCAACGACGCGGACGCCTCGATCGCCAACCTCTTCGCCATGCACAACCGGATGCACGACTGGTCGTACCAGCTGGGCTTCACCGAGTCGGCGTGGAACCTCCAGGCGGTCAACCTCACCCCGGCCGGGCTGGGCGGCGACGCCGAGCAGGGCCGAGCCCAGCAGGGCGCGCTGACCGGCAACCGGAACAACGCCAACCAGGGCACCGGGCGCGACGGGCTGCCGCCGACCACGAACATGTACCTGTGGCAGCCGCAGGCCGGTGGGCCGTACCCGCCGTGCGTGGACGGCGACTACGACATGACGGTGATCGGCCACGAGTACACGCACGCCATCACCAACCGGATGATCGCCGGCCCGGACAGCGGGATCGGCGGCCACCAGGGCGGGGCGATGGGTGAATCGTGGGGCGACCTGCTGGCCGCCGAGTACCTGTACCAGAACGGGCTACGCGCGCCCGGTGAGACGCCCTTCGTCACCGGCGGCTACGTCACCGGCAACCTGGTCAGCGGCATCCGCAACTACGACCTCAGCCGCAGCCCGCTGAACTACTCCGACATCGGCTACAACACCGCCGGCCCCGCCGTGCACGCCGACGGGGAGATCTGGGGCGCCACCAACTTCCGGGTCCGCTCGGCGCTGGTCAAGCGGTACGGTCTCGGCACCCCGCAGCGGCAGCTCGACTGCGCGCAGGGGAAGGTCGCGGCGGACCAGTGCCCCGGCAACCGGCGCTGGTCGCAGCTGGTCTTCGACTCGTTCCTGCTCCAGGCGGCCAGCCAGGTCAGCATGCTCGACATGCGGGACAACATGCTCACCGCCGACCTGCTGCGCTTCGGCGGCGCGAACCAGGACCTGATCTGGGCCGAGTTCGCCCGCTCCGGCATGGGCCGTGACGCCGCCACCTTCGGTGCCGGCGACACCGACCCGACGCCGAGCTTCGCCTCGCCGCGCGGCGGCAACGCGACGCTCACCCTGCGCCCGCGCGGCGACAGCGTGGACGCGCCGATCCGGGTGTACGTCGGGGCGTACGAGGCTCGGGCGACGCCGATCGCGGACACCGACCCGGCGACGCCGATCCCGGACACGCTGGAGCTGGTGGCCGGCACGTACGACCTCCTCGCGGTGGCGCCCGGCTTCGGGCACCAGCGGCTCAGCGTGGTCGCCGAGGCCGGCCGGAGCGGATACGTGGACCTGCGGATGAGCCGCAACCTCGCGTCCACGACGTCCGGGGCGACGATCACCGGCGACGGGGTCAACCTGGACCGGATCGCCGACGACACCGAGGCCACGAACTGGGCCTCGCTGGACGGGGTGGCCGGCCGGCAGGTCACCGTGGCGCTGCCGGGAGACGCGCCGCAGACGGTGAAGCGGCTCAACGTCAGCGCGATGCTGCGTCCCGCGATCACCGGGGACGCCGACACCGGCAGTCAGAACGCGCTCAGCGCGCTGCGCTCGTTCGCGGTGTCGGCCTGCAACGCGACGACCACCGACTGCGCGGATCCGTCGCGCTGGCAGCGGATCTACACCAGCGCGACCGACGCGTTCCCCGGCGGGGCGTACCGGGCGTACAGCCGCGACATCAACCTGCGGTCGTTCGCGGTACCCACCACCGTCGCCACCCACCTGCGGCTGGAGGTGCTCGCCAGCCAGTGCACCGACGGCCCGCAGTACGCGGGTGAGCAGGACGCCGACCCGGCCACGACGACGGACTGCGCGACCGCCAGCACGGCCCGGAACCAGGTCAGGATCGCCGAGTTCCAGGCGTTCTCCCGGTGACACCGTGGGGCCGGCGGACCCCCGCCGGTCCCACGGCCCCCGATGTCGGCGGCGTGCCGGCCGCCAGCTCGGCGACGGGCGGGCCGCCGGTCACCGTCGCGCCGGCCGCCAGCGGCCGGGCGGCGCCGGCCTCTCCCAGCGCCGGTCCACCGGCGGGTCCTCGGCCTCGTTCGTCGCGGCCCGGGTCAGGTGGCGCAGCCGCAGCAGCAACCCCACCCCGAGCGAGAGCAGCAGCCCGCCGAGCAGGAATGCGGCCTGCACCACGCCGAACCCGCCGGTCTGCGCGACCGGACGCCCGTCCGCCGGCGGCGCGGCGTCGACCGGCTGGTCGGCCACCGGCTCCTCGGACGGTGTGTCCTCGGCCTCGGCCGGCTCACTCGCCGGGTCGCTGGGCGGTGCCGGCGTCGCGCTCGGTTGCGCCGCGCCGGTCGGTGTGGCACCCGCACCCACCACCGAGCGGGTGGCGGTCTGTCGGGCCAGCAGACGCAGGTTCGCGTCGTACGCCTCGGCGGCGAGGGTGACCCGCCCCTGGGTGACGTCCTCGTCGAACGCCACCCGGTAGCGGGCCGTGACGGTACGGCCCGGGCAGAGGGTGCCCGGGTCGAGCTGCCGGTCGGTCAGCCGGGCCACATCGCCCTCGGTCCGGACCTCGAGGGGGAAGTCGCCGGACTCCTCCACCCGGTCCATCTTCACCTGGTCGAGGCGGATGCCCTGCACGCTGAGCACCATCGACCAGCGCACCTTCGCGCATCCGCCGCGCCGATCCGTCTGCGACACCACCGCCGAGATCGTCCGCACCTGACCGCCGGCGGTGAACCGGGCCGGCAGGCCACTCATCTCGGTGGCGAAGGCCGCCTGTGCCGGTGCGGCCAGGATCGGCACCACCCCGGTCAGGCCGGCCAGCACCACCCCGACCCGCAGCGCATTCCGCCACACCGTCGCCACCGCCGCCTCCGTTCGGTCGTCCCCACCTCGCAACGCTAGGAGCGGCGCACCGCCGCGACCAGACGGGTGTGTTCGCACCGGGCGGCAAGCGGGGGCCGGGTTTTCACCGACGGTGGTGAACCGGTCACCGGTCCCCCGCGACACGCCGGGCGGCCGGTCGCTGGAACAATCGGGCAGGTGTCCGAGCTCTCCAGCACGTTCGTCCGGCTGCACGCCCGACTGGCCCCGGTCCCGTTCGTTCCCGAGGTGCGCCTGCACCAGGCGGACGAGCCGATCGGGCTCTGGGAGCTGACCGAGGGCGAGTTCTCCTCCGATCGGCCGCCGCCGTTCTGGGCGTTCGCCTGGGCCGGCGGTCAGGCCCTCGCCCGTTACGTGACCGACCACCCGCAGGTGGTCGCCGGGCGCCGGGTGCTCGACCTCGCCTCCGGCTCCGGCCTGGTGGCCATCGCCGCCGCCCGGGCCGGCGCGGCGTCCGTGCGGGCCGTCGAGGTGGACGAGCTGGCGGTCGCGGCGGTCGCGCTCAACGCCCAGGCCAACGGGGTACGCGTCGACGCCCAGTTCGGCGACATCCTCGACGGCGACGCCGGGGACGCCGAGGTGGTGCTCGCCGGAGACGTGTTCTACAGCGACGCGATGGCCCGTCGGGTGCTGCGGTTCCTGCTGCGCGCCGCCCGGGCCGGGGCGCCGGCGCTGGTCGGTGACCCCGGCCGGGCGTTCCTGCCCCGGGACCGCTTCGACGAGCTGGCCAACTACGACGTGCCGGTGCCGGAGGCGCTGGAGAGCGTCCGGGTGAAGCGCACCACCGTCTGGCAGTTGCGCACCGAGCTGCCCGGAGCCGCCCGCTAGCGTGTCGCCGTGCTGTTCTCCAGCTGGGAGTCCGCGGTCGAGGCACCCTGGCCGGACGTCGCCGAGGTGACCGACCACGTGGGCGTACGTCACCTGCTCGTCACCCGGCACGCGCTGGTCCGGCAGGTCCTCGCCGACCCGGTCGGCTACCGGCCGGACAACGCGCTCGACGCGGTGACCCCGATGCCGGTGACGGCGCTGCGGATGCTGGCCGGGCACCGGTTCCGGCTGCCGCCGACCCTGGCGAACAACTCCGGCGCCAGCCACCCGTCGATCCGGGCGATCGTCGCGGACGCGCTGCACCCCACCCGGGTCGCCGCGCAACGCCCCTGGCTCACGGCGCTGGTCCGGGACCGGGTCGCCCGACTGGGCGCCACGCTCGACGCCGGTCGGCCCGTCGACCTGTACGCGGACCTCGCCGCCGACCTGCCGTTGCTGGTCCTGGCCCGCCTCGTCGAGCTGCCGGACGCGCCGGTCGGCGCCGTGAAGGAGTTCGCGCGGGCCGCGCTGGAGCTGTTCTGGGCGCCGCTGGACGGCGACCGGCAGGTGGCGCTGGCCACCGAGGTGGGCCGGTTCCACCGCGTGCTGCGCGACTTCGCGGCCACCGGCGGCGGGTTGGCCGCCGACCTGCGTACGGCCGGGCACCCGCCGGACGTGGTGGTCGGCGCGCTCTTCTTCCTGCTGGTCGCCGGGCAGGAGACCACCTCGCAGTTCCTCACCCTGCTGCTGCACCGGTTGGCCGGCGAGCCTGCGGTGCGGGCCGGGCTGCGCACCGGCGAGATCGCCGTCGGCGACGTGGTGGAGGAGGGGCTGCGGCTGGAACCGCCGATCGTCACGTGGCGGCGGGTCGCCGCGGCGGACACCACGCTGGGCGGGACGGCCGTGCCGGCGGGCACCAGCATCGTGCTGTGGCTGGCCCGCGCCGGACGGGATCCGGCGGTCGTCGAGTCGCCCGACGAGTTCCGACCGGGCCAGCGCGGATCGCGCCGGCACCTGGCGTTCGGGGCGGGCGCGCACCGCTGCGTCGGTGACGTGCTGGCCCGGATGGAGGCGGCCGTGGTGGTGGCCGAGGCCGTGCACCTGCTGGACGGCGTACGGGTGGTCCGCCCGCCCTGGTGCCCGGACAATCTCACCTTCCGGATGCCGGACGCCTTCGTCATCCGGCGCTCCGGTGGCACCGAGCTGACCGGATCCTGACATCCGCTCGGTATGTTTCCGGGCGTGTCAGCCATCCCTGCCCGTCGGATCCGTGTCGTCGCAACGCTTCTGGCGCTCCTGGCGCTGAGTGCCTGCACAGCCGGCCCCGCCTTGCACGCCCGACGGATCACCGTCGCCGCGCCGAGCCCGTCCAGCCCGGTCCCCGTCCCCTCGGCGTCGCCGTCCCCGACGGCGACGCCCGCACCGGGGAGTCTGGCCTGGTACGTGTCCCAGGTGCCGACCTTCCCGCTGGTGCCGCCACCGCAACCGGTGCCGCTGCCGACGACCGGTCCGGTCCCGTTCTGGCACCGCCTGCCGACCGAGCAGAAGGTCGCCTTCATCACCATCGACGACGGCGGGCTGGCCCGACCACCCGCGGTGATCGACTTCATCCGGGAGGCACACATCCCGGTCACGTTGTTCCTCAACTCACCGGCGGCCGCGGAGCACACCGACTACTTCCGGCAGATCGAGGCGGCCGGCGGGGTCGTGGAGAACCACACCATCACGCACACCTCGCTGTCCGGCCGGTCGTACGCCTACCAGAAGCAGGAGATCTGCGGGGCGGCGGACCGGTTGGAAACCCTGTTCGGCAAGCGCCCCACGTTGTTCCGTCCGCCGTTCGGCAACCGCGACGCCAGCACCCTGAGCGCCGCGCACGACTGCGGCATGAAGGCGGTCTTCCACTGGTCGGAGACCGTCCACGAGGGCAAGGTGCGCTACCAGACCCCGGAGAAGGTCGTCCGCCCCGGCGACGTGCTGCTCATGCACTTCCGGCCGGCACTCATGGACGACCTGCTGGCGGCGCTGAAGGCGATCCACCGGGCCGGGCTCACGCCGGCACTGCTGGAGGACTACGTGCGGTGACCGGTCCGCCCACGCCGGCGAACCCGGCCACGAGCGGTCCGAAATCCTCACGGCGGCCAGGCTACCCACGCCCGACCTGCGCGGACACCGACGAAAGTCAGGTGTTCAGCCGCTCTCCTCGGCCCACGTCCGCCAGTCGTCGAGCACTCCGTGCAGGTCCGGAGTGAGCCACCCCGGCGCCGAGCGCCGGAACACACCCGGATCCATCGCACCGGCGCCGTCCGGCACCGCGCCGAGCAGGTTCGGCACCAGATCGGTGAGGTTCGTCCAGTGCACCAGCTCCGGCGTGGCCGGCCACGCGCCGATCACCACACCTGCCGGCACCGCCCGACGGTCCAGCGCCTCCAGGGTCAACGCGGTGTGGTTGAGCGTGCCCAGGCCGGCGCGGGCGACCACCACCGCGGGCGCGCCGAGCGACACCGCCAGGTCGGCCATCGTCCACGGCTCCCCCGACGGACGCAGCCCCATCGGCACCAACAGCCCACCGGCACCCTCGACCAGCACCAGGTCATGCTTGTCGGTCTCGTCGCGGACCGCGTCCACCGCCGTGTACAACTCCAACGGCGGCAGGTCGGCCACCCGGGCGGCGGCCAACGGCGCCAGCGGATCCGGGTAGCTCGCCAACGTACGACCGGTCAACGGCGCGGCCAGCCGGTTCACCGCGTCCACGTCACCCGGCTCACCACCGGCCGTACCGGTCTGACCCGGTTTGACCACCGCCACCCGCAGCCCGGCGGCCTGGGCGGCGGCCGCGATCGCCGCCGTCACCACGGTCTTGCCAACCTCGGTGTCGGTCCCGGTGACCAGCACCACACCCTGCCACGCGCTCACGGTGCCACCTCTGTTCGCGACTGCGGGGCTCGCAAACCCGGCTCACTCCTCGCGCTCACGTGACCACCTCGGTTTCCCTCGCCGGCACGGGCGCACACTCCACGATGACGTCCACGGCCCGCTCGAAGTCCGCCCGGGGGACCCCGGCACTGACGGTGAGTCGCAGTCGGGAACGGCTGTCCGGGGTGGACGGCGGCCGGAAACAGCCCACCGCGACGCCCCGGTCCCGGCAGGCGGCGGCCCAGGCGGTCGCCGCCTGCGGCCCGGGAGCGGTCACCGAGATCACCGCCGCGTCCGGCGCGGACACGACCAACCCGGCCGCGCGCAGCCGGCCGACCGCCAACGCCACCCGCTCGGCCAGGTCGGCGCGCAGGTCGTCACCGGCCCGGGTCAGCCGCAGCGCGGCATGCACCCCGGCGGCGACCGCCGGTGGCAGCGCAGTGTCGAAGATGAACGTCCGGCCGGTCTCGACCAGGTGCCGGACGAACTCGGCCGGGCCGGCGACCACTCCCCCCGCGCCGCCCAGCGCCTTCGACAGGGTGGCGGTGACCACCACGTCCGGTTCGCCGGCCAGCCCGGCCGCGGCGACCGCGCCGGCGCCGGCCGGACCGGTCACGCCGAGCGCGTGCGCGTCGTCGACCAGCAGCAGCGCGCCGTGGCGGCGAGCCACCGCGTGCAGCCGGGCCAACGGAGCGAGGTCACCGTCGACCGAGAAGACCGACTCGGTCACCACCACCGCCGGACGGCCCGGGGCCGCCGCCAGCGCGGCCGCGACCGCCGTCACGTCGGCGTGCGCGGTGACCACGGTCTCCGCGCCGGAGATCCGAGCGCCGTCGATCAGGGACGCGTGGTTGTGCGCGTCGGAGACGAGCAGCGTACGGGGCTGGACGAGGGCCCGCAGCGCGCCCAGGTTGGCCAGGTACCCGGAGGAGAAGACGAGCGATGAGTCGGTGCCCAGCCAGCGCGCCAGCTCGTCCTCCAATGCCTGGTGCGCGTCGGTCGAGCCGCGCACCAGCCGCGACCCGGTGGCCCCCAGCCCGTACGCCGACAGTGCCGCCGCGGCGGCGGCGATGACCTCCGGGTGGGTGGCCAGGCCGAGGTAGTCGTTGCCGGCCAGGTCGGTCATACCGTCGCCGGCGGGACGCGGGTGCAGCCGCCGGGTCAGCCCGGCCTTCGCCCGCAGCTCCGCACGGCGGTCGAGCGCCGCCAGCCAGTCCGCCACCGTCACCCCTTCGCCGCCGTCCGCGCCGGTCACGCCGACACCCGCCGGGCGAAATTACCACCCGCCACCATCGGCCCGACGAATCCCACTCGGTGCGAGGGGCCGACGACCTGCCAGGTCATTCCGGCTGATCGGGGGGCCTTGTAGGGTACGAGCCATGCCAGAGATCCTCGACCAGGCCCGGACCCAGGTCCTGGGTGACGGTGTCGGCCTCGACCAGGCCGGCATCCTCGCTGTGCTCAACCTGCCCGACGAGCACCTGCCCGCCGCCCTGCAACTCGCCCACGACGTGCGGATGCGGTGGTGCGGCCCGGAGGTCGAGGTCGAGGGGATCGTGTCGCTGAAGACCGGCGGCTGCCCGGAGGACTGCCACTTCTGCTCCCAGTCCGGCCTGTTCACCTCGCCGGTGCGCTCGGTCTGGCTGGACATCCCGTCGCTGGTCGAGGCGGCGAAGCAGACCGCGAAGACCGGGGCGACCGAGTTCTGCATCGTGGCCGCGGTGCGCGGCCCGGACGCGCGGCTGATGAAGCAGATGCGCGAGGGCGTCGCCGCCATCAGGGCCGAGGTCGACATCCAGGTCGCCGCGTCGCTGGGCATGCTCTCCCAGGAGCAGGTCGACGACCTGGTCGACATGGGCGTACACCGCTACAACCACAACCTGGAGACCTGCCGGTCGTACTTCCCCAACGTGGTCACCACGCACTCCTGGGAGGAGCGCTGGGAGACGCTGCGGATGGTCCGCGACTCCGGCATGGAGGTGTGCTGCGGCGGCATCCTCGGCCTCGGTGAGACCGTCGAGCAGCGGGCCGAGTTCGCCGCGCAGCTCGCCGAACTGAACCCGCACGAGGTGCCGCTCAACTTCCTCAACCCCCGGCCGGGCACCCCGCTCGGTGACCGCCCGGTGGTCGAGGGCAAGGACGCGCTGCGGGCCATCGCCGCGTTCCGGCTGGCCATGCCGCGGACCATCCTGCGGTACGCGGGTGGTCGGGAGATCACCCTCGGTGACCTGGGCACCCGCGACGGTCTGCTCGGTGGCATCAACGCGGTGATCGTCGGCAACTACCTGACCACGCTGGGTCGGCCGGCGACCGCCGACCTCGACCTGCTCGACGAATTGAAGATGCCGGTCAAGGCGCTCTCTGCCACGCTGTGACCACCATGACGACGACCGAGCTGTGGTGCGACCGGTGCGGCGAGCCGGCGACGGCGGGCACCGCCCATCCGGGTTGCGTGTCCGCCCGCCAGTTGGAGCCGCCCCGGTTCTGCCAGCGGTGCCGCCGCCGGATGAAGGTGCAGGTGCTGCCGGTCGGCTGGTCGGCGGTCTGCGTGGAGCACGGCGAGATCCGGGGCTGAGCCGATGCTGCGAGGGCGGGCGGTGACACTGCGGCCGGCGACGGTCGCCGACGTGCCGGCCCTCGCGGCGATCCGGGCCGACCCGGAGGTACGCCGGTGGTGGCGCGGCGGCACCGACCTCGCCGACTCCGTCCGCGCCGACCTGGACGACGACGACCTGACGTTGTACGCCATCGAGCACGACGGCCGGGTGATCGGCGCGATCCAGTGGTACGCCGAGTCCGACCCGGACTACCGCCACGCGAGCTTGGACATCTTCCTCGATCCGGCGGCGCGCGGTGCCGGGCTCGGCGTGGACGCCATCCGTACGCTGGCCCGGCACCTGATCGACGAGTACGGCCACCACCGTTTCACCATCGATCCGGCGGCGGCGAACAGCGCCGCCATCCGGGCGTACGCCAAGGTGGGTTTCCGTCCGGTGGGGGTGCTGCGCCGCTACGAGCGCGGCGAGGACGGCCGCTGGCACGACGGCCTGTTGATGGACCTGCTCGCCGACGACCTGACCGACTGACGAGATCTTGGACGGTTTCCGTTCGGCGCGAACGCTAACTGTCCAAGATCTGGTGGCGGGAACGCCGGACGGTGACGAGACTCCCGGGAATGTTGCCCGCCGACGACGCCGACGAACTCGACTGGCTCGCCTCCGAGCAGTCGGGTGTCCTGACGACCGCGCAGGTGTCCCGTCTGCTCAGCGAAGGCACGGTGTGGGGTCGGATCCGCTCCGGACGGTGGCGATCGATCTGTCGAGGAATCGTGTTGACCGGCACCGGTTGCCCGCTCCGGACCTGAGGGAGCATCGGGTCGACGCGGCGGGTCGGAACCGCTGGCGGGACGCGTACTCGCGCCAGTGACGGGTGCAGGTGGAGATCGACGGCGCGCACAAGATGGACGCCCGGCAGTGGGCGGACGACATGCGCCGGCAGAACGACGTCTGGGCCGGCGGCGACCGGATTCTGCGCTTTCCCGTCTGGCTGGTCCGCGCCCGCCCCGGCGAAGTCGCCGAGACGGTCCGCTGCGCTCTCATAGCCGCAGGCTGGACCTCGACCGCACCCCGTCGACGCCCGGCCCAAAAATGAATCTTGGACAGTTTCCGTCCGCGCGGAACGGAAACTGTCCAAGATCTCGAACGCGGGTGCGGGTCAGGCCACCGTGCAGGCGGCGTTGTTGACGGTGAAGGCCGTCGGCTTCGGGTTGCTGCCGCTGTGGTTGCCGTTGAAGCCGAAGCTCACCGACGCCCCCGGCGCGATCGTGCCGTTGTAGGACAGGCTGGTGGCGGTGACCGCCGCGCCGGTCTGGCTGACAGTCGCCGACCAGCCCTGGCTGACGGTCTGCCCGCCGGGGAAGCTGAATCGCAGCGTCCACCCGTTGATCGCGCTGGTGCCGGTGTTGGTGATCGTCACCGTGGCGGTGAAGCCGGTGCTCCAGTCGTTCGTGGCGTACCCCACCGAGCAGGTGCCGCCGACCGGCGGGGGCGCGGTGGTCACCGCGACCGGCGCGGACGCCGCGGAGGTGTTGCCGGCCGCGTCCACGGCCACCACGTAGAACTGGTACGCCGCCGAGGCGGTCAAGCCGGTCACCGCCTGGGTGGTGCCGGTCGGCGAGGCCACCAGCACGTCGGTCGCACCGGCCTCGCGGTAGACCCGGTAACCGGTGACGCCGACGTTGTCGGTCGACGGGGTCCAGGCCAGGGTGAGCCCGGTGGCGGTGACGGCCGAGGCGACCGGGGTGCCGGGGGTGCTCGGCGGGGTGGTGTCGGCGGTGCCGGCCGGTGGCGTGGTCACGGTGAGCTTCGGCGAGGCCGCCGACTCGTTGCCCGCGCCGTCGCGCGCCACGATGGTGTACTCGAACGTCCGCTTCGGCAGCAGCGTGGTGATGGTGATCGAGTTCTCGGTGACCCGCCGGGTCGCCACCACGTCGTTACCGACCATGAACTCGCGGACGTCGTAGCCGGCGAGGCCGCTGCCGCCGCTGTCCGTCGACGGCGCCCAGGTCAGGGTGACCGTGCGGGGGCCGAGGTTGGACGCCACCGGGGTACCGGGGACGGTCGGCTTGGTGGTGTCCGGTACGACCGGGCCCGGCTCCTCGCCCCAGACACGGGTGCTGCCGGCGTAGAGCGGCACCTTGCGGTTGGGCCCGGCGGTGGCCTGGTACGACGGGTCGTTGGTCGGATCCCAGGTGCCGCCCTCCGGCACACCGATCTTGAACTGGACCTCCATCCGGTGCTGCGACTGGCCCGCCGGAGCGATGGTGTACCCGGTGCAGTCCACCTCGACGTACCAGATGTCACCGCTGAACTGCTTGGCGGTGGTCGGGGACGGGCAGCCCTGGGTGTAGCCGGCGGTGACCTGCACCGCGCCGGTGCCGTCGGGCCGGAAGTAGTACCGGAACGTGCCGTTGGTCAGGGCGCGGGCCGGGAACGCCGACTTGTTGTAGACCATCACCTTGAGCCCGGTGGCTCGCGGCTCGGCCTGCGTCACCGTGGTCTCCACGGTCAGCTCGTCGATGTCCGGCGTCTCGGCGACCGGGAAGTTCGCCAGCGGGGTGCCGCCGTACTCGGAGGTCAGCCGGACCAGCGCGGACGTGAAGCCGGCGTTGTAGTCGGTGGCCACCTCGTTCATCACGTAGTCCGACCGGCTGTCGCTGTACGCGTCGTTGGCCGCGGACGGGCCGCCGACCAGCGCGCCGTAGAGGGTGTGCCGGGTCTCGACGGGCACGGTCTGGCTGTCCCACCAGGAGCCGTGCGCGGTGCGGTGGTGCGGGTTGCGCGGCGAGTTGGCGCCGAACCCGATGACGTAGCTGGAGTTGCGCGGGTTGTCGCCGAGCGCGTAGTTGATCTGCCGGACGGCGAAGTCGTGGTAGCGCGCCTTGCGGGTCGTGTCGGTGGTCTTGTCGCTGTAGACCAGGGCGGCGAACGAGGTGTTGGCCGCGTAGCGCAACGCGCCCCACGAGTCGAGCACCGCCATCCCGCCCGGCGAGTACGGCACCCGCTGCCCGTTAACTCCCACGGTCCAGTAGTCGAGCCACCGGTTGGCGTCGTCGACGTACTTCTGCTTGCCGGTCAGGTTGGCCAGCAGCACGTACGCGCCGAACTGCTTGTTGTCCCAGGCGATGGTCCACTTGTAGGAGCGGGTGGTGGACTGGTTCTCGGTGCCGAGCTTGTCGTACTCGCTCTCGGCCTTGGTCAGGTAGCTGGCCTCGCCGGTGGCCCGGTGCAGCCAGATCGCGGCCCAGACCAGCTCGTCCTGCCAGCCGCTCCACGAGCGGTAAAAGCTCGTCGCGTCGGTGATGCACTCGTGGTAGGACTTCCGCACGGTGTCGGCGAACGTGTAGAGCTGCCGGGCGTGGCCCAGCAGCTTGTCGGCGTAGGTCGCGTCGGTGGGCCGGAACACCATCGAGGAGGCGGCCATCGCGGCCGCCGTCTCCCCCGCCAGGTCCGCGCCGCCACAGCTCGCATCGATCTTGTACGCGGGCCGCGCCATCGGCATCACCTCGGCCGGACCCCACCACTTGTGGTCGTCGTCGCCCTTGCCGACCTGTCCGTAGAGGACGTTGGCCGACGGGTGCGCCTTGATGAAGTAGTCGTTGACGAAGCGCAGGTTGTTGAGCAGGTGCGGCAGTTGCCCGGAGGCGGTGTAGCCGCCGCGGTACTCCACCGCGCCCCAGGCGAGCATGGTGGCGCTGAACGCCATCGGGAAGCCGAACTTCACGTGGTCGCCGGCGTCGTACCAGCCGCCGGTGAGGTCCAGTCCCGCGTCGGCGCCGTCGGTGAGCGCGCTGTCGCCGCGCCAGGAGACCCGGTTCCAATCGGGCAGTCGACCGGACTGCTGCGCCTCGTAGAAGAGCAGCGACTGCTGCAACGCCTCGGCGTAGTTGAAGCTCGCCGGAGCGGCGGACGCGGTTGCGGCCAGCGGGGCGGCGACCGCGAGGGACAGCCCGGTGAGCAGGGCGATGCCGGCGGCCAGCAGTTGCCGCGGCCAGGGCTGGTCGACGACCGGCGACCGGCCGCCGTGGCCGGGAACCGGCCGGGTCAGATGGCGCATGGCGGGCTCCTGTTCCAGGCGCCGCCGGTGGTCGCACCGACGCGGGACGGCGTTGGGGCGGCGCGGCCACCGGCGACAGCGGGGTGGCGGTGTGACCAGGGGCAGCCGTGGAAGCGCTCCCATGGATAATCGACAATGTAATGGGCGCACCGTCACTTGGGAAGCCCGCCAATGCCGCCAGCGCCGCAACGCTGGCACGAGCGTACTCGCGGGTAACTCCATCGAGGACATCGCACCATCGATCGATCTCAATACAAAGGTGGCCGTCTTCGCAGTTCAGAGGCTCGCCGCTCAGACAGCCGTCGGGGCCGACGACGCCGACGGCGTTCAGCCAGACAAACGTACTGTTGCTGACCCACTACTGTCCGCGAGACAGTACGGATCACCAGCGGTGCCATCGACGCCGCCGCTCCCCGGTCGACCCTGAGGAGAACGCGATGGCACGACGACTCGCCGAGGGCACCGCCTGGTCCGACGTCCTCACCCGCGCGGTGACCGCCACGCCAGAGGCGTTCGGCGCCGCCGTGGACGGCGTCACCACCCTGCACAACCTGGTCGACGGAGAATGGCGGGCCGTCGGCCGTCCCACACCCGCCCGCACCCCGGTGGACAACACCGTCGTGATCAACCTGCCCCGGATCGACGCCGACACGGCCAGCGCCGCCGTCGCGCACGCCGCCGCCGCGCACCGGGACTGGGCGCAGACCCCGCTCGCCGAGCGCAAGGCCCGGGTCGCCGACGCCCTGGACGCCCTGGACGCCCACCGTGACCTGCTCGCGCTGCTGCTCGTCTGGGAGATCGGTAAGCCGTGGCGGCTGGCCTGCGCCGACGTGGACCGCGCGCTCGACGGCGTCCGCTGGTACGCCGGCGAGATCGACCGGATGCTCGCCGACGGCCGCGAGCCGCTGCCGGGCCCGGTCAGCAACATCGCGTCGTGGAACTACCCGATGAGCGTCCTCGTGCACGCCGAACTGGTCCAACTGCTGGCCGGCAACGCGGTCATCGCCAAGACCCCGTCTCAGGGTGGCGCCGTCTGCCTGACCGTCGCGCACGCGCTGATGCGCCGCGCCGGGCTGCCCGCCACCCTCGTTTCCGGCGGCGGCGAGGAACTGTCCGAAGTGCTGGTCCGGGCACCCGAGATCGGCGCGGTGGCGTTCGTCGGCGGACGCTCCAACGGCGGCAAGGTGGCCGCCGCGCTGCTCGACAGCGACAAGCGGCACTTCATCGAGCAGGAGGGCCTCAACGCCTGGGGCATCTGGAACTTCTCCCAGTGGGACCTACTCGCCACGCACCTGAAGAAAGGCTTCGAGTACGGCAAGCAGCGCTGCACCGCGTACCCCCGGTTCGTCGTGCAACGTGACCTGGTCGACGAGTTCCTCGACATGTACCTGCCCGTCGTGCGCAGCGTCCGCTTCGGCCACCCGCTCGCCGTCGACGACACCTGGACCGCCGGCGACCCGCTGCCCGAGCTGGACTTCGGGCCGCTGATCAGCGCCGCGAAGGCCGACGAGCTGCACCGCAAGGTCGACGAGGCGGCCCGTGGCGGCGCGGTGCCGCTGCACCGCGGCAAGCTGACCGGCGCCCCGTTCCTGCCCGGACAGGACACCTCGGCGTACGTGGCGCCGTCGGTGCTGCTCGCACCGCCCGGCCGGTCCCGGCTGATGCACGCCGAACCGTTCGGGCCGGTCGACACGATCGTCGTGGTGGACACCACCGACGAACTGCTGGCCGCCATGAACGCCTCCAACGGCGCGCTGGTCGCGTCCCTGGCCTGCGACGACGAGGAGGTGGCCGGCAAGCTCGCGGTGGACCTGCAGGCGTTCAAGGTGGGCATCAACAAGCCGCGCTCGCGGGGTGACCGCGACGAGGCGTTCGGCGGCCGGGGCGCCTCGTGGAAGGGCGCGTTCGTCGGCGGCGACCTGCTGGTGCAGGCCGTCACCGTCGGCGGCGACGACCGGCTCTACGGCAACTTCCCCGACTACAACAGCTACCCCGCCACCTGATCGACACCCCCGGTCCCCGCCACGGTGGCGGGGACCGGGGAACGGCGTACGGCCCTACCTACGCGCCGGACGACAGGGCGGTGTTCGTCCGACCGACCGGGACCGGGGAGGCGAGCGGGACGGTGAGAGTGAGCAGAGGCCCGTCGCGCTCCGTCAAGCTGGGCCGGTCGAGCCGGCGCAGCGTCCGCAGCATCGGGGTGTTCTCGGCCTGGACGTGCAGCACCAGCGCCGCGTACCCGGCGGCGTCGGCGTGCCGGGCCAGCCGGCGCAGCAACGCCGAGCCGAGCCCACGCCGCTGCCAGTCGTCGCGTACCAGCAGCGCCACCTCGGCCTCGTCGCCCTCGCCGAGCAGGTTCGCCATCGCCACCACCGACTCCGCGGCACCGTCGGGGCCGGTGGCCGTGGCGACCAGCGTCAACCCTCGGGGCGGCTCCAGCAGTCGCCGCAGCCGAGCCTGCTGCGGCAACGCCGCCCCGCCCAAGTAGCGCCGGTGCCGGCTGCGCGGAGAGCACGCCTCGTGCAGCTCCAGCACACCCGACAGGTCGTCCACGCACGCCGGCCGCACGGCCACCTCGGCACCGTCGGGCAGCACCAGGGTGACCTGCTCGGCGGCCCGGCGCGCCACGGTGGCGGCCAGCTCGACCAGGGCCTGCGCCCGGGCGTACTCCGCCGGGGTGAAGGCGGGCGCGGCCCGGCGCAGCGCGAACGAGCCGCCCGCCGGGTCGGCCAACAGCATGCTGGTGCCGGTGATGCCCCGGTCGAAGCCGGTCGACGCGGGCCGCCAGCTGACCGAGTCGGTGCCGAGCAGCGTCCGAAGCGCCTCGCCCGTCGCGTCCGGGTCACGGACCAGTCGGTTGGCCAGCCCGAGCACCCGGGTGGGCTGGTCGGCCAGGCCGCGCGCCTCGCTGCGCGCCACCCAGCAGTCCCGTCCACGCCCGCGCTCGACGGCGGCGATCAGCTCGGTCTCGTCGAGCGCGTCCGGCGCGTCGACCAGGAAATCGTCCACCGCGCCCTGCTCGGTGGGCTGCACCTGCACGGTGAGGATGTTGACCCCGCGCAGCGCGAGGCTCGCCGTGAGGACCGACAGGTAACCCGGCCGGTCGTCCACCGTTGCTCGGATCCGCCACAACGTCATGGTTGGCTCCCTTCCCCACCCAAGAGCCTCGCCCCCGGCTGTTGCCGGCCGGTTGCTCACCGGTGTCGGCCCGGGAACTCCTCGTGCAGGTCAGGGACCGGCGTTCACCGGGGGCGCGCCGACCAGGTCCAGTCGGTCACCGAGGATCACCGCGCTGGCCCGGACGAGCTGGCTGAGCCGGTCCACCTCGGTGCTGTGGAACCCGGCGGCGCAGAGCGTCTCGCTGTGCTCGCGGGCCACCACCAGCACCAGGCCGGCCCGACCGAACGGCACTATCGCGTGGTGGGTGCCGTCGGGGGTGGTCATCGACCGGCCGCGCAGCGGGGTCACCTCCGGCAACCGCGGCGGTACGGGAGCACGCCAGCTGGCGTGCCCGACGGTGGCGCCACCACCTCCGTTGCGGGACGCCCAGTCCACCGGGACCACCGCGGCGACGGCCCAGTCGGCCGCCAGCAGCCCGGGTACCGCGTCGACCAGGGTGGCCAGCCCGTCGGCCGGGTTCGCCGCGACCTGGGCCAGCAGCTCCGCGTCCTGACCGGTGGTGGTGGGCGCGCCGATCGCCCGCCACACGCCGTCGACCCGCACACCGGGGATCGCCGCGAGACCGGCCAGCAGCCGCTCGACCCGGGCCGCACCCGGCCAGACCACCGTGAAGTCGTCCACCGCGCGCCCGCCGAGCCGCTCCAGGACCACCACCTGCACGATGTCTGCGCCGGACACGCCCAGCGTGCGAGCCACCTGGCCGAGGGTGCCCGGACGGTCCGGCAGGGTGACCCGAACTCGCAGCAACATGTCTGTCCCTCCGCTCGGCGGGCCGGCGACGGCCGGCAGGCTGGTCCCAGCCTGGTCCTTGACCATTTCGTCCCTGTTGCAGAGGCATGTCCCGAGAGGAAAATCCGACCTTGACAACGTGAACAGGCTGCCATCAACTAGTCGGATGACCGATCCGGCCGCCGACGCGCTGCGGCCGGACCCGGTTACGGCCTCCCCCGCCGGCGTCGACCTCGATCGGCTCGCCGGCTATCTGACGCGGCACCGGCCCGGGCTGGCCGTGGGGCCACTGCGGGCCGAGCTGATCGCCGGCGGCAAGTCCAACCTCACCTACCTGCTGCGCCTCGGCGACCGGGAGGTCGTGCTGCGCCGGCCACCGTTGGGGCACGTGCTGGCGACCGCGCACGACATGGCCCGCGAGTTCCGGGTCATCTCGGCCCTGGCGCCGACCGAGGTGCCGGTCCCGGACGCGCTGCTGCTCTGCGCCGACCCGGAGGTGATCGGCGCCCCGTTCTACCTGATGGAACGGGCACCCGGGGAGGTGTTCCGCACCCGCGCGCAGACCGACCCGCTGGGCGACGAGCGTCGCCGCGCCCTCGCCCTGGCGATGATGGACACCCTCGCCGCCCTGCACACCGTCGACCCGGCGGCGGTCGGGCTGAGCGACTTCGGCCGCCCCGAGGGCTACCTCGCCCGGCAGGTACGCCGCTGGGCCGGGCAGCTCGACCGCTCCCGCAGCCGCCCGCTGCCCGGCATCGACGAGCTGCGCGACCTGCTCGCCGCGACCGCGCCGGAGGGGGCGAACGCCGGCCGGATCGTGCACGGCGACTACCGGCTCGACAACCTCCTCGCCTCGGCCGACCCGGTGGCCGTGCACGCGGTGCTCGACTGGGAGATGGCCACCCTCGGCGACCCCCTCGCCGATCTGGGGCTGCTCCTGACGTACTGGGACGTGCTGGGTGGCAGCGAGACGGCCGCCGGCAACCCGGTCGCCGACGGTCTCGGCCCGCGCGCCGGCTTCCCCACCGGCACCGAGCTGATCGACCGGTACGCCGGGCGCAGCGACGTCGACGTCGGGCCGCTGCACTGGCACGTGGCGCTCGGCTGTTTCAAGCTCGCGGTCATCTGCGAGGGCATCCACTACCGCCACACCCTGGGGCAGACCCTCGGTGCGGGCTTCGACCGGATCGGCGACATGGTGGCACCGCTGGTCGCGCACGGTCTGACCGCCGCCAGGGAGCGGTGATGGACTTCGCGTACGACACCCGGACCGAGGAGCTGCGCGACGAGCTGACCCGGTTCCTGACCGAGCACGTCTACCCGGCCGAGCCGGTGCACGCCGAGCAGGTCGCCGCCGGCGACCCGTGGTCGCGTACCCCGGTGCTGGCCGAGCTGAAGGCGGAGGCCCGCAAGCGCGGCCTGTGGAACCTCTTCCTGCCCGACCCGCGCTACGGCGCCGGCCTCACCAACCTGCAGTACGCCCCGCTCGCCGAGTTGACCGGGCGCAGCCCGCACCTGGCGCCGGAGGCCGTCAACTGCGCCGCACCGGACACCGGCAACATGGAGCTGCTGGCCGAGTTCGGGTCGGACGCGCAGCGGGAGCGCTGGCTCCTGCCGCTGCTGGAGGGCGAGATCCGCTCCGCGTTCTGCATGACCGAACCGGACGTGGCCTCCTCCGACGCCACCAACATCGCCACCAGCATCACCCGCGACGGCGACGAGTACGTCATCAACGGGCGCAAGTGGTGGTCGTCCGGCGCGATGGACCCGCGCTGCGAGATCTTCATCGTGATGGGTAAGACCGACCCGGCCGCCGACCGGCACCGCCAGCAGAGCATGGTGCTGGTCCCCCGCGACACCCCGGGGGTGAACGTCCGTCGGGGCATGACCGTCTTCGGCTACACCGACGGGTCGCACGGCGGGCACGCCGAGATCGACTTCACCGACGTGCGGGTGCCGGCGGAGAACCTGATCGGCGCCGAGGGCGGCGGGTTCGCCATCGCCCAGGCCCGGCTGGGTCCGGGCCGCATCCACCACTGCATGCGATTGATCGGAATGGCTGAGCGGGCATTGGAACTGCTCTGCAAGCGGGCGCTCGGCCGGATCGCGTTCGGCCGGCCGCTCGCCGAGCAGGGCGTGGTCCGGGAGTGGATCGCCGAGTCCCGGGTGCGCATCGAGCAGGCCCGGTTGCTGGTGCTCAAGACGGCGTGGCTGATGGACACCGTCGGCAACAAGGGCGCGCACACCGAGATCCAGGCCATCAAGATCGGCACGCCGGCGATGGCGGAGTGGGTGATCGACAAGGCCATCCAGGGGTACGGCGGCGCGGGCGTCAGCCAGGACACTCCACTCGCCGCCCTCTGGGCGCAGACCCGCACCCTGCGCCTCGCCGACGGCCCCGACGAGGTCCACCGCAACTCACTCGCCAAGCGAGAACTCCGCCGCTGGACCCCACCCCCGGCCC
>NZ_WBKR01000024.1 GCF_008868155.1 Micromonospora sp. ALFpr18c
GGCACCCGTGGGGGCGGGGGTTGTGCTGTACGCGTCACCCTGGGACAGGGTGGCCGAAAGAACCGGCCGGGGGCCTGTCGGGTGGCGCTCGCAGCATTGTGGGCCGCCGGCCGCCCGGGCGGGAGTCCCGGGACGGCCGGCATCGTCGTTCTGTCGGGGACCCGACAGAAGTGTCAGCTACGGATGTCCTCGACGGCCGCGGCGAGGCGGCGGACGCCCTCGTCGATCCGGTCCGCGGTCACCGCCGAGAACGCCAGCCGCAGGGCGTGCCGTCCACCGTCGAGCACGAAGTCGCTGCCCTTCACCACGGCGACGCCGCGCTCGGCCGCCGCCGGGGCGAGCCGGTCGACCAGGATGTCCTCCGGGAACTCCACCCAGAGGAAGTAGCCGCCGTCCGGCTCCACGAACCGGGCCTGCGGCAGATGCCGGCGCAGCGACTCGGCGAGCACCCCGGCCCGCTCACCCAGTGCCGCGCGGACGGTGTCGATCGAGCGGTCGATGTCACCGGAGACGCAGAACTGGTGCACGATCGCCTGCGACACCATGCCGGGGGAGATGTAGAGGCTCGTCGCGTTCTTGGCGATGTCGGCGATCAGGTCCGCCGGGCCGACCAGGTAACCGACCCGCACACCCGGGCAGACCGTCTTGGTGAAGCTCGACGCGTGCACCACCACGTTGCGGGTGTCCAGCGACAGCATCGACGGCAGCGGCTCGCCACGGAACCGGATGTCCGCGTACGGGTCGTCCTCGAAGATCGTGAACTCGTACTCGGCGGCCAGGTCGAGCAACTCCCGGCGCTTCTCCAGGGACAGCGTCATGCCGGCCGGGTTCTGGTAGTTCGGGATGACGTGCGCGAGCCGGGGCCGGACCCCGGACTCCAGCAGCTTGCGCAACTCGGCCGTGTCCAGACCGTCCGGCTGGACCGAGATGCCGTGCAGCTCGCTGCCCATCCGCTGGAGGTTGAGCAGCGTCCGGTCGTACGTCGGGCGTTCCACCACCACCGCGTCACCCGGGCGGACCAGGTGGTCGAAGAGGAACGCGTCGGCCTGGAGCGACCCGTTGGTCACCAGCACCTGGTTGGCGGCGACCCCGTGCTTCTCGGCGATCCACTTGCGCAGCGGCACGTAGCCGACGGATGTGCCGTACGCCGTGACCCCCGCAGGGTCGGCGTCGAAGGCGCGAACGGCGGCGGCCTTGAGCCCTTCGACATCGACGATGTCCAGCGAGGGTGCGCCACGGGCGAAGGAGATCAGCTGCTCGGCGGTCATGGATGTTGAGAGTACGGGCGGCGACGGGGAACGCGCGCACGGCACGGCGATGTCCGCATCATGAGCCACCGGGTCGGGTGACCCGACGGGGCCGGACGGCGACAGATCAGACCGGAAGGGCGAGCGAGTCGTGCTGCGCGGCCCGGGAAAACCCGTCCAGCTGCACGCCGAGCGCGTCGAGGAGCTGGCTCCAGTCGAAGTAGGACCGCCAGGAGACGATCCGCCCCCGGCGGGCCCGCACCACGTCGGCCACCTCCCAGCTCACCGTGCGGCCGGTGGGCGCGACGGTGCCGAACGGCGAGTGCAACGTGCCGGTGTGGGTGCCGGTCAGCCGCAGCTCCACGGCCGCACCGCCGGCCGTGCGCACCGTGCCCCGCGGGTCGACCCGCAGGTCCGGAAAGGCGCCGGTCCAGGTACGCAGGAGCGCGGGCAACTCGATCGGCCGGACCGTCACGCCCGGCATGGAGTAGAACGCCTCCGGGGCGTAGAGGTCCGGCAGGCGGGCCACATCCCGGTTCAGGAGCATGGCGTACTGCTGGCTGATCAGCCGCTCCGCGTCACGCATCGGGCCCTCCCGGACGGGCCACGGCATCTCCGCGCCCGCAAGGGATCCTTACCCCTCGATCCGACCCGGCACACCCGGACCGGTCAGGTCGTCGCGACCGCCTGACTGTCCGCCCAGACCCGCATGATGTCCCGCACCGAGATCACCCCGGCCACCTCGCGGCCGTCCAGGACCACCAGGTGCCGGAAACCGCCCCGGGCCATCGCGGCGGCTGCCTCGGCCACCGTCCAGTCCGGGCCGGCGTAGACCACATCCCAGGTCAGGTGCGCGCCGGTGCGTTCCACGTCGCAGTCCAGACCGGCGCCGATGGCCTTCAACACGTCGCGTTCGGTCATGATCCCGACGCCCTCCGAATCCGGGTCGATCACGACCGCCGATCCGGCACCACGGGCCGACATCATCCGGGCCGCCTGGCGCAGGGTGTGCTCCGGACCGACGACGAGGACATGGCTGGACATCGCTTCCCGTACCTGCATCACACATCACTCCTTTGGGACGGTGGCATCCGGTACCGACATCGTGGTCCGTGGATGTTTCCGGGACAAGACCGGGCATCGCCGCGATGCCGGACCGCTCGCTACTGTCGAACGGTGTCCACCGAGCCCCTGCGCTGTGCCGGCGCGCTGATCGTCGACCACGACGGCCGCATCTTCTTCCAGCGCCGCTCCGAACACCGACGCCTCTTTCCCAACTGCTGGGACATCGTCGGCGGCCACCTGGACCCGGGCGAGGATATCGACGACGCGCTGCGCCGGGAGATCACCGAGGAGACCGGCTGGATCCTCTCGCACGTCCTCGGTCAGGTGGGTGAATACCAGTACGTCGGCGATGACGGCCTGGTCCGGATCGAGCACGACTTCCTGGTACGCGTCGACGGCGACCTCGACCACCCGAGGTTGGAGGCCGGCAAGCACACCGAGTACCGCTGGCTGGCCGAACACGAGGTGACCGTGCTCGACGAGAACCGCGACGTCAACGACGGGCTGATCCGGCGGATCGCGGAGGAGGGCTTCGCCGTCCTGCGGTCGATCGGTCTGTGAACACCGTCGAGCTGACGCCGCACCGGCTCGCCGGGCTGCTCGCACCGGCCGTGGACCGGACGTTCCGCGCCGGCATGCTGGCCGGGCGGCACGGCGGCGGCGCCGAGCTGAGCCAGCGGTACGGCGGCCCGACCGCGAACGGCTACCTGGTGGACCTGCGCACCCGCCTCGCCGCGCCGGGCGGCACGGTCGACGGGCCGGGCTTCGCGGCGGTCACCCGGTACGGCGACCCGGTCGCCGTCCGCCGGGCCGTGGACAAGCAGGTGGCGTACGGGATGCTGCACCGCCGCCCGGACGGCGCGCTCTCCGCCACCGAACGGGGTGCCGCCTTCCTCACCGAGCTGTGCCAGGTGCACGCCGAGGTCACCGAGGAACTGTGGGCCGGGCACGACGAGCGGGTGGCGCGGTTGGTGGCCGCGCTCGGCCGGGTCCTGGCGTACGCCCTGTTGCTCGCCGACGAGGAGGGCGCACCCACCGGCTCGGCGTTCACCGCGCTGGCGCCCCCGTACGAGCCGGACGGCACACCGTCGGGCGTGCTGCTGCTCAACCGGCTGGGCACGCTGCGCTACCACCGGGCCGACGCGCACGCCGCGGCCTGGACCGCCGCCGGGCACACCGCCTCGACCGTCGCCGCGCTGCCGGCCGGCCCCGAACGGGTCGCCATCGAACTGGAGACCGACCGTCGGGCCGCCGGCGCGTACTCCGTGCTCAGCGCGGACGAGCGGCTGACGATGCTCGCCGACCTGGCCGCGCTGCCCGGCTGACCCGGTTGGCCGGAGCCGCCCGGCCAACCGGGGCTATCCTCCACCGGTGACGGGGAGCAGCACGAGGGAGGATGTCGCGATGATCGGAATGGTCCTTGCGGCCGGGGCGGGGCGCCGGCTGCGCCCGTACACCGACACGCTGCCGAAGGCGTTGGTGCCGGTCGACGGCGAGACCACGATCCTGGACATCGCGCTGGGCAACCTCGCCGAGGTCGGGCTCACCGACATCGTGATCGTGGTCGGCTACGCGGCGGACGCGGTCCGCGAGCGGCAGGCCGACCTGGAGAAGCGGTACGGGGTGACGCTCACCCTCGTGCACAACGACAAGGCCGAGGAGTGGAACAACGCCTACTCGCTGTGGCTGGCCCGGGAGTACTTCGCACGCGGGGTGCTGCTGGTCAACGGGGACACCGTGCACCCGGTGAGCGTGGAGAAGACCCTGCTGGCCGAACGCGGCCCGGGCATCCTGCTCGCGGTGGACACCCTCAAGCCGCTGGCCGAGGAGGAGATGAAGACCACCTTCGACGCCGCCGGCCAGCTCACCCGGATCACCAAGATCATGGATCCGGGCGAGGCGTACGGGGAGTACATCGGCGCGACGCTGATCGAGCCGCAGGTCGCCGACGCCCTCGCCGACGCCCTGGAGGCGACCTGGCGGCGCGACCCGAACCTCTACTACGAGGACGGCTACCAGGAGTTCGCCGACCGCGGTGGCGAGGTGCGGGCAGCTCCGATCGGTGACGTGCCCTGGGTGGAGGTCGACAACCACGCCGACCTGGCCCGCGCGCGGGAGATCGCGTGCCGCTACTAGCCCGCAGCGTCCTCACCCCACTGCACATCGACGTACGACGTGGGGCGGTCGCCGACCTGGGCGCGATCCTGGCTGATGGGCGGATCTCCTCCGGTGGCGACGTCGCCGTGGTGGTCGGCCCGGGTCAGGGTGCCCAGATCGCGGAGCTGATCCGACCGTCGCTGCGCTCGGCCGACGTGTTCACCGTCTCCGGCGGCACTCTGGACGCCGCCGACGACCTGGGCGGCAAACTCCGCGCCCGCTCGTACGACGCGGTCGTCGGGATCGGCGGCGGCAAGACCATAGACGTGGCCAAGTACGCGGCCACCCGGCGAGGGCTGCCGATGGTGTCGGTGGCGACCAGCCTCGCCAACGACGGGATCGGCTCCCCGGTGTCCAGCCTCATCACCGACGGGCTCAAGGGCTCCTACGGGGTGCACATCCCGATCGCGGTGATCGTCGACCTGGACTTCGTGGAGAGCGGCCCGGACCGGCACAACCGGGCCGGCATCGGCGACGTGATCAGCAACATCAGCGCGTTGGCCGACTGGGAGCTGTCCCGGCAGGTACGCGGCGAGCCGGTCGACGGGCTGGCCGCGTCGCTGGCCCGCGCGGGCGCCGAGGCGGTGCTCAACCACCCCGGCGACATGACCGACGACGCGTTCGTCACCGTGCTGGCCGAGGCGCTGATCTCCAGCGGCCTGGCGATGGCGGTGTGCGGCACCAGCCGGCCGTCCAGTGGCGGCTGCCACGAGATCATGCACGCCGTCGACTCGCTCTTTCCCGGCACCGCCTCACACGGCGAACTGGCCGGGCTGGGCGCGCTGTTCTGCACCTGGCTACGCGGGGACCTGCGCCGATTCGGGGAGATGTCGGCCTGCCTCGCCCGGCACGGCCTGCCCCGGCTCCCGGCCGAGGTGGGGCTCACCGACGACCAGTTCGTGGAGGCGGTGCAGTTCGCGCCGCGTACCCGACCGGACCGCTACACGATCCTCGAACACCTGGCGTTGTCGCCTACCGAGACGCGGGAGCGGCTGGCAGACTACGCCGGTGCAATCCGCGACCAGCTTGGCTGAGCCCCGTCCCACCGTCGCCGACTTCCACCGGGTCAACCGGGGTGGCGGCCTGTTCAGCGAGTCGATCAGCCAGTGGCTGGGCGCGGTCTTCGCGCTGGTCGCCCAGCGACTCGGGCTGCGCCCGACCGCGCTGACCGTCACCAACCTGATGCTCGGCCTGGCCACCTCGGTCACCGTGGTGGCGCTCGCCGGCCCGGTCGCCGCCGGTGACGTACCGGCCTGGGTCGTCGGCCTGCTCGCCCTGGTCGGCTGGCAGGTCGCGTACTCCCTGGACTGCGCCGACGGGCAGCTCGCCCGGGTGACCGGCCAGGGCAGCGCGGCCGGGGCGCGTGTCGACGTGCTCTGCGACGTGGCCGCGCAGATCGCCCTGGTGGCCGCGCTCGCCGCCACCGCCGTGGCGCAGGAGCCGTCGACCCCGACCTGGCTGGTGGCGACCTTCGCCGGCACCTGGATGGTCAACCTGGTGACGTCGGTGATGCAGGCCGGCCCGAACGCCGCCAGCATGGTCACCTCGACCTCGCTGCCGGTGCGCCTCGTGAAGCTGGTCCGCGACTACGGCGCGGTGGTCTTCGTGGCGGCCCTGGTGCTGGCCGTGGCCCCCGCGCTGGTCCTCTGGGTGATGGTCGCGTTCACCATCGTCAACGGCGGCTTCCTGCTCGCCAGCATCGCCTTCTCCGCCCGCGCCTCCCTGTAGGAACCCGGTGGCGCGTCGACGGAACGCCACCCACGACAGAGAGGGCCTGGTGGTAGTGGTCGAGGTCCTCAAGCCGTTATGCGCCCGGACGGGCTACCGACCTGGACCCGCGCCCAGAACGGCCCCACCCCCGCCTACCTTGCCTTCGCCTGTCGCTGCTTACGCTCTACGAGCGAAGCCGGATCCGCCACCATGGCCGTGTGAAGCGCCGGGCGGTGGCGGAAACCCACCCGGAGGGCCATATACCGGCAAACCTCCTCCCGGTGGGGAAGCCACCGGAGCCTGAGGCCTGCCGAACTGGGCAGATGCACTCGTCAACGCAGCGGCGCTGGAACTCGGGTAGGCGCCCCTGGGAGCTGCCTGCGGCGGGCCGGACGGGCCAGCCTGACGTGGCGCAATTCGTCGGACTGCCACCGGCACCACTTGCGGAAAAGGTTGAGCGAATCTTTCATTCAGGAAAATGAAGAACGGGTCGGTAGTCCTTAGGTGAAATCGCTGACTTTGATCGGAATTGAGGAACTCAACGAATTTCACAAGGGCCGATTCTATAGCTCTCGATCGCTCTTGAATCTCCTGATCTTCTCTCAACCCCGTCGCCAAAACCCTGGCCTCGTCCCGCTCATGAGTCATGGCTCCATCCCGGCCAACTCCGGCCACGAATTTCAGGAAGCGGTAATCAGGGTCGTTCCGATAATCTTTATCGACCTGGTGATATAAATCGCTGGCCTTCTCCACCAAAAATTCGGTGCGATTTGGATCATTAGGTGCAGCCATTCGAATATCCATTCTGGCGAGATTACGAGCCGACGGGATCGGCGAGATCTTCGGCGCTATCGACCGCGAAGCCGCCCGACACATCAACACCGAGCAACTTGTCGCCGCGTAGCCACCCAGTTGCCCGACAGTCTCTAAGTGCGACCGGCAGTAGGCGTCCAGTCCCGAACCACGCCCAACTCCTTGCTGAGATCACGTCACTGCCGGCGAACTGACCCATTCCCCGACCGACTCCCGTGCTGCTGCCACCGGTTGCTTCCGGCACTCGACTGGCCTCCGGCGGGACCAGCCTGTCCTGCGCCCCCGTGAGCCGCACCCGGAGCCGAAGCTGCGCTAGTCAACGCCACAACCGCAGGCCGGGTAGTAGAAAGAGTCCGCATATAGGGAAGTTGGTTGCTGGTTTGGTACAACCAGTCCAGCGTCGCCCGCCGAGTCCAGAGCCCAGGGTTAGTAAACGTCTCGTCGTGGTCGGCGCGAATTACCTGATTATTCCGGTCACGCCGATACGCAAACGTAAGATCTCCTCGGAAGGCCTCCAGCGCTTGAATAAAATCAGCCGCTGCACAGCTTTCCGCACCAAACGACCTTGCTGCGTCGTCTTTGTACCGTGTCGAGACATCCGCTTCCGAGTACCATCGGCCATACATGCTGTTCCTCCCTTGAATTATCGGAATGGAAGCGCATGCCACGATCAAGTGGCACACCCTTACAACGAGCCTCCCGAGGCAGTGGTTCATCCAGAACGTTCGCAAGGGGTAGTGTGCCCGTTTAGTCGATTCCGGCTAGTTGCAGGGATCTGTGCGGTTTGCGGCTGTTTCGTCGTAGGGTTTGCGCGACGGATGCGGTGCCGGCCAGGCGGAGCAGGCTGATCGCGGCGGTGCGCAGGGTGGCCAGGGCTCGGGGTGCGTTGCCGGACAACAGGCAATGGGCGTCTTCGCGGTAGGTGGTCGGAGCGGATACCGGCCGAGGAGACGGCCCGCGCAGTGCCGGACCGGCGGTGGCGGCGTGGACCGCAGTGAACTGCTGCCGATCGGCCGGCGGGTGGCGTACTGGCGGAGGCGGCGGGGGACGCCGCGCCGTTCCTGTCGCCGGCCCCGATCGGTAACCGGCTGATACTCACCGCCCGACCGGTCCTCCGCGCCCACCGCACCGGCCGCCAACGACCGAAGCACCTACTCCTTCACGCACGTGACCGGCGGGCCGGGTCAGGGGCGGGTAACTCCGGCATAGATGTCGAGGAGTCGCTTGGTGACCACGTCGGGGTGGAAGGTCTGCTCGTACCGCAGGCGGGCCCGCGCGGAGCGCGTGGCGGCACCGGCCCGCGCGACCGGGAGCGCGGCGGCCAGCGCGGCCGGCTCCGGTGGCACCACCCAGCCAGCGGTACCGGTGACCACGCCGACCGGCAGCGGCGTCGGCCCACCACCCCCGGCGACCGCGGAGGCGATCTCGGCCGGTCCGGTGCCGGCGGGCTCGTGCGGGGCGTCCGCCCCGACCAGGTACGGGATGCCGCCGAGTGCGGTGCCGAGCACCGGCCGGCCACTCGCCAGCGCCTCGATGATCACGGTCGGCAGCACGTCGTGCCACATCGAGGCCGCGATCACCACGGCGCTGGCCTCGACGGCGGCCCGTACCCCGGCGCGGTCGAGCTGGCCGAGGTAGACCACGTCGGGTCGCTCGGCGGCGGCGGCCTCCACCAGCGGGCGCAGCTCGCCGTCGCCGGCGATCCGCAGCGTGCCCAGGGTGCCCACCGGGTGCCGACGCCAGGCGTCCAGCAGCAGGTCGACACCCTTCTCGGGGGACAGCCGGGCCAGGTAGAGGAAGCCGTCACCGAGCGGCGCCGGCCGGCCCGGGTCGGGTACGGCGTTCGGCTTCACGATGATCCGATCGTCCGGAATGCCGTAGTCACGGAGGTGGTCGGCGATGGCGGTGGTGAGCGCGACGTACCGGTCCACCGACCGCCAGGTGCCCCGGTGCACGGCCAGGGTGGTCGCCATCAGCGCGCTCTGCGCCGCCGAGTCGCGGTAGCACCGGTGCTTGATCGCCGGCACGCCCAGCGCCCGACCCTTGCAGTCCTGGCAGATCACGCCGTCGCGGAAGTAGATGCCGGAGGAGCAGACCTGCCGGTAGTTGTGCACCGTCTGCACCACCGGCACGCCGTGCCGGTGCGCGGTCCGCACCACCCAGGGCGACAGCAGAGGGTACGGGTTGTGCAGGTGCAGGACGTCCGGCCGGTGCTCGGTGAGCAGCCGGCTCAGGTCGTGCTGGGCACGCGGCGCCCAGATCGGT
Organism: Micromonospora sp. ALFpr18c; assembly: GCF_008868155.1. GTDB lineage: Bacteria > Actinomycetota > Actinomycetes > Mycobacteriales > Micromonosporaceae > Micromonospora. The sequence goes on from NZ_WBKR01000024.1 coordinate 9,258, forward strand.
GAGATCGGCAGCAGCGCCTTCGCCGCCTTCGACATCGACGGGATCTCGTCCGAGCTGCGGATGAACGGCAGCACCTCGACACCGGCAGCGGTGAGCTGGGCGATCTCCGAGTCGACGATCGTGTTCTCCCCGGAGGGCTGGGCCTCCCGGTACCGGTTGTGCGCCACCACGATTCTCACTGAGCGTGCCTCTCGTTCGCGATTGCGGGACTCGCAAGCTCATTCCTCACGCTCACGGGAAAGAAGGCTACCGTTGTGTCGTGCCCGAACTACCGGAGGTTGAGGCGCTCGCGGGTTACCTGCGGCAGCGCGCGGTGGGGCGGCGTGTCGACCGGCTGGAGATCGCCGCGATCAGCGCCCTGAAGACGTACGACCCGGCACCGACCGCGGTCGCCGGTCGGGCGGTGGTCGACGCCCGCCGGCACGGCAAGTTCCTCGACGTGCTCGTCGAAGGCGACCTGCACCTGGTGGTGCACCTGGCCCGGGCGGGCTGGCTGCACTACCGGGAGGCGTTCCCGTCGAGCGCCCCGCTTCGTCCCGGTAAGGGGCCGATCGCGCTGCGGGTCCGTCTCGACGACGGGTCCGGCTTCGACCTCACCGAGGCCGGCACGCAGAAGAAGCTGGCCGCGTACCTGGTCACCGACCTGGCGGCGGTGCCCGGGGTGGCCAAGCTGGGTCCGGACGCGCTCGCCGCGGACCTGCCCACCTTCGCCGAGCGGCTCCGCAGCCGGCGGGGGCAGGTCAAGGGGGTGCTGACCGACCAGTCGGTGCTGTCCGGGGTGGGCAACGCGTACTCGGACGAGATCCTGCACGCCGCGAAGCTGTCGCCGTTCGCGATCACCGACCGGCTCACCGACGACCAGCTGGCCACCCTGCACGCGGCGACCCGGCAGATCCTCGGGGACGCCGTCGAGCGGTCCCTCGGCCAGCGGGCCGCCGAACTGAAGAGCGAGAAGCGCTCAGGGCTGAAGGTGCACGCCCGGACCGGGCTGCCCTGCCCGGTGTGCGGGGACACGGTGCGGGAGGTGTCGTTCGCCGACTCCAGCCTCCAGTACTGCCCGACGTGCCAGACCGGCGGCAAACCGCTCGCTGACCGACGGTTGTCCCGACTCGTACGGTGAGTGATCGCACCCGCCGACTACAGAGCGGAATCGGCCCGACTGAGCCGAAGCTCCGGTCCACCGTTCTCGCCAGAGGCGTATCCATCGGTATAGTGGCCCGGTCCCCGGCTTCTGAAATGGTGCGGAGCCGGCCAGATCCCGCCGGCACCATCGGTCGCCAATCTCCTTCGGGGCGGCGACCGGTCGGGGCCCGCGTGGGAGACTGGGACGGTGGGCGACCCGGGCCCTCACTGCGAGTGAGCGGCCCGTGTCATGCGGGAGGACATGGGTGAGGTGACGGCAAGCCTCCAGCGCCCGGTATCCAACGAAGGCCGGAGCAGACTCGTGCGGCACGTCGACAGCTTCGAGATCCAGCCGCCGACGCCGCCGTCACACAACGGCGTCCCTCGGTCGGCGTGGGCCAGGGCGCGACGCCGTGTCTCCCGCTGGCACCGCCCCTACATCGCCATTCTGCTGCTGCTCGACTTCTGCGCGGCGGCGTTCGCCAGCTGGATCGCGATCCAACTCTTCGACCAGGCCACCTCCGGTTTCAGCGACACCCAGCAGGACCCGACCTGGTTCCACACCGTCTCCTACCTGCTGCTTCCGCTCGGCTGGGTGGTCATCCTCTGGAGCAACCGGGCCTACGACCGGCGCTACCTGGGGCTCGGCCCGGACGAGTTCAAGCGGGTGATCCGGGCTTCGGTGACGGTAGCCGCGAGCGTCTCGTTCCTCGCCTTCTCCACCGTGACCCAGCTCTCCCGGTTCACCGTGGGCACGGCGCTGCTCGGCGCGGCGCTGCTGATCCTGTGGGGCCGGTTCGTGGCCCGCTGGGCCCTGCACTACATCCGGCGGCGGGCAGGCCAGGCCGCGCATCGGATGGTGCTCGTCGGCACCCTCCCGGAGTGCCTGGAGGTCTACGCGGCGGTCACCCGCAGCCCGAACGCCGGGCTGGTCCCCGTCGCCATCCACATCACCGACGGGTACGCGGCGGCCCGGGGCATGCCGACCCCGGTCCCGATCTACGCCGGCCGGGACGTCCTGGCCCTGGTCCGGGAGGTCGGTGGCGACACCATCGCGGTGTGCGGTTCGGCCAGCGCGGAGCCGGGTGAGCTACGCCGGCTGGCCTGGCAGCTGGAGGGCTCCGGCGTCGACCTGGTGGTCGCACCGCAGCTCACCGACATCGCCGGCCCCCGGGTGCACATCCGGCCGATCGAAGGTCTGCCGCTGCTGCACGTCGAGGAGCCGACGCTCTCCGGGCCGGCGCTGCTGGCCAAGAACCTGCTGGACCGGGTGGCCGCCGGCCTCGGCCTGCTGCTGCTGATCCCGCTCTTCATCTCGATCGCGGTGGCGATCCGGATCTCCGACCGCGGGCCGGTCTTCTTCCGCCAGCCCCGGGTGGGGCACGAGGGGCGCACGTTCCGGGTGTGGAAGTTCCGGACCATGTACGTCGACGCCGAGGACCGGCTGGCCAGCCTCACCGACCAGAACGAAACCGACGGCATGCTGTTCAAGATGAAGCAGGACCCGCGGGTCTTCCCGGTCGGCCGCTTCCTGCGGGCCTCCTCGCTGGACGAACTGCCGCAGTTGATCAATGTGCTCTGGGGTGAGATGTCGCTGGTCGGGCCGCGCCCGCTGCCCGCCGACGACGGCGACTTCCTCGGTGACGTGCGCCGCCGCCTGCTGGTCCGTCCCGGCATGACCGGGCTGTGGCAGGTCTCCGGCCGCTCCGACCTGTCCTGGGACGAGTCGGTCCGCCTGGACCTCTACTACGTCGACAACTGGTCGCTCGCGTACGACCTGAGCATCCTGTGGCGCACCGTCGGGGTGGTGCTCGCCCGCAAGGGCGCGTATTAGGGGGTTGGCGCGCCGGCCCGCAGGGGCAAGGATCGCTGCGTGGGTGGCAACCTCTCCGCCGTGGTCGGCGTCGTATCACTGGTCACCGCGCTGACCGCTGCCCTGTGGGCGGTGCTGCGGCTGCGTGCCCGCCGGGGCATCGCCACAGCCACCCAGCGGGCCACCTACGAGGTGCTGCACACCGCCGGCCTGGCCGCCGAGCCGCTGCGGGCAGGGCTGAGTGCGGCGGGCGCGACGAAGGCCGTACGCCATCTGCGGGCTCTGGTGGGCGCGGCCGGGCTGGCGCTCACCGACGCCGACCGGGTGCTCGCCCTCGACGGGCGCGGCACGCACCACGGGGAGCAACTGCTCGCGGCGGCCCGGCGGACGGTGGCGACCGGCCGCTCGACGGTCCTCGGTGAGCAGGAGCTGCACTGCGACCGGGTCGACTGCCCGATCCGGGGGGCGGTGGTCGCGCCGTTGCAGGGCGCGGACGGCCGGGTGGTCGGCGCCCTGGTGGCGATCGCCGACAGCCCTCCGGCGCCGGGGCTGGTGCAGGCCACCCTGGAGACGGCGCACTGGGCCGGCAACCAGCTCGCCCTGGCCGAGCTGGACTCGTCGCGGGAGCGGCTGGCCCGTGCCGAGATCCGGGCGTTACGGGCGCAGATCAGCCCGCACTTCATCTACAACGCGCTGACCGCGATCGGCTCGTTCGTGCGCACCGACCCGGAGCGGGCCCGGGAGCTGATCCTGGAGTTCGCCGAGTTCACCCGGTACTCGTTCCGGGCGCACGGGGAGTTCACCACGCTCGCCGAGGAGTTGCGGTCGATCGACCGCTACCTGACCATCGAGCGGGCCCGGTTCGGCGACCGGTTGCAGGTGCGGTTGCAGATCGCCCCGGAGGTGCTGCCGGTGACGTTGCCGTTCCTCTGCCTCCAGCCGTTGGTGGAGAACGCCGTCCGGCACGGGTTGTCCCGCAAGCCGGGCACGGGCATGGTGAGCATCGAGGCCCGGGACGCGGGCGCCGAATGCCACATCACGGTGGAGGACGACGGAGTGGGAATGGACCCGACCACGTTGACCGCCGGCATCGCCGAGTTGGCGCGCGGCGCCGGTGATCCAGGCGACGACACGGGCCAGCACGTCGGCCTCTCCAACGTCGACGAGCGGCTCAGGTCCGTCTTCGGTGACGGGTTCGGCCTGGTCGTCGAGACCGGGCTGGGCTCGGGCACGAGAGTGAGCATGCGGGTGCCGAAGTTCCACCCCGGTGTGCGGGCGGGCTCGTGACCACTGGTTTTCTCCGGGTCCTGGCGGTCGACGACGAGCCGCCCGCGCTCGATGAGCTGGCGTACCACCTGCGGGCCGACCCTCGGGTGGCCCGGCTGCACACGGCCTCCGACGCCACCGAGGCGCTGCGGCTGCTGCGCGACGGCGATGTGGACGTGGTCTTCCTGGACATCCGGATGCCCGGGTTGGACGGCATGGAGCTGGCCCGGGTGCTGCGCCGTTTCGCCCGACCGCCGGCGATCGTGTTCGTCACCGCGTACGACGACGGCGCGGTGGACGCCTTCGACCTGGGTGCCACGGACTACGTGCGCAAGCCGGTCCGTGCCGACCGGCTGGCCGAGTCGTTGCGCCGGGTGATCGGTTCGCGGGTGGTGCCGTCGCATCCGGCGGCGCTGGCCCGCGCCGAGGAGGATCCGACCATCCCCATCGAGTTGGCCGGCACCACCCGGATGCTGCCCCGTTCGGCGGTGCGGTGGGTGGAGGCGCAGGGCGACTACGCCCGGCTGCACACCGCCGAGGGCTCGCATCTGGTGCGGGTGTCGTTGGCGACCCTCGCCGAGCGGTGGGCCGACGCGGGTTTCGTCCGGGTGCACCGGTCGTACCTGGTGCAGTTGAAGTTGATCGCGGAACTGCGGCTGGTCAATTCCGGCTACGTGGTGGTGGTCGACTCCACCGAGCTGCCGGTGAGCCGCCGGCACACCCGGGAGTTGAAGGACAAGCTGGTCAGGGCCGCGAAGCAGGACTGGAACCGTTGAGCCGGGAATGAGACGGCCACTGCCGTACGTTGTACGCTAGGCCGTACGACAACCGGGAGGCCATCGTGTCCGAAGCCCCGTTCGACGGCGAGACCGAGTTCGACCGCCAGCTGGACCGGCTGGTGCGGTTGGACTACCCCGCCCTCGCCGGGCTGACCGAAACCGCCTTCCGCGACCTGGTCGAACCGCTGCGGACCAGGGCGATCGAGGGTGCCGCCGGCCTGCCCGCCCCCACCGACGCCCGGGTGCCGGTCCTGCTGGTCATCAGCCGGGACCTGATCGGGGTGCAGGAGCGCCTCGAACTCACCACGCTGGCCGGCAAGCGCAAGCCCGGCGTCCTCGACCGGAACTACGCCGAGGGCGACCTGCCGCGCTTCGACCCGATCAAGGAACTGGAGGTGCCAGCCGGGCCGGCGTACCTGCTCTTCGACGTCGACCGGGGCGAGGAGTTCCGCAACCTGCCGCCCGCCACGGCCATGGAGGGCATGACCGCACAGGGCCGGCTGCCCCTCACCATCGACGAAGGGCTCGCCTTCATCACGCTGCACCCGGCTGCGCTCGCCAGCAACAGGTGCTTCTCACTGGTCGGCTCCCGCTGCGGCGACAAGCGGGTGCCGGCGCTCTGGATCAGTCAGGGCGCCCCGAAGCTCGGCTGGTGCTGGTACGGCAACCCGCACACCTGGCTGGGCGCCGCCTCAGCCCACCCAGAACGCCGCTCGGATCGACGCCGATCCTGACTGTTCGTCGAGTTATCCACAGGTGCGGCGCGTTCTCCACAGGTTGTTCACAATGCCACCCACTGATCTCCACGGCGGCTCAATACAGTCAGGACCCATGAAGGAACGCCGGGTACTGGTGGTCGAGGACGAACGGACCATCGCCGAGTCCATCGCCGCTCGACTGCGGGCCGAGGGTTTCACGGTGCACATCGCGGCGGACGGGCCCAGCGCGGTCGCGCAGTTCCGGGCCGGCCAGCCCGATCTCGTCGTACTCGATGTCATGCTGCCCGGCTTCGACGGCTTGGAGGTGTGCCGCCGGATCCAGGCGGACCGGCCGGTGCCGGTGCTGATGCTCACCGCCCGGGACGACGAGACCGACCTGCTGGTGGGGCTCGCGGTCGGCGCGGACGACTACCTCACCAAGCCGTTCTCGATGCGGGAGCTGACCGCCCGGGTGCACGTCCTGCTGCGTCGGGTGGAGCGGGCCGCCGCCACACCCGCGCCGCCCGCCATCCGCCTCGGCGACATCGAGATCAACGAGGCCGAGCGGCGGGTTCGCCGTGGCGGGGCGGACGTGCACCTCACGCCGACCGAGTTCGACCTGCTGATCCACCTCGCGGGGCGGCCCCGCACGGTGCTTCCCCGGGAACGGCTGCTCGCCGACGTCTGGGGTTGGGGCGACGGCAACGGCACCCGCACGGTGGACAGCCACATCAAGGCGTTGCGCCGCAAGTTGGGCGCCGACCTCATCCGCACCGTGCACGGCGTCGGTTACGCCCTGGAGCTGCCGTCATGACCGCCTCCCCGCTCACCCGCCTGGACCGGGTGCTGGAGCTGCTGCCCCGCCCGCTGGATCCGGTGCGCTCCATCAAGCTGAAACTGGGCGTGCTGCTGGTCGCCTCCGGTGCGGCCGGGTTGGCCTACTTCTCGTACGGCATCGGCTGGCCGCCGCCGGTCACCTCGGCGACCGCCATCGCCGTCGCCCTGCTCACCTCGCAGGTGCTCGCCCACGGCATGACGTCGCCGCTGCGGGAGATGACGGCGGCGGCCGGGGCGATGGCGCGCGGCGACTACACCCGTCGGGTACGCGCCACCTCCCGCGACGAGGTCGGTGAGCTGGCCCAGGCATTCAACAAGATGGCCGAGGACCTGCACGCCGCCGACCAGCGCCGACGGGAACTGATCGCGAACGTCTCGCACGAGCTGCGTACGCCGATCACCGCCCTGCAGGGCGTGCTGGAGAACATGGTGGACGGCGTGGCCGACCCGGAACCGGCGGCGCTGCGTTCGGCGCTGGCCCAGACCCAACGGCTCGGGCACCTCGTCGCCGACCTGCTCGACCTGTCCCGCCTCGACGCCGGCGTGGTGCCGCTGCGGCGGGTACACATCGACGTGGGGGACTTCCTCGACGAGGCGGTGGAGCACGCCACCGCCAGCGCGTCCGGCGCCGGCCTGGACGTGCACTTCCACCTCCGTGAGCTGCCGGCGCCGCTGACGGTCCACGCGGACCCGTGGCGACTGCACCAGGTCTTCGCGAACCTGCTCGACAACGCGGCCCGGCACAGCCCGCCCGGCGGCACCGTGCGGGTGAGCGCCGAGGACCACGGCGACCAGCTCCGCTTCGAGGTGAGCGACGAGGGCCAGGGCATCCCGCCGGCCGAACGGTCCCGGGTGTTCGAGCGGTTCACCCGCGGCGACCGGTCGGCCGGCGGCGGTACCGGGCTCGGCCTGGCCATCGCCCGCTGGGTCGTCGAACTGCACGGCGGTCAGATCGGTGTCCTCGATCCCGCCGGACCGCACCGGGGCGAGAGTCCCGGCTGCCGCATCCAGGTCACCATCCCGAGCGACGGGCCACATCGAAAAGAGGCCGCATGACCAGCCCTGGCAGCACACCGCTACCGGCCACCGGGCCGACCGGACCGCAGGTCCCTCCGACGGTCCGACCCGGCCCGGCTGCCCCGGCCGCCGCTCGACCCCAACCGTGGCCGCTCACGCCGGCCGTGCCCAGGCCACCGTCGCTGATCGATCGGCGCTGGCCAGGGCCGTCCGGCCCCGCCCGTCCGCTGGTCCTGGCGGCGCTGACGGCTGCGGCGGTCGTCGGCGCCTCGACGCTCACGACGATCCGTCCCGGCCTCGGCTGGCTGGTGGCCGCGCTGGCCGGCACCGCCGCCCTCGTCACCGCCAGCGTCGTCCGTTCCAGGACGTCGTCCTCGGCGGCGGCTGCGCCGGCACCGACCGCCACGCCAGCTGCGGCGGACGCCGCCCGTCCCGGTGCCACGGGGGCACCGGGGCGGGTGGCGCAGGCCGCCTGGGCCGTCGCGACGGTCGCGTTGGTCGGCGTCGGCACGGTCCGGGCCGCCGGCTGGCTCTTCGCCCTCTGCCTGCTCGCGGCCGCGGTGACCGGGACGCTCGCGGTGACCGGCGGGCGGAGTCCGCTGGGGATGCTGCTCGCCGCGACGCTGCCGCCGGCCGCGACGGTACGGGCGCTCCCGTGGGCGGTACGCGGACTGCGCAGCGGCCGCCCGACCGGGTCGGGGATCGAGGTCGGGCGCATCATCACCAGCCTGGCGATCTCCGTTGGTCTGCTGCTGCTGTTCGGGGTGCTCTTCTCCTCCGCCGACGCGGTGTTCGCCGACCTGGTCACCGGCCTGCTGCCGGACATCTCGGCGCCCGGTGTGATCGGTTGGGCGTTCCGCCTGCTGCTGATCGGTGGCGGTCTGCTCGGTGCCGCGTACCTGGTCAGCCGCCCGCCCGACCTGGACGGCCTGCGCCCCGGGCCGTCCCGACCGGCCCACCGGCTGGAGTGGACCCTCCCGCTGGTGCTGCTCGACGCCCTGTTCGCCGCGTTCGTGCTGGTCCAGTTGACGGTGTTGTTCGGCGGCGCGGGGCACGTGCTGCGCACGGCGGGGCTCACCTACGCCGAGTACGCCCGTGGCGGGTTCTGGCAACTGCTCGCCGTCACCGCGCTCACCCTGCTGGTGATCGCCATCGCCGCCCGTCGGGCACCGAAGGCCAGCCGGGCGGACCGGTTGCTGGTCCGCGTCCTGCTCGGCACGCTGGCGGCGCTCAGTCTGGTGATCGTCGCCTCGGCGCTCTACCGCATGCAGGTCTACGCCGACGCGTATGGCGCGACCCGGCTGCGGCTCGTCGTGGCGACCGCCGAACTCTGGCTCGGGCTGCTCTTCGTCCTGGTCGGGGTGGCCGTGGTGCGGCTGCGGGCGGACTGGCTGCCCCGGTTGGTGATCGGCACGGCGGTGCTGGCGCTGCTCGGGCTGGCCGTGGTCAACCCCGATCGGCTGATCGCCGACCGGAACGTCGACCGGTACCTGGAGACCGGCCGGTTGGACGTCAACCACCTGTCCGGGCTGTCGGCGGACGCCGTACCGGCCCTGGCCCGACTGCCCGAGCCGATGCGCATCTGCGCGCTGCGGCAGCTCGCCGCCGAGCAACCCGGGGACGGCTTCTGGGCGACGAACCTCGGCCGGGAGCGGGCGCGGCGGGATCTCGACAAGGTCCAGGCGACCGCCGGTCTGGCGTACTGCCCCGACCCGCAGCGCTGGTGAGGGCGAACGCTTGACAATCGCGCAGGGCGGGCCAGACTGCCGGGGTGGCCAAGCAACTCCCTGACGTGGGGTCGGGCGGTGCGGTCCCGCCACCCCGGCGGGCCCGGATCGTGTTGGCCGACATCACCCGGCAGGACAGCCGCGCCGAGCGGACCCGCGCCGAGCTGGCGCAGCAGACCCAGGTGGGTGAGGCGCTGGTCCGCGGCCTGGTCCGCGCCCAGCTCGCGCTGGCGTTGCGACTCTCGCTGGTGGTGGCCATCGGGCTGGGCGGGCTGCCCTGGCTGTTCGCCATCGCGCCGTCGCTCGGCCGGACGACCGTCGCCGGCGTCAACCTGCCCTGGCTGCTGCTCGGTGTGGCGTCCTTCCCGTTCCTGATCGGGGTGGGCTGGGCGTACGTGCGGCTGGCCGAGCGCAACGAGCAGGACTTCACCGACCTGGTGCAGCGGCCGGAGCGCTGAGGTGGGCAACGACTTCGTGGTCCCGGCCATCGTCGCGGTCACCCTGGTCACCGTCGGGATCGGCTTCTACGGGCTGCGGTTGGCCCGCACCACCTCCGACTTCCTGGTGGCCTCGCGGGCGATCAGTCCGACGTGGAACGCCGCCGCCATCGGCGGGGAGTACCTGTCGGCGGCGAGCTTCCTCGGCATCGCCGGCCTCGTCCTCAAGTACGGCGTGGACGTGCTCTGGTATCCGGTCGGGTTCGCCGCCGGCTACCTGGCCCTGCTGCTGTTCGTGGCGGCTCCGCTGCGGCGTTCCGGCGCGTTCACCCTGCCCGACTTCTGCGAGCTGCGGCTGGGGTCGCGGCGGCTGCGCATCCTCGCCACCGCTTTCGTGATCTTCATCGGCTGGTTGTACCTGGTGCCGCAGCTCCAGGGTGCCGGGCTGACCCTGGCCACGGTGGCCGGCTCCCCTTACCCGGTCGGTGCCCTCCTGGTCGCGGCCGTGGTCACCGCGAACGTGGCGCTGGGCGGGATGCGGGCGATCACCTTCGTCCAGGCGTTCCAGTACTGGTTGAAGTTGACCGCTCTCGCCGTACCGGTGATCTTCCTGGCGTTGCAGTGGCAGGCCGACGGCCGCCCGGCGGTGACCCCGCCCGACGGGCCGACGTTCCGGGCCGCGACCACCGTCGTGGTCGAGCACCGCGCGACCCTCACGCTGCCCGACGGTGAGATCCGAGAGGTACGCCCCGGCGACGAGTTGACCTTCGCCGCCGGTGACCCGGTACCGGGGGTGTCCGGGGCGGCCACCGACGCCGGCGACTGGTTGCTGCCCAGCGCCGCCGGTGACGACGACCGGGGCCTGTTCGCCACGTACTCGCTGATCCTGGCCACGTTCCTGGGCACCATGGGCCTGCCGCACGTGCTGGTGCGCTTCTACACCAACCCGGACGGCGCGGCGGCCCGCCGGACCACCCTGGTCGTGCTGGCGCTGGTCGGTGCCTTCTACCTGCTGCCCACCCTGTACGGGGTGCTCGGCCGGATCTACACGCCGCACCTGCTGATCAGTGGGCAGACCGATGCGGTGGTGGTGTTGCTGCCCGGCGCGGCCCTCGGCGACGGACTGGTCGGGCGGCTGCTCGCCGCGCTGGTCGCCGCTGGCGCGTTCGCGGCCTTCCTCTCCACCTCGTCCGGGCTGCTGACCAGCGTCGCCGGGGTGATCTCGACGGATGTGCTGGGCCGTGGCTCGGTACGCGGCTTCCGGCTGGCGACGGTGATCGCTGGCGGCGTGCCGGCGGTGCTGGCGCTGCACGTCTCCGGGCTGGACGTGTCGCAGGTGGTCGGGTTGGCCTTCGCGGTCGCCGCGTCGAGCTTCTGTCCGCTGCTGGTACTCGGCATCTGGTGGCGTGGGCTGACCGACGTGGGCGCCGCCGCCGGCGTGGTGGCCGGCGGCGGAGCGGCGATCGGCGCGGTGCTGGTCATCGTGCTCGGGCCGCCGCTGTCCGGCTGGCCGGCCACGCTGACCGCGCAACCGGCCGCCTGGACGGTGCCGCTGGCCTTCACCGTGATGGTCGCGGTGTCGATCGCCACCCGCCGGCGTGCCCCCGGCGACGTGGCGGCCACCATGCTCCGCCTGCACACCCCGGAAGCTGTCCGCCTGTGACCACTACGACTCCAGGATGATCGAGGTCCGTCCACCGTCGGAGGGCGGAACTGGCGATCGACGGATAACGTCGCCTCATGACTGTTGAGCACCCCGCGCTCGCACTGCGTGGCCTGGCCAAGCGGTTCGACGGCACGATCGCGGTGGCTGGCGTCGACCTGGACGTCCCCGCCGGTTCCTTCTACGGCCTGCTCGGCCCGAACGGCGCCGGCAAGACCACCACCCTGTCGATGGCGGTCGGGCTGCTGCGGCCGGATGCCGGTTCGGCGTGGGTGCTCGGGCACGACGTGTGGCAGGACCCGGTCACGGCCAAGCGGTTGCTCGGCGTGATGCCCGACGGGGTGCGCCTGTTCGACCGGCTGACCGGGGCGGAGCTGCTGGCGTACCACGGGTTGTTGCGGGGGATGGACCCGGCGGTGGTCGACCAGCGGGCCGCGGAGTTGCTGGACGTGCTGGCGCTCGGCGACGCCGGCCGGACGCTGGTGGTGGACTACTCGGCGGGCATGAAGAAGAAGATCGGGCTGGCCTGCGCGCTGCTGCACGGTCCCCGGCTGCTGGTTCTGGACGAGCCGTTCGAGGCGGTCGACCCGGTCTCCGCCGCGCTGATCCGGGACATCCTCACCCGGTACGCGGCGGGCGGCGGCACGGTGGTCTTCTCCAGCCACGTGATGGAGGTCGTCGAACGGCTCTGCTCGCACGTGGCGATCCTCGCCGGGGGCACCATCAAGCGGGTCGGCACCCTTTCCGAGGTACGCGGGGACCGCTCGTTGGAGCAGGTCTTCGTCGAGGTGGTCGGCGGGCGTACCGCGACCGGTGAGGAGCTGTCGTGGCTTTCCCGGTGAGTGCCGCCGCCGCTCCCGCCGCGCCGGTCCGACCCGTCTCCGCCGGGCATTTCGTGCGGCTCAAGCTGCGGGTGATGGGCAACAACTTCCGGGGTCAGGGCTGGCGGATCGCCCTGTTCATCGGCGGTGCGCTGGTCGGGCTGTGGTTCGCCGTCAGCGGCTTCTTCCTCTTCGCCGCGCCCGGCATGACGGGCAACGGCCGGTACGCGGTGTTGGTCGCGGCGGCCGGTGGTGGGCTGCTGGTGCTCGGCTGGCTGCTGCTGCCGCTGGTCTTCTTCGGGGTCGACGAGACGTTGGATCCGGCCCGGTTCGCGCTGTTGCCGCTGACCCGACGCACCTTGGTCACCGGCCTGTTCGCCGCGGCCCTGGTCAGCGTGCCGGTGCTGGCGGTGCTGGTCGCCTCGTTCGGGCTGGTGCTCACATCCTGGGCGTTGGGCGGTTGGTCCGCGGGCCTGGTGGCCATCGTCGGCGTGCTGGGTGGGCTGCTGCTCTGCGTGGCCGCGAGCCGGGCGGTGACCAGCGCCTTCGCGTCCATGCTGCGGTCACGGCGGGTACGTGACCTGGCGGCCGTGCTGTTGGCGGTGACCGCCGCGCTGCTCGGGCCGTTGCAGGTGTTCGGCCTCGCGGCGCTGCGCGAGGCGGACTGGAGCCGGTTGACCGGAGTGGCGACGGTCGTCGCCTGGACGCCGTTCGGTGCACCGTGGACCGCCGGCATCGACGTGGCGCAGGGCCGGGTCTGGGCCGCCCCGGTCAAGTTGCTGATCACGGCCGCGGCGATCGGTGCCCTGCTGGTCTGGTGGTCGCGGTCGTTGGAGTCGGCGATGGTGGGCGCGGTGAGCGCCGGGAAGGCACCGACGCGGCGCGGTGCCACCGGTGGCGCGGTCGGCCAGCTGTTTCCCCGACTCGCGGGCTGGGCCCGCCGGGACCGGTTCGGCGCGTTGGTCGCCCGGGAGGCCCGCTACTGGTGGCGGGACGCCCGCCGACGGGCGAACCTGATCACCATCGCGGTGGTCGGCATCTTCGTGCCCGTGGTGATCAACGTGACGGGCGGGGACTTCGCGGCCACGGACGGCGCGGGGTTGACCGCGGGCGTCGCCGACAGCTCACCGGTCGTGGTCACCATCTCCATGCTCTTCGTCGGCGTACTCGCCTCGGTCACCCTGGCCAACCAGTTCGGTTTCGACGGCAGCGCGTACGCCGCGAACGTGGTCGCCGGCGTGCCCGGCCGGGTGGAGCTGCGCGCGCGCATGACGGCCTTCTCGCTGTACGTGCTGCCGATGCTCACGGTCGTCGCCGTGGTGCTGTCGGTGGTGCTCGGCCGACCGTCGTGGATCGGGTTGACGACGGGCAGCCTGGCCGCCACCTACGGCGCGGGGCTGGCGGTGAACAGTTTCGTGTCGGTGCTCGGGGCGTACTCGCTGCCGGAGACGAGCAATCCGTTCGCGATGAACAGCGGCGCCGGTGTCGCGAAGGGCCTGCTCACCATCCTGGCCATGGTCACCTCGGCGGTCGCGGCGGTGCCGATGGTGGTGGCCGCCGCGCTGCTCGGCGACGCGTGGCTCTGGCTGGCCCTGCCGGTCGGCATCGGGTACGGGCTGGGCGCGGCACTGCTGGGGGCGTACCTGGCCGGCGACGTACTGGACCGCCGCCAGCCGGAACTGCTGGCCACCGTCACCCCGCGCCGTTAACCGGCGCGCCGGCTCCCGGGCTGGGCAGCGTCGGCGACGAAGCCACGCCAGGCGGACGGCGCGAAGGTGAGGATCGGGCCGGAACGATCCTTGCTGTCCCGGACCAGCACCACGCCGGGCATGTTGTCCGCCACCTCGACGCAGTTGCCGCCAGAGTCGGTCGACCGGGTGGACGTGCGCCAGCAAGGCTCGCTCATCGTCATTGCGTCACCTTCAGCTTCCGGATCAGATCCAGCGTGGCGCCGGTGGAGAGTGCTTCGCCGAGCAGGCTATCCCACTTGCGATCGATCAAGGCGATCATTTCGGGGTCGTCCATGACGTGTCCGCGGACGGCATTCTCCAGGTAGAGGGCCCTGTCTCCGTCCGGCAGATCAGCGAGCACGAAGCCACCGCCGAGGCCGACATGCTCGCCCACGGCCAGTGGGATCCCGTGTATTCGGACGAATGGCAGATCCGCCACCTCATGCAGCCGACCGAGTTGGGCATCGAGCACGGCAGGACCACCCACCGGTCGGCGGAGGCCCATCTCGTCAACCATGAAGACGCAGTGCGGTGGTACATCCCGGGACAACAGCTTCTGACGTTCCAGCCGGACCGCAACGAGTTCGTCGACAACGCTCGGCGGATGCAGCCCTCCCGCTGAGATGACCGCGTGGGCGTACTCCTCGGTCTGGAGTAGGCCGGGCACGAGACATGCCTCGAAGGCGCGTAGACGAGTGGCCCGCTGCTCGTATCCGCGCCACTGCGCGAACCAGGAAGGCCCGCGATCCTGGTCTGCGGCCCTGAGTAGTTCGGCGAGGAGGCCGCCGGTGGCGAGGGCGTCGGCGGCGGCGACCGCGAACTCCATGGTCGGTCGACGCCGACCGGTCTCGATGGCCGCCACCGTGGAGGGACTCCATCGGGTGGCCGTCGCCAACGCCTCCTGGGACATCTCGGCACCGGCTCGGGCGGCCTTCAACGCCCGCACCCACATCTCGATGTTCATCCTTACCTCTCCGGTAAGTACGTGACCGCGCTGAGTAGTAAGCCCTGGAATCCTCCCCTGCCCACGGCCGGGCGTCCAGGGTGGAGGACGCGCGGCCCGGCCGGTGGAGGCGATGTCCCGGCGGCCGGTCCAGCGTCCGGGCCGCCCCGGTCATCCCCCGTCGGGGCGGCCCCGTCGACCGGGAGGAGATCAGCCATGGCCGGGTTCATCCGGGGCAGGATCGGGGCGCGGTGGTCGTACCGGAAGGGGAAGGCCGCGGCACCGGCGACAGTGCCGGGCGCGACCGGATCGGGGTGGTCGGCGGGCCCGCCGAATCGACCACCCACCTGGGCGGACGGGCCGACGGTCGCCGTGCCGCGACCAGGTCGGGCCGGCTGGCTGACGCCGGCGCAGACCTGGCGGGCGAACCGTGGCCGGTGGTGACGTGTGCGGCCGGTCGCGGCGGGGACCGTCATGCCACCACGAACGTGATGACTGTGCGGCATATTTATGACTCACAGGCATCACGTTCAATCGGGAGTTGCCCGCCCCCGACCAAGCCGAGCGGCGGCCGGCCGGGCACGCCGGCTGGAGCACGGTGGTGAGCCGGCCGCACCTGCCGATGCGGCCGCTCTGGCGGTGTCGCAGCTGTGGCGCGCCCTGGCCGTGCCAGCCGGCCCGACTGGCGCTGCTCGCCGAGTACCGGCACGACCGCACCGGGCTGCTGGTCTACCTGGGCACGATGATGGCGGAGGCGGGCGATCAGCTCGCCCTGCTCAACGGGCGCCCCGCCGACCTGCACCAGCGCTTCCTGGGTTGGGCGCGGGGTCGGGGCGGCACAATGTTTCACGTGAATCATGAGCCGGGTGCCGAGATCCACCACACCGATCCGTTCGCCGTGCCGACCGGGCAGCGGTCGCCGGTCCGCCGGCTGCGCGGTCGCCTCGCCGCGCCGGTGACGCTCTGGACGGCGCCGGGGCCGGCCGGGCTGACCGTATCGTCCACTCTGGTCGCCGAGGGCGAACCGAATCGGCTGCTCGGTCTGATCGACGCGGAGTCCGACCTGTGGGCGGCCGTCGAGGACGCGGGTCGGTTCGCGGTCGCGCCGCTCGGCCCGCCACACCGGCAGCTCGCCGACCGGTTCGCCGGCCTCTTCCCCTCCCCGGGCGGGCTCTTCGCCACCGGTACGTGGACCGACACGCCGTACGGGCCGGTGCCGGGGGACGCCGGCGGCTGGGTGGGCTGCCGGCTGGACACGGCCCGGGAGTACGGCTGGGCACTGCTGGTGGAGGCCACCATCGAGGCGGTCGACCTGGCCGAGGACACTTCTCCGCTGCTGCACTACCGGGGTCGCTACCACGAGCTGCCGGGCTGAGCGGGCGGCCGCACGATCACCAGAGTCGATCGACCGGTCACCGGGGTGATCTGGGTCACTCGGCGCAGCCAGTCAACCGCTCAGCGCACTCGCCGACCGGGGTCGATCTCGGCCTTTCCCGGCGGGGAGCGCGCTCTCTACGGTGCGCGAAACTCCCCTGACGCCTGTGAAGGTGGTGATCCACAGATGTCCACGGACACACCCGCTCCGGCCGCTTCCCAGTCGGACAAGTACCTGGCCGTACAACGGTCGGACGAGTTCGCCGGGCTGCGGCGTGCGCTGCGCGGCTTCGTCTTCCCGATGACCGTCGCGTTCTTCCTGTGGTATGCGCTCTACGTCATTCTCTCCGCGTACGCCCGGGACTTCATGGGCACGAAGCTGTTCGGCAGCAACATCAACGTCGCGCTGGTCTTCGGCCTGCTCCAGTTCGTCTCCACGTTCCTGATCGCCTGGCTGTACTCGCGGTACGCGGACCGGAAGATCGATCCGGTCGCCGACCGCATCCGTGCCGAGATCGGGGAGGTGACCCATGACAACGGTCCACGCGGCTGACCTGCTCCTCGCTGCCGAGGCGGGCAACCACACCGCCCGCAACCTGACCATCACGCTGTTCCTGGTCTTCGTGGCGGTGACCCTGGCCATCACCATCTGGGCCAGCCGGCAGACCAAGACGGCGACCGACTTCTACGCGGGCGGCCGGTCGTTCTCCGGATTCCAGAACGGCATGGCGATCGGTGGCGACTACATGTCGGCCGCCTCGTTCCTCGGCATCGCCGGCATCATCGCGCTCTACGGCTACGACGGCTTCCTCTACTCGATCGGCTTCCTGGTCGCCTGGCTGGTGGCGCTGCTGCTGGTGGCGGAACTGCTGCGCAACTCGGGCCGGTACACGATGGCCGACGTGCTGGCGTTCCGGATGCGCCAGCGGCCGGTGCGGACGGCCGCGGCGGTCTCCACCATCACGGTGTCGATCTTCTACCTGTTGGCGCAGATGGTGGGCGCCGGCGCGCTGGTCGCGCTGCTGCTCGGCATCCGGCCGGGGACGACCTTCCTCGGCATGGACGCGGCCACCGCCAAGGTGGCCACCATCATCATGGTCGGCGCCCTGATGATCATCTACGTCACCGTGGGTGGCATGAAGGGCACCACCTACGTGCAGATCGTCAAGGCGTTCCTGCTGATGGGTGGCGCGCTCCTGATGACCCTGCTGGTGCTGGCGAAGTACAAGTTCAACCTGTCGTCGCTGCTCGGCGACGCCGCCGCCTCCTCGGGCAAGGGCAGCGCCTTCCTCGAACCCGGGCTGCGGTACGGCGTGGAAGTGGCCGGTAACGCGACACAGACCTTCTACAACAAGGTCGACCTGCTGTCCCTGGGCATCGCCCTGGTGCTCGGCACGGCCGGCCTGCCGCACATCCTGATCCGCTTCTACACCGTGCCGACCGCCAAGGCGGCCCGCAAGAGCGTGCTCTGGGCGATCGGCATCATCGGCACCTTCTACCTGCTCACCCTGGCCCTCGGCTTCGGTGCGGCGGCGCTGGTGGGCAGCCAGGCGATCACCGCGCAGGACAAGGCCGGCAACACGGCGGCACCACAGCTGGCCGAGGCGCTCGGTATCGACTTCTTCGGCGGCGACCTGGGTGGCGCCGCCCTGTTGGCGATCATCGCGGCGGTCGCCTTCGCCACCATCCTGGCGGTGGTCGCCGGATTGACCCTGGCCTCGTCGTCCAGCCTGGCGCACGACTTCTACGCGAACGTCGTGAAGAGGGGCGAGGCGTCGGAGCGGCAGGAGGTACGGGTCGCCCGGATCTCCGCCCTGGTGATCGGCGCGATCTCCATCCTGCTGTCGATCTACGCACAGAACCTGAACGTAGCGTTCCTGGTGGCGTTGGCCTTCGCGGTCGCCGCCTCGGGCAACCTGCCGGCGATCCTCTACAGCCTGTTCTGGCGGCGGTTCAACACCTCCGGCGCGGTGTGGGCGATCTACGGCGGTCTGCTCTCGGCCGTACTGCTGGTGTTCTTCTCACCGGTGGTCTCGGGCGCCGCGACCTCGATGTTCCCGGACCACGACTGGCAGTGGTTCCCGCTGTCCAACCCGGGCATCATCTCCATCCCGTTCGGCTTCCTCTGCGGGTGGATCGGCACCCTCATCTCCAAGGAGCACGACGAGGACAAGTACGCGGAGCTGGAGGTGCGTGCCCTCACCGGCTCGGGCGCACACTGATCGACGCATCGGGCCCCCTGTCGACGCCACGCGTCAACAGGGGGCCTCTTGCTGTTCACGGCGGTCGGTAGGCTGACCGGCATGAAGGTTGCTGAGCGCTTCGGTCCCGGTCACCGTGTCCTCGTCACCGGTGGGGCCGGTTTCGTCCCGTCGCACCTGGTGGACGCCCTGATCGCCCGCGGTTGCACGGTGGTGGCCCTGGACAACTTCGTCACCGGCTCCAAGGAGAACGTCGCCCACCTGCTGGACCGGCCAACCTTCACCCTGGTCGAGGCGGACATCTCCGATGGCCTGCCGACCCACCACCCGGCGCTGGCCGAGCGGTTCGACGCGATCCTGCACATGGCCTCGCCGGCCAGCCCCACCGACTTCGCCCAACTGCCGGTGGAGATCCTGCGGGTCGGCTCGGTGGGCACCCTGCACCTGCTGGAGCGCGCGACGGCCGACGGCGCCCGGTTCCTGATGGCCTCCACCTCCGAGGCGTACGGGGACCCGAAGGAGCACCCGCAGCGCGAAACCTACTGGGGCAACGTCAACCCCATCGGGGTACGCAGCGTCTACGACGAGGCGAAGCGCTTCTCCGAGGCGGCCACGATGGCGTACCACCGCTACCGCGGGCTCGACGCGGCGATCGTCCGGATCTTCAACACGTACGGCCCGCGGATGCGCCCGGACGACGGCCGCGCCATCCCCACCTTCATCTCCCAGGCGCTGCGCGGCGAGCCGATCACCGTGCACGGCACCGGCAACCAGACCCGGTCCATCTGCTTCGTCGAGGACCTGGTGCGCGGCATCCTGCTGCTGCTCGACTCGACCGAGACCGGCCCGGTCAACTGCGGCACCGAACACGAGATGTCCATGCGGCAACTCGCCGAGTTGATCGTGTCGCTCTCCGACAGCAGCTCCCAGGTGACCTACATCACCCGCAGCGCGGACGACCCCGAGATGCGTCGACCGGACCTGACTCTCGCCCGGGAACTGCTCGGATACGAGCCGACCGTGGCACCCGAGGACGGCCTGCGACGCACGATCGAGTACTTCCGGGCGCGGCTAGGGTAACCGGTCGGCAGCGGACGGCCGATCGCTGAGTGTCGCCTGAAGGCGGGATTGGCTCCCGCTACGTACCCTGAGTTACATGTCAGCGACATCGTCTGCCGGCGTTCCGCACCCGCACCTGCACCGCAGCGCCGGGCGCGCCTCGGTGCCCGGCCCCGGCCGGGGCGCCTCCGGGCGTGCCCGCCCGACCGAGGCACGCTGGTACCCGTCACCCGACGAGGAGCAGCTCCGCCCTGGTGGCCCGGTGGGGCCGAGAGGACCCGTCGGCCCGGGTGGCAACGGCGGGTCGGGCCGGCGCGGTCCCCGGCCGCGCTGGGGTCGGATCGGCCTGGTGGCCGGGGTGGCGGTGCTGGTCCTCGCGCTGCTCGGTGGCGTCGGCGCGTGGCTGTACGCCCGCAACCTCGACGGTGACCTGGCCCGCACCGACCCGTTCGCGGAGATCACCGGGGGGCGGCCGGTCAAGTCCGTCGAGGGCGCGCTGAACATCCTGCTGGTCGGCAGCGACTCGCGCGATCCGGACGCGCCGGTCGACACCAAGAGCCAGTGGCGGGCCGACACGATCATCGTGATGCACATCCCGGCCGATCACCAGTCGGCCTACCTGGTCTCCATCCCCCGTGACCTGTACGTGCCGATCCCGAAGAGCGCCGGCGCCGACTGCGGCTCCGGTCAACGCGCGAAGATCAACGCGGCGTTCGCGTTCGGTGGGCTGCCGCTGGCGGTACGCACCGTGGAGTGCTTCACCGACGTGCGGATCGACCACGTGATGGCGATCGACTTCGGCGGTTTCAAGGAGGTCACCGACGCCCTCGGCGGGGTGGACCTGAAGGTGGAGCGGACCATCACCTCGATCCACAAGCCGTACCGGACGTTCACCAAGGGCACCAACCACATGGACGGCGCGGAGGCACTGGACTGGATCCGGCAGCGCAAGCAGTTCCCGGACGGGGACTTCGCCCGCATGCGGCACCAGCAGGAGTTTCTCCGCGCTCTGATGGACAAGGCGGCGAGCACGGGCACGCTGGCGAACCCGAAAAAGCTCAACGACTTCCTCCAGTCGGTGACCGCGGCCGTAACCGTGGACCAGGGTTTCTCGGTTACAGACATGGCGCTGCAGTTCCGCAACCTGCGTGGGCAGAACCTCACCTTCGTCACCAGCCCGAACTCGGGCAGCGACACGATCGACGGCGAGTCGGTGGTGGTTTCCGACCGGGAGAAGGCGTTGGCGATGTACCGCGCGATGTCGGCCGACACCATGGCGGACTGGGTCAAGGCCAATCCGCCGGAGGGCAGCGACGGCGGGTAACCGCCTGCCCACCGATTGAGCAATCGAATGGCGACGATAGACCGAATCGCGGAAATTGCCGTCCGGATGGACCGGTGATGAACTCGCCAAGTCGAATCGATGTACGTACAGTGGTGCCGCCCCCTCCTGATCACGAGCTGGAGCACGAATGCCGGTTCAGGCCAGTCGTCGCCCTTCGTCCACCGGGTCCGCCGCCCCCAGCGGCCGGATCGGCGCGTCCATACCCGTGCAGCCGGGCCGCTCGGGCGGCGGGTCGGGTGGGCGTCCACCCGGCGGCGGTGGCGGCCGGACGGGCGGCGGTGGGCCGGCTAAGAAGCGGAGCCGACGCAAGGATCCCCTCTGGGCGCGGCTGACCGTGATCTTCGGTGCCGTGCTGATGCTCAGCAGCGGCGCGGCCATCGTCGGCGGCAAGGTGCTGATCGGGCAGGCGACCGGTGACATCGCCCAGCGCAACCTGCTCGGTGAGGCCGGCAAGTCCGACGCCGAGGGCGGGGCGAGCCTGGACGGCTCGATCGACATGCTGCTGCTCGGCGTGGACGCGCGGGAGCGCTGGGCCGCCGACGACGTTCGTTCGGACAGCATCATCATCCTGCACATCCCGGCCTCGCACGATCAGGCGTACCTGATCTCCATTCCGCGCGACACCCAGGCCCAGATTCCGCCGTTCAAGAAGAGCGGCTTCACCGGAAGCACCGAGAAGATCAACGCGGCGTTCCAGGCCGGGGCCCGCAACGGCGGCGGCTGGGAGGGTGGCGCCCAGCTGATGGCGCAGACCATCAAGCGGCTCACCGGCGTCAGCTTCGACGGCGCGGCGATCATCAACTTCGGCGGCTTCAAGAACGTCATCGACACCCTCGGCACCGTCAAGATCTGTGTGAGCCACGAGGTCAAGTCGAAGCACATGTCGTTCGTCGACGGCAAGCCGATGTGGAACGCCGACGCCAAGAAGACCGGCAAGAAGATGACGCCGGTGGTGCACAAGAAGGGCTGCCAGCAGATGGAGGGCTGGGCGGCCCTGGACTACGCCCGGCAGCGCTACGGGCTGCCCGGCGGCGACTACGACCGCCAGCAGAACCAGCAACAGCTGATCAAGGCGATGGCCCGCAAGGCCACCGAGGGCGGCACGCTGACCAACCCGGCGAAGCTGAACCAGCTGATCAAGGCGGCGGGCAAGGCGTTCGTGCTGGACACCGGCGGTGCCAAGATCGAGGATCTGATCTTCACCATGCGCGGGGTGACCGCGAACGAGCTGACCATGCTGAAGACCAACAACGGCACCTTCAACAGCAACGGCCAGGGCAGCGAGGCGTTGAGCCCCGAGACCATGGAGATGTTCCAGGCGGTCAAGCAGGACAAACTGGCCGAGTTCATCTTCACTCACCCCGAGGTGATGTCCACCCGCAAGTGACGGCCACGGTGGCGGCCTGAAGTCGCGGAAACACCGCGGGGACCCCGTCACCCTCCGTAGTCTTACGTGAGCAGGTTTCACGTATCGGCTGCGGGGAGGCGGTCACGTCCAGGTCCGGACGGAACGCGGCGGGTCGGGCCGGCACGGCCCCATCCGCCCGGCCGCGTACCGCCCGCGGGTCGCGGATCCTGCTCGGCATCGGCCTGGCCCTCGTCCTGCTGGCCGGGCTCGCCGTGATCGGCCTCAAGACGCTCACCAACCGGTACGACCGCACGGTGACCAAGGAGCAACTGCTCGACCCCGGCGCCCGCACCGACCGCACCGACCTGGACGGGCCGCTCAACTACCTGCTGGTCGGCACCGACCGACGCGCCGGGAGCAGCGAACCGGACCAACGCTCCGACACCATCCTCATCGTGCACGTGCCCGCCGGCCAGCGGGAGGCGTACCTGGTCTCCATCCCCCGCGACCTGCTGGTCGCCATCCCACCCGCGAACGGCTTCACCGGCGGCCCGGACAAGATCAATGCGGCGTACGAGCACGGCGGCGGCGGACAGGCCGGCACCCGCCTGCTGTCCAGCACCCTGAACCGGCTCACCGGCATCCGGTTCGACGGGGCCGCGCTGATCGACTTCTCCGGCTTCCGCAAGGTGATCGACCTGCTCGGCGGAGTGGAGATGTGCGTGGACACCGAGGTCCGTTCGATCCACACCAACCGGGTCTTCCCCACCGGCTGCCAGCGGATGGACGGCGCACAGGCGCTGGACTACGTACGGCAGCGCTACGACCTGCCCGGCGGCGACTACGACCGGCAGCACCACCAGCAGCAGTTGCTCCGGGCGATGCTGGACAGCGCCGGCAGTGCGGACCTGCGCAGCAACCCGATCAAACTGGACCAGGTGCTCCGGGCCGTGGGCGGTTCGTTGACCGTCGACACCAACGGCGTACCCCTCGAGGACCTGCTCCTCGCGCTGCGCGCGCTGCCGCCCGACGGGATGCGCGGCATCCAGGTGCCCTCGTCGCCGCAGACCATCGACGAGGTGTCGTACGTGGTCCTGGACAACGGGGGCAACGGGCTCTTCGAGGCCGTACGGGGGACACGGGTGCCCACCTGGGCCCAGGCCAACCCGCGCTGGGTGTCCCGGCTGTGACGGTGTCGACGGCCCGGTCGGTGC
Organism: Micromonospora sp. ALFpr18c; assembly: GCF_008868155.1. GTDB lineage: Bacteria > Actinomycetota > Actinomycetes > Mycobacteriales > Micromonosporaceae > Micromonospora. The sequence continues at coordinate 32,652 of NZ_WBKR01000024.1, forward strand.
CGATCCGGCCGATGAGGATCTAGTGTTGCTTCCTGTGTTCGGACCCCAGGTTCCCACCGTGCCCGTGACCGAGATCGCCGACGACACCTACCTGCTGGACGTGCGGGAGGACGACGAGTGGGCGGCCGGCCACGCCCCCACCGCCCACCACCTGCCGATGATGGAACTGCCGGCGCGGCTGGCGGAGGTGCCGACCGACCGGGAGGTGGCCGTCATCTGCCGCTCCGGCGGCCGTTCCGCCCAGGTCGTCGCCTACCTGACGAACAACGGCTGGGAGCAGGTGCGTAACGCCGACGGCGGGATGCGCCAGTGGGCCGCCGTCGGCCGCCCGGTGGTCGACGCGAACGGGCAGCCCGGCCAGGTCATCTGAGGCGGTCGAGATGGGCGGGCCTCAAGTCTTCGCGCACCGCGGCGCCTCGTACGACCTGCCGGAGCACACCCTCGCCGCGTACCTGCGTGCCCTGGACGAGGGCGCGGACGGCCTGGAGTGCGACGTCCGGCTGACCCGGGACGGGCATCTGGTCTGCGTGCACGACCGGCGACTGGACCGCACCAGCAACGGTCGCGGTCTGGTCAGCGCGCGTACCCTCGCCGAGTTGGAGGCACTGGACTTCGGTTCCTGGCATCCGGGCAGCGCGGCCGACGGTGACCTGCCGCCGGACGAGTCGCACACTCGGCTGCTGACGCTGGCCCGGCTGCTGAAGGCGGTGCTGGCCGCCGGCCGCCCGGTGCGGCTGCTGGTGGAGACGAAGCACCCGTCCCGCTACGGCTCGGCCGTGGAACGGCGTCTGGTCGACCTGCTACGCCGCTACGGGCTGGCCGACCCGGCACCGGACGACCCGGTCCAGGTGACCGTGATGTCGTTCTCCCCGCTGGCGATCCGCCGCATCCGGGAGCTGACCCCGACGGTGCCCACGGTGCTCCTGCTGGAGGTGCTGCCGCCGTGGCTGCGGCTGGGTCGGCTGCCGTTCGGCGCCCGCATCGCCGGGCCGGGCATCGGTCTGGTCCGGGCCCGTCCGCACCTGCTGCCCGCGCTGCGCGCGGCCGGCAACCAGGTGTACGTCTGGACGGTCAACGAACCGGCCGACCTGGAGCTGGTGCTGGCCGCCGGGGTGGACGGGATCATCACCGACCGCCCGGCGCACGCCCTGGCCCGGCTGGACCGTTGACCGTCGGCGACCCGCGGGGGTGCCCAAATCCGGGTCGACGGGGCAGACTCGGCACATGCCGGAGCGTATCGATTTCCCCGCTCTCATCGCCGGCCACACCGTCGTCATCGAGATGATCAATTCTGGTGACGCCGGCCTGCCCGTCCTCACCCAACTGCTGCGGGTCGCCCAGCCGGCGCTCGGCGCGACCGGGATGGCCTTCGTCGAGTTCGGCCCGACCGGCGGTCGCGTGATCGCCGCGACCGGCGCGGCGGAGTGGGCCCTCGGCCGTCCGCTGGCCGTCGACGACCCGGACACCGTCTGCCTGCTGTCCGGCCCGCGGGTACGCCAGGTCCGGGTGCAGCACCTCAACGGCAAACTGGCCGGTGAGCTGGCCGGCAGCGGCCTGCGCCGGATGGTGGTGTCCCGGGCCGAGATCGACGGGCACACCGTCGGGAGCCTGCACGCGCTCTACCCGAACGACGACGAGCCGGGGGCCGAGCGGCAGGGGGTGGTCGCCTACCTCGCGTCCTGCATCGGGCACATGTACGGCGACCAGAGCGGGCTGCCGGTGCACGGCGACGGGCCGGTGGCGGCGGCGCTCGCCGACGGGTTGGCCGTGGTCGACCGGGACGGTCACGTCCACCTGTGGAACCCCGCCGCCGCACAGGTCACCGGCCGATCCGCCGAGCAGGCGCTGAGCCGTCCGCTGCCGTTCCCGCTGCCACCCTCCGGCCAGGTCCGCGACCACCTGCTGCCGGACGGGCGGTGGCTGCGGATCACCTCCGGCGACCTGCCCGGCCCCGGCGCGCTGCGGGTGGTGACCTTCCGCGACATCACCGGCCAGCAGCGCCGAGACCACGACCGGGACCTGTTCGTCGCGGTGACCAGCCACGAGCTACGGACGCCGGTCACCGTCATCAAGGGGTACGCGGACACCCTCACCGACCACTGGGAGTCGCTGACCGACGTCGACCGGCGACAGGCCGCCCGGGTGATCGGGCAGCGTGCCAACGAGCTGGCCCGCCTCGTCGACCGGCTGCTCTCCTCGGCTGCCGAGGCGGGGCCCGGGGACGACCCGCCCACCCCGTTCGACCTCGGTGAGGCGCTGCGCGCCGCGGTCATCGACCAGCCGGCGGAGCTGCGCCGCCGGCTGGTGCTCCGTCTCCCGTCCGACCTGCCCAAGGCGCTCGGCCACCGGCCCAGCCTCGCCACCGTGCTCACCGAGCTGGCGACGAACGCCGGCAAGTACTCGCCACCGGATTCTCCGATCGAGGTCACCGCTGGGGTCGACGGTCAGCTGGTGGCGTTCCGGGTCAGCGACCGGGGCATCGGCATCCGCCCGGACCACGTGGAGCGGGCCTTCGACCGGTTCTGGCAGGGCGAGTCCGGCGACCGCCGCGGCTATCCGGGAGCGGGTCTCGGGCTCTATCTCGTCCGCCGGATCGTTGAACAGCAGAATGGATGGGTATCCCTACGTCCGAGGACCGGCGGCGGTACGGTCGCAGAGGTGCGGCTACCGCGCGGTTGACCGGCGGTGGCGCGACGTGGAGGCGACGGTGGCAGCGGCAGCGAGGGAACGGGCGTGGTGCGTGGTGGTGCCCCACCATCCCGCCGGGGCACGGCTGGCCCGGCACCGGCTCGCCGACGAGCTGGCCGACGTCGTACCCCCGACTCTTCTCGCGGATCTGATCGCGGTCCTCGCCGAGCTGGTGGGCAACGCGGTACGGCACGCCCGGCCGCTGCCGGGCGGTGTGGTCCGGGTGGCCTGGCGGTTGCGGCCCTCGGCCGAGGGCCCGAGGATCCAGTTGCGGGTGACCGACGGCGGCGCGGGTGCCGGCCCGCTGTTGCGCACGGCCAGCCCGGACGCGGCGGACGGGCGCGGGCTGCACATCGTGGCCGGCCTGGCCACCCGCTGGGGCGTCGAGCGCGACGGCATGGGCCAGCGCGTCTGGGCGGAGTTCGACCCGACCCCCACACCTCGGCCCGACCTGGTGGTGGCGGGCTGAACGACCCGTCGGGGCGGGTCCGGCCCACGACGAGCCGGTCGGGCCTCTAGGCTGTGACGCCGTGAGCAAGCGTCGAAAGAGCCAACGGGCCGCCGCCGACAGCACCCCCCGTCGGGACAAGGTGCGGGACATCTTCGTGCCGCGACCGTTCGAGGGGCTCATCGACGAGCCCGAGTGGATCGCGCTGCGCGAGCTGGTGCCCGCCGCCTCCGCGCCGCTGCGGCTGGCGCCCGCCCTGGTCGAGGAGTTCGGCGACCGGCCCGCCACGCTGGCCACCGTGCTGCCGATGGCCGCCCCGGCGATGACGAAGCCGGACGGCCGGGTGCTGATCGGTCTGCAACGCCACCAGCAGTCCGGCGACGTCTCGCGGGATCTGGCCGAGGCGCTGCTGAGCGCGTTGCGGACCGAGCCGGGCGCTCCGGTGGCCGTCCCACCGCTGCCCGGCCCCGGCCCCCGCCTGCAGGACATCCTCGTCGACGGCCCGCTGGACGTCAGCATGCACGACGGGTTCGAGTTCTGGCTCGACCCCGGCGCGGCGGACGACCCGACCGTCCAGGCGTCCCTGGAGCGGGCGAACGCGGCCATCTACCCGACCGTGCGGCTGACCGCGGCGAAGGCCGCGTACTGGTGCCAGGTCCCGGAGAAGGCACACGTTCGCTGGGTGCTGCCGGAGGACGAGGACGCCGCCCTGGACGCGCTGGCCCGCCTCGGCGCGGCCGGCTCGCTGACGCTCGGCGAGCAGACCAAGTTCGCCGGCATGTTCCGCGCGCACGGCCGTCTGGTGCCCGTCTGGGACCTGCCGGAGGACACTCCGGCGACCGACTGGGAGGACCCGGTGGCGCAGTTCGCCAAGCGGTACGCGGAGGCGCTCACCGCCACCGACCCGCTGGACGCCGCCGGCCGGCGCGCCCGACAGGGGCTGCTCGGCCGCCAGCTCACCCTGCGCTGAGCCCGACCCGCTCACCCGGCGCGGAGCCCCGCCGACCCGCTCACCCGGCGACGGGCAGCGGGTCGCGGGTGATCGGGCAGGACATGCAGCGTGGGCCGCCCCGGCCGGAGCCCAGCTCCGATCCGGCGATCGGGATCACCTCGATGCCGGCCCGCTCCAGTTGGGCGTTGGTCTCGGTGTTGCGTTCGTAGCCGACGCAGAGCCGGGGCGCCAGGGCGAGGGTGTTGTTGCCGTCGTCCCACTGCTCGCGTTCGGCGGTCACCGGGTCCAGCCCGGTGTCGATGACCCGTAGCTGGTCCAGGTCCATCGCGTCGGCGGCGGCCCGGAGGAACGGCGCCGGGCCGTCCACCCGCGGGTCCTCGCCGTCCGCGCCGGCGATCACCGTGTACGCGGAGAGCGTGCTGGCGATGTTGGGATACATCAGCACGGCGTCGGAGTCGACCATCGTGCAGACGGTGTCCAGGTGCATGGTGGCGCGTTTCTGGGCGATCGGCACCACCAGGATGGTGTGGGCGAGCCCGGCGGCGAAGACCTGCCGGCCGAGGCGTTCCGCGCCGGCCGGGGTGGTCCGTTCGCCCACGCCGACGGCCAGCACGCCGGGGGCGAGCAGCAGGACGTCCCCGCCCTCCAGGTGCTCCAGGTTCGGCCGGTAGACGAACTCGGTGCCGGCGAAGCGCGGATGGTGGCGATAGATGGCGTCGGTGATGGTGGTCTCCCGGCGGCGGGCCGGCATGGCGAGGCTGGTGACGCCTACCCGGTCGCCGATCCACAGCGACGAGTCCCGGGTGAACAGCAGGTTGGGCAGCGGATCGATGACGAAGTCGTGCCGGTCCATCAGCGTGTAGACCAACCCGCCCGGCCGTTCGGAGCTGATCCGCAGTTCCTCGTGGGCCAGGCCGGCGGTGAGCACGTCGGCCAGCGCGGCCGGGTCGAGGTAGGAGAGGTGGTCGGCGACGCGGGCGCGCAGGGTGTCGCCCAGCCGCCGGGAACGCAGCACCTGCTCGGTGAGTTCGGCTCGGGCGTCCGTGACGGCCAGCGTCTCGGTCAGCAGGGTCGCCAGGTAGAGCACCTCGACACCGCGGTCGCGCAGCGCGGCGGCGAACGCGTCGTGCTCCTCCTGGGCGCGTCCCACCCAGGGGATCGCGTCGAACAGGAGCGAGTCGTTGTTGCGGGGGGTGAGCCGGGCCAGTTCCGGGCCGGGCCGGTGCAGCAGTACGGTGCCGAGCCGGCCGACTTCACTGTCGACGTAGTGGGTCACCCCCGCAGCGTAGGGCAGGGTTTGGCGGCATCCGAGAAAAGAACTGTGGATGAATATGGCATTCATCCACAGTCACTCCGGCGCTCCGGCTTGCCGAACACCGGGAGTGGCAACGTAGGGTAGTGAGGACATAACCGAGGGACCTTTTGCCGGAGGTCGCGATGACTGTCTTTCCCGCACGACGAGCCGTACCGTCCGCACGGGCACTGCCGCCCGTCGCGGTGCCCCACCCCCGCGTCGATTCGCCCGGGGCTCTCGAACCGGTCCGTCCGACACCGCTCGAGTGGGCCCGCCGTCGTCGGGCCGAGCGCGGTGCCCGTCGTCTGGAGGCGGCCGGAGCACGGGCGCTGGGCCAGCTCGATCATCTCGGGCCGGCCTGGCACGTCATCGAGTGGCCCCGCACCGACATGACGGATGTCCTGCTCGACCGCACCCAGGACGAGCGCGCCGGGTTCCTCGCCATCGGGCCCAGCGGCCTGTTCGCGGTGACCATCGCCGACCACGGCCGGGCCCGCGTGCTCGTCGCCGGGGACGTCGTCCAGATCAACGGCAAGCGGCCGCCGTACGTGGCCGAAGCCCGCCGGGACGCCAAGCGTGCCAGCAAGGCCCTGTCCGACGCCGTGGGGCTGGCCGTCCCGGTCACGCCGGTGCTGACCTTCGTCGGCTCCGGCGTGATCAGCGTCTACGGCCTCCCGAAGGACTGCCTGATGGCAACCCACCGGGAGTTGGACAGGCTCCTCGTGGCCGGTGGCAGCCGGATCAGCCCGGCCACCGCCGAAAAGCTGTCCCGGGTCGCACAGCACCCGGCGACCTGGCTGAACGGCACGTACCCTCCAACGGCCGACTACCAGTGGTATGAGGAGGGCCGAACGGCCGCTGACAAGCCGGCCCACCACCGGTAACGTCACCGGCGACGCCACGCGGCTCCGGTCTCCCCGTTCACCCACCGGTCTCCGCGCCGTCACCGGCCGCCCCGGTCCAGCCAGAGCGGTCGGCGACCCGGTGCGCTCGGTGGTTCTGTCGGCGACCCGCTAGCGTGGACAGTCCCTCGGTGTACATAGGAGGCTCGGTGGCCCACGTCGAACTTTCGCTCTCGGAAGTGTTCGTGCCAGCGGCGCGGGCCTCGACAGAGCCGGGGCTCGACAACTTCGGTCAGTGGTCCTCGACGGTGTGCCGGGCCGACGAGCCCTGCCTGCTGATCGACGCCGACACTCTGGTGGTGGCGATCTCCACGGCCGGTTGCGAGCTGCTCTGCCTCGGCGAGCCGGACGGCCTGATCGGGCGGCCGCTGCTCGACGGCGGGCTGCGCCTGTTGGACTTCACCGCCAACCGGGGCGAGTTGACCGAGGCCGAGATCGACAAGATCCCGCCCCTGCTGGCGCTCTCCTCCGGCCGACTCGCCCGCGGGCTGCTCCGGGTGCAGGCCGCCTCGGCGGACAGCTCCGACGCGACCGTCGACGCGATCTCCACGCCGGTGCACGCCGACGGTGCCGTGGCTGGCTCTCTCACCTTCTTCTCCGAGGTCTGACCTGCGGCGTGTTGTGTCACTCGCCGCACGCGGCGATGCTGGGGCCGGCCCGCATCGAGGCCGTAGGGTGCCCTCATGCTCGACATCGCTCTGCTGCCGGGGGAGTACGCCGTGTGCCGGTTGGCCGCCGGCGCCGCCCTGCCGCACGAGCTGACGAGCGGGCTGGGCCGCGCCGACGTGATCACCGTGAGCTGGACCGCCGACGGGATCTCGGTGATCTGCCCGACCGACCGGGTGCCCGCGCAGGCCGTGGTGGAGACGGCGTGGCGTTGTCTGCGGGTCGCCGGCCCGGCGGACGTGGCCGGCGCCGGCACTCTGGCCGCGCTGGTCAACCCGCTCACCGAGGCCCGGGTCAGCGTGGTCACCTTCTCCACGTTCGACACCGATTACGTGCTGGTGCCGGCCGTCCGGCTGGCCGAGGGCACGGCCGCCTTGGAGCGCGCCGGGCACCGGGTCCTCGGCTGACCTTCACCCGGCCCGCCGCTCCCCCTACGATGGGCTCGGCCGCCCCGGCCACGACGAACTCCCGATGTCCCGAGGATCGGCCCGTGCCGTTCACCCCACGCCGCCGCGCGTCCACCCCATCGCGGGCGGTGACACACACCGTGCTGCCGGCGACCCTCGCGCTGCTCACGATCGGTGCGGTGACCGGCTGCGGCACCCCACCCGAACTACGGAACCCGGGCGCGGCGCCGACCGGCACCGGATCCCCGACGGCGGCCCCGACGCGCACTCCCGGCACCACGCCCACCACCGCGCCGTCCCTACCGCCGTTCGGCACCCCGTCGGCCACCCCGGACGCCGGGCTGGTCGCCACGGCCTGCCGGAACGGGCCGACCGGACAGCGGGTCGTGGAACTGCTGCGCGGGCAGGCCGATGTGCTGCCGCCCAACGTGCGGGTCCAGGTCCGCACCGGCCCGCTCTGCGCCGCCGACTGGCAGTACACGGTGCTCGACGTGACCGGGCACGAGGAGCTTCAGGTCGTCACCCGGGGTCGACCGACCGCACCGGAGCTGGTCACCGCCGGCACCGACGTGTGCACCATCGAGGTACGCGCCACCGGCCCCACCGGGATCCGGACGCTCGCCTGCGACGCCGGCCCGGCCATCGGGCCGGGTGCGTAGGCTGGTCGACATGCCGGGAACACCACCGACGCGTTTCGTCTACCTCGGTCCGGAGGGCACCTTCGCCGAGCAGGCCCTGCGTACCATCCCCGCCGCCGAACGCGGCACCCGTACGTCCGCACGCAGCGTCGGGGAGGCGTTGGACCACGTCCGGGTCGGGGACGCCGACGCCGCGCTGGTGCCGTTGGAAAACTCGATCGGCGGCGCGGTGGGCGTCACCCTCGACGAGATGGCCGAGGGCGAGCCACTGGTGATCAGCCGGGAGGTGGTCCTGCCGGTGGAGTTCGTGCTCGGCGCGCAGCCGGGCACCTCGCTGACCTCGGTCCGTGCCGTCGCGGCGCATCCGCAGGCGTCCAACCAGTGCCGGGGCTGGCTGCGCGACCACCTGCCCGACGCGGTGGTGGTCGACGTGCTCTCCAACGGCGCGGCGGCCGCCGGCGCCGGGTCCGGCGAGTACGACGCGGCGATCTGCGCGCCGATCGGGGCGACCCGGCACCGGCTCACCGTGCTCGCCGACAAGATTGCCGACCATCCCGACGCGGTGACCCGGTTCGCGTTGGTGTCCCGCCCCGGGCCGCCTCCGCCGCCGACCGGCGACGATCTGACCTCGCTCGCGGTCTACATCGCCCACGACCGGGTCGGTGCGCTGCTGTCGGTGCTGATGGAGCTGGCTGTCCGGGGGGTCAACCTGACCAGGATCGAGTCCCGGCCGACCGGCGAGGCCCTGGGCCGGTACGTGTTCTTCCTGGACTGCACGGGGCACGTGGCCGACGTACGGCTGGGCGAGGCGTTGCAGGGGCTGCGCCGGGTCTGTGCCGACGTCCGCTTCCTGGGCTCGTACCCCCGGCACCGCTGGACCGCGGCGGCGGGTGAGCGGCCGGTGCCGGCGCCGGCCGGTCTGTCCGACGTCGACTACGCGGACGCGGCGGCCTGGCTGGCCCGGCTGCGCACCGGCGAGTTGAGCTGACCGCGGAGGTGCGGACACCCCCGGTGGCCCGGGAGCGCCCGCACCGGTGTGGTCAGCTCAGCAGACTGCCGAGCAGACCGCCCTCCTGCTGCTGCTGGCCGCTGCCCATGATCGGCGGCTCCTCGGACGGCTGCACCACCACGAAGCCCTGGCCGGCGAAGCTCATCGTGAACGACTCGCCGGTGCGGCGGCCCAGCAACGTGCCGAGGCCGAGCTGCTCGGCGCGGTGGTAGCCGGTCTGGAGGTTGGCCGACCAGCAGACGGCGGCCTGCGGGTCGACGTAGGTGGGCGCGTCCACGTTGAGCACGACCGGGGTGCCCTTGGTGGTGATGGCGATCCGGCCGTAGCCGCTGAACACGCAGTTGAACAGGCCGGACGAGGACGCCATCCCGGCACCGCCGACCATCCTGATGTCGTACTGGAGGGTGGAGTCGAAGGCGAGGACGCTGGAGCCGTTGATGGAGAGCGCGTCGCCCGGCTCCAGGTCGATGATGTGCACGTCCTTGGCCAGCTCGGCGAGGAAGACGTCACCCTGACCGGTGACCTTCATCAGCGGGACGCCCTCGCCGGTGAGCTTCTGCTTGAGGAACTTGCCGAGCCCACCCGAGCCGAGCGCCTGGAACTGGACGTTGCCCTGGTAGGCGACCATCGACCCGACCCGGGCCATCGCCTCGCCGTTGAGCTCGATCTTCAACATCTTGGAGTTCTGCAGCCGCATGCCGGGCTGCGCGGACTCCTTCTCCAGGTTCTCCGCGGAGAACAGCTCGCTGCGCATGAAAGGGCCTCCCGAATAGGTTCGCGTTCGCTGCACCGACGGTAGGCGACCACGGCAACCACGGACCATCGGCCGAGCGGCGCGGCGCGGTTCAGCCCCAGCCCAGCGCGTGCAGCCGCGCGTCGTCGATGCCGAAGTGGTGGGCGATCTCGTGCACCACGGTGACCGCCACCTCGTCGATGACGTCCTCGTCGTCGTCGCAGATCCGCAGGATCGGACGGCGGTAGATGAAGATCCGGTCCGGCAGTACGCCGGAGTAGTCCCAGCCGCGATCGGTGAGCGCGTGGCCCTCGTAGAGGCCGAGCAGCTCGGCCTCGCCCGGTGGTGGGTCGTCCTCGACCAGGATCACCACGTTGTTCATCAGGCCGAGCAGTTCCTCGGGCACCTCGTCGAGAGCTTCGCCGACCAACTCCTCGAAGCGCTCACGGCTCATCTCCACCGGCACCTCGCCCATTGTGCCCGACGCGCCTGTTGAATGACCGTTGCCGGGAGTCCGCACGTTCACGGAAAGGGAGCGGCGGAGGCTCCCTTCCGTGAACGTGCGGTGTGCGGGTCGCCCGGCTCAGGAGGCCAGGCGCGCGGTGAGGGTGATCTCGGCGCCCGGCGAGAGCAGGCGGGAGATCGGGCAGTTCGCCTTGGCGGCCTCGGCGAGCTTCTGGAACTCGGCGTCGTCGATGCCCGGCACCTGACCGACGGTCTCCAGCTCGATCCGGGTGACGGTCATCCCCGCGTCGGTCTTGTCCAGGTGGACCTTGGCGGTGGTCTCGACGGAGGTCGGCGTCGAGCCGGCGTCGGCGAGCGCCTTGGAGAACGCCATCGAGAAGCAGCCGGAGTGCGCGGCGGCGATGAGCTCCTCGGGGTTGGTGCCCTCGCCCTCCTCGAAGCGCGACTTGAAGGAGTAGTTGCCCGACAGGCCGCCCTTACCGGTGCGGACGGTGCCGGAGCCCTCGGTGAGGTTGCCCTGCCATTGTGCTGAAGCGGTACGGATTGGCATGAGCAGAACGCTAGCGGAAAGGTGACCGCTGGGCGACCGACCGGCACCGACGCCCGCCCTGCGATTCGGGTCACCTGCCGTCGACTGTGCCATGATTCGACGCAGGTCCGTGACCGGCGGAAGGATGGCCGATGTCCGAGGAGCTGCCGATCCCACGGCAGGGCGACCGGTCCGACGGCCCGGCCGTGATCGAGTGGGGTGCCGACGATCCGCCCCCGGCGCGCCGGTTCGACCGGTCCCTGGCCGGGCTCACCCGGGATCCCCGGCTGCCCGTGCTGACCGCCGGGCTCGGGGCGGTGGCCGGCGTGGCCTCGATGGTCGGTGAGTGGCTGGTGATGACCCTGCCGAACGGCGGCCCGTCCGGTTCCACCTCGATCGACGTGCCCGCCGGGGTGTCCGACGTGGGTGGCTTCGGGATCGGTTACCTGGTCGGTCTGCTGGGTCTGGTCTGCACCGTGGCGCTGGCGCTGCGGGGCACGGCGGCCGCCCGGCAGAACGCCCGGCTGGTCGGGTTCACCCTGGCCGGAGCCCTGCTGGCGCTGTTGGTCGCCGCGGCGGCGACTCTGGAGGACTCCGGTCAACGGAACTACTTCTACGCGTCGGAGGACAACTTCCGGATCGAGTACGGCCGCGGCCTGGTGATGGCGTTCGTCGCCTGCGTCCTGTTCGCCGCCGCCCTGCGGCTGGCACCGACCGCGCCGGTTGACGACGACCGGTCCGGGGACACGACGGGGCAGGGCTGGCGCCGCCGGCACCGCGACCCGGTCGAGCAGGAGGACGGCCTGCCCGCGCCGGCCGACCTGACGGTCACCCCGTCA
>NZ_WBKR01000025.1 GCF_008868155.1 Micromonospora sp. ALFpr18c
GGTGGCCTCCAGGTCGCCGCCCGCCACGTCCGCGTGCAGCACGTGTCGGGCGGCGAGCAGGCCGCCGTGCAGGGTGGTGGCCTCCAGGTCGCCGCCGAACGCCTGCCCGACGACCTGGAGCCGGACCTCGCCGCCGAGGTGGACGCCGCGCTGGCCCCCCTGGCCGCCCGGCACCGCGTCGTCCGGGTGCCCACCGGCGGCCTCGACGCCGCGCTGCGGGCCAGCACCGTGCCGCTGTCCACGATGGGCCGTGGCCTCGACGCCGACCACGCCTACTTCCTGGCCGCCGCCGCGGCCGGTCGGCACGCCGTCACCCTGCTGCCCTGACCGGTGTCCGTCGCCACCGCGCGGCGCTGCCGACCGTGGCGGGCACGGTGACAGCGCCAACAGATCCCAACCGGACCCTCACGGGTTTCTGACAAGTCGACGTTAGCGTCGTGCCCATGAGACGACACGTCATCTGGGCAGGCACCGCAACGACCGGTCGCGCGGCCGGCACCGGCGAAGACTGGCACACTTCGACCGCCGACACGAGCGGCGAGGACTGGCTGGCCGGGGCCGCCCACAGCCCGGGTGGCGGCGGAACCCACCGCCGCACGCCCACGGTCCGGGGCCGCCTCGACTCCTGACGTCCGCCAGCGCTCGGCGCGACACGGACGGCGCGTACGCCGGTGCGGGCTGGATGGTCCCGCGCAGCAGCCCGCACCGCGTACCGGCACCCGCCGCGGGGTCAGGCCAGGAAGATCAGGGCGAGCCAGCCGCCGACGATCAGCACCAGCGCCAGGGCCAGCACCCAGGTCGGCACGGTGTACTCGCCGCGGCGGTTACGGTCGATCTCGGCGCGGATCTTCTCCCGCCGGCGTTCGACCCAGTTCTGCCGCTCGGTGCCGCGCTCGGGGCGGTCGGAAGATCCAGAAGTCGTCATGGCGCGCCCAGCCTACCGGGCCGGCCGGCCCCGGCGACGGATACCACCGCCGGGGCCGGCACACCCGTCACATGCTGGCGATCAACCGCTCCACCCGCTCGTCGTACGCCCGGAACGGGTCCTTGCAGAGCACGGTGCGCTGCGCCTGGTCGTTGAGCTTCAGGTGCACCCAGTCGACGGTGAAGTCCCGCCGCTTCTCCTGGGCGTGCCGGATGAACTCGCCGCGCAGCCGCGCCCGGGTGGTCTGCGGCGGGGTCTCCTTGGCCTCGAAGATCTCCGGGTCGGTGGCCACCCGGTCGACCTCGCCGCGCCGCTCCAGCAGACCGTAGAGGCCGCGACCGCGACGCACGTCGTGGTAGGCCAGGTCCATCTGCGCGACCCGGGGGTGCGACAGCGGCAGGTCGTGCCTGCGCTGGTAGCGCTCGATCAGCCGCAGCTTGCTGACCCAGTCGATCTCCCGGGAGACCGGCTCCAGGTCACCGCTCTCCACGGCGTTGAGCACCCGGCCCCACAGCTCGACGACCCGCTTGGCGGCCTGGTCGCCGCCCCGGCGCTCCACGAACTCGGTGGCCTTGGACAGATACTCCTGCTGGATGTCCAGGGCGCTGACCTCCTTACCGGAGGCCAACCGGACCTTGCGACGCCCGGTGATGTCGTGCGACACCTCCCGGATCGCCCGGATCGGGTTCTCCAGGGACAGGTCGCGCATCACCACCCCGGCCTCGATCATCCGCAACACGATGTCGGCGGTGCCGACCTTCAGCAGCGTGGTGACCTCGTTCATGTTGGAGTCCCCGACGATCACGTGCAGCCGCCGGTAACGCTCGGCGTCGGCGTGCGGCTCGTCGCGGGTGTTGATGATCGGACGGCTGCGGGTGGTCGCCGAGGAGACGCCCTCCCAGATGTGCTCGGCCCGCTGTGACAGGCAGTAGACCGCGCCGCGCGGGGTCTGCAGAACCTTGCCGGCCCCGCAGATCAACTGCCGGGTGACCAGGAACGGGATGAGCACGTCGGCGAGCCGCCCGAACTCGCCGTGCCGGGAGACCAGGTAGTTCTCGTGACAGCCGTACGAGTTGCCGGCCGAGTCGGTGTTGTTCTTGAACAGGTAGATCTCACCCGCGATGCCCTCGTCGTGCAGCCGCTTCTCCGCGTCGACGAGCAGACCCTCCAGGATCCGTTCGCCGGCCCGGTCGTGGGCGACCAGGTCGGTCACCGAGTCGCACTCCGGTGTCGCGTACTCCGGGTGCGACCCGACGTCCAGGTAGAGCCGGGCCCCATTGCGCAGGAACACGTTGCTCGACCGACCCCAGGAGACCACGCGACGGAACAGATACCGCGCGACCTCGTCCGGGGACAGCCGCCGCTGCCCGCGATAGGTGCAGGTGACGCCGTACTCGGTCTCGAGGCCGAAGATTCGCCGCTCCATGGTGTGACATTAGCCGCCCGGAGGCCCGGTTCGTCACTGTCACACCGCAGGTCGTGCCTCGGGGGCGGTCACATACCGGCTGAGTGCGACATTCCGTCCGCCCCGAGGCTCGAAACGAACCGCCGGCACGCGTCGTACTCCGGCAGCAGGCCCCGCTCGCGGGCCTGGGCGAGGGTCGGCGCCGCGTCGTCGCGCGCCGACAGCAGCGGGACGTCGGCGGGCCACTCGATGCCCAACTCCTCGTCCAGCGGGTGCACCGCGTGCTCACCCGTCGGGTTGTACGTCGCCGAGCAGAGGTAGCTCAACGTCGCGTCGTCGGTCAGCGCGCAGAAGCCGTGCCCCAGGCCCTCGCTGAGGTAGACGGCCCGGCGGTCGGTGTCGTCGAGCCGGACACCCTCCCACCGGCCGAACGTCGGCGAGCCCACCCGCAGGTCCACGATCACGTCGAGGACCGCGCCACGCACACACGTGACGTACTTGGCCTGGCCGGGCGGCACGTCGGCGAAGTGCACGCCACGCACCACGCCACGCGCGGAGACCGACAGGTTGGCCTGCGCCAGGCGCAGTGGGTGCCCCACCGCCTCGGCGAGCCGGTCGAAGCGGTACCACTCCATGAACATGCCGCGCGCGTCACCGTGCTGCTGCGCGGTGATCTCCCAGGCGCCCTCGATGCTCAGCTCCCGCAGCTTCACCAGGACACCCCGTGGCTGCCGTCGCGCTCGTCCAGGAGGCGAAGCAGGTAGTCGCCGTACCCGCTCTTGGTCAGCGGCGCGGCCAGCGCGCGCAGCTGGTCGTCGTCGATCAGGCCGGCCCGCCAGGCCACCTCCTCGACGCAGCCGATCTTGAGGCCCTGCCGCTCCTCGACCACCCGGACGAACTCGGCGGCCTGCATCATCGAGGTGAACGTGCCGGTGTCCAGCCAGGCGGTGCCCCGGTCCAGCACGGTCACCGACAGCTCGCCGGTCTCCCGGTACACCTCGTTGACCGCGGTGATCTCCAGCTCGCCCCGGGCGCTCGGGGTGAGCTTGCGGGCGATGTCGACCACCCGGTTGTCGTAGAAGTACAGACCGGGCACCGCGTAGCGGGACTTCGGCCGGGCCGGCTTCTCCTCGATCGAGAGCACCCGGCCGTCGGCGTCGAAGTCGACCACGCCGTACTCCTGCGGGTTGGCCACCTGGTAGGCGAAGACCCGCCCGCCGACGGGGTCACCGTGGTCGGCGAGCTGCCGGCCCAGACCCACGCCGTGGAAGATGTTGTCGCCGAGGATCAACGCCACCGACTCGTCGCCGATGAAGTCCGCGCCGAGGATGAACGCCTGCGCGATGCCCTCCGGGCGCTCCTGGGTGACGTAGTCCAGCCGCAGCCCGAACTGGCTGCCGTCGCCGAGCAGCCGACGGAACTGGTCCTGATCCTCCGGGGTGGTGATCACCAGGATCTCCTGGACCCCGGACATCACCAGGGTGGAGAGCGGGTAGTAGACCATCGGCTTGTCGAAGACCGGCATCAGCTGCTTCGAGACCGCCCGGGTGATCGGCCAGAGCCGGGATCCGGTGCCGCCGGCAAGTAGGATTCCACGCACCGGGGAAGCCTACCGGCACGGCTACGGAACGTGCGTGGGGGTCGCGTCCCACGCCCCGGGCGCAACTTCGCGTACACTTCCGGACCCGTGAGGATCCTCGTCACCGGCGGAGCCGGATTCATCGGGTCGGAGTACGTTCGTCTGCTCTTGGGCAAGCCCCTGGGCAGCGCCGAGGGCGTGCCGCCGCTCGAGCCGGCGGTCGTGACCGTGCTCGACAAGCTGACCTACTCGGGCAACCTGGCCAACCTCGACCCCGTACGCGACGACCCGCGACTACGGTTCGTGCAGGGCGACATCTGCGACCCGGTCGTCGTCGACCAGGTCGTCGCCGACCACGACGTGATCGTGCACTTCGCCGCCGAGTCGCACGTCGACCGGTCGATCGAGGGCGCCGCGCCGTTCGTCACCACCAACGTGCTGGGCACCCAGACCCTGCTCGACGCCGCGCTGCGCCACCGCACCGGCCGGTTCGTGCACGTCTCCACCGACGAGGTGTACGGCTCCATCGACGAGGGCTCCTGGACCGAGACCTGGCCGCTGGCCCCCAACTCGCCGTACTCGGCGTCCAAGGCCGGCTCCGACCTGCTCGCCCTGGCCTACCACCGCACCCACGGCATGGACGTGGTCGTCACCCGCTGCTCCAACAACTACGGCCCGTACCAGTTCCCCGAGAAGGTCATCCCGCTGTTCGTGACCAACCTGGTCGACGGCGGGACCGTTCCGCTCTACGGCGACGGCGGCAACATCCGCGACTGGCTGCACGTGCACGACCACTGCCGCGGCATCGCCCTGGTCCAGCAGAAGGGCCGCGCCGGCGAGGTCTACAACATCGGCGGCGGCACCGAGCTGACCAACAAGGAGCTCACCGGCCGGCTCCTCGACGCCTGCGGCGCCGGCTGGGACCGCGTCGTGCCCGTCACCGACCGCAAGGGCCACGACCGCCGCTACTCCCTCGACATCAGCAAGATCAGCGCGGAGCTGGGCTACCAGCCCAGCATCACCCTCGACGAGGGCCTCGCCGACACCGTGCGCTGGTACCAGGAGAACCGGGCCTGGTGGGAGCCGCTGAAGTCGGCGCCCACCGCATGACCCGACTACTCGTCACCGGCGCCGGCGGGATGCTCGGTCGGGACCTGGTCACCGTGCTGGGGGCCCGGCCCGACCTGAAGGTCACCACCGCCGCCCGCGCCGACCTGGACGTCACCGACCCCGCCGCCGTGCGCGCCGCGGTCGCCGGACACGACGTCGTGATCAACGCGGCGGCGTGGACCAACGTCGACGGCGCCGAGGCCGAGGAGGCCGCGGCCACCGCCGTCAACGGCCACGGCGTCGCGAACCTCGCGGCGGCGTGCGCCACCGGCGACACCCGGTTGATCCAGGTCTCCACCGACTACGTCCTCTCCGGCGACGCCGACACCCCCTACCCGGAGGACGCGCCCACCGCGCCCGTCAATGCGTACGGCCGGGGCAAGCTGGTCGGCGAGCAGGCCGTCGCCCGACTGCTCCCGGACACCGGGTACGTGGTCCGGACCGCCTGGCTGTACGGGGCGCACGGGCCGAACTTCGTGGCCACCATGCTGCGGCTCGCCGGGCAGCACGAGCACCTCGACGTGGTCGACGACCAGCACGGGCAACCCACCTGGTCCTACCGGCTCGCCGAGCGGCTGGTCACGCTCGCCGACGCCGCCCTGGCCGGTCGGGCGGCGCCCGGCGTGTACCACGGCACCTGCGCCGGCCAGACCACCTGGTACGGGCTCGCCCGCGCCGCGTTCACGCTCGCCGGACTGGACCCGGACCGGATCCGACCCACCACCAGCGACCGGTATCCTCGTCCCGCCCCCCGTCCGGCGTACAGTGTGCTAGGGCACAACCGCTGGGCGGCCGCGGGTCTGCCGCCACTTCAGGACTGGCACTCCACCCTGGTTGACGCGTTCCACTCCCCCGCTCCACCCGCCCCGTGGAAGGTCGCATGAAGCTCACCCTCGTCACCGGCCTGACCGGCCTGCTGCTGCTCGGCACCATCGTCGAGCTGCTGCGCCGTCGTCAGCTGCGCGAGAAGTACGGCATGCTCTGGCTCGCCGTACTGATCATCGTGATCCCGCTGTCCCTGTTCCCCCGGCTGCTCGACAACGTCGCCGAACTCCTCGGCGTCGCCTCCGGTGTCAGCCTGGTGCTCTTCCTGGGCATCGTCTTCCTGCTGCTGGTGTGCGTACACCTCAGCTGGGAGGTCAGCGCCCTGGAAGAAGAGACCCGCACCCTGGCCGAAGACTTCGCCCTGCTCCGCGCGCAGATCGACGCGGACCGGGCGGCCCGAGACGAACTGGTGTCCACCGATGGTTAACGGCAAGCGCACCTTGATCATCATCCCGGCCCTCAACGAGTCGGGCTCCATCGCCGACGTCGTCGGGGAGGTCCGCGGCGAGCTGCCCGGCGTCGACGTGCTCGTCGTCGACGACGGCTCCACCGACCGCACCGCCGACGTCGCCGCCGCCGCCGGCGCCCGGGTCGCGAAGCTGCCGTACAACCTCGGTGTCGGCGGGGCCATGCGCCTCGGCTACCGCTACGCCCGCGACAACAACTACGACGTCGCCATCCAGATCGACGCCGACGGCCAGCACGACCCCCGGTACGTGCCAAAGCTCGTCGACCTGCTCGACGACAACGACCTGGTCATCGGCGCCCGCTTCGCCGGCGAGGGCGACTACAACGTCCGCGGCCCCCGCCGCTGGGCCATGGTCATGCTCTCCGCCGTGCTGTCCCGGGTCGCCCGCACCAAGCTCACCGACACCACCTCCGGCTTCCGGGCCGCCAACCGGCGGGTCATCGAGATGTTCGCCGGGTGGTACCCGGCCGAGTACCTCGGCGACACGGTGGAGACCCTGGTGCACACCGCCCGCCGCGGCTTCCGCATCCGGCAGGTGCCGGTCGCCATGCGCAAGCGGATGGCCGGCACGCCCAGCCACTCCCCCGCCAAGGCGATGATCTACCTCGGTCGCGCGTTCGCGGTACTCACGCTGGCGCTCATCCGCCGGTGATCCGTCGCCTGCTGAGCCTGATCCCGCCCGGCACCATCGCTGTTGGTGCCGGGCTGGGTCTTCTCGGCCTCGCCTCATACGTCCACCTCGCGGTCGCCGGCCACAACCTCACCGAAGTCGACTACTCATCGCTCTCGGTGCTCTGGTCGATCGTGTTCACCCTCGGCATCGGCGTGTTCATGCCCGTCGAGCAGGAGGTCGCCCGGGTCGTCGCCGCCCGGCACAGCCAGGGGCTCCCCCCGGGGCCCGTGCTGGCCCGCGGCGTCACCGTGGCCGCCGTGATGCTCGCCGTGCTGGTGCTGGCCGTCACCGCCGGCCGCCAGCTGCTCGCCGACAAGCTCTTCCACGGCGACGGCACCATGGTCACCGTGCTGGTCGGCGCGCTCGCCGCGATGGCCGTCGCCTACGCCACCCGCGGCGTCCTCTCCGGCCTGCAACTCTTCCCCTGGTACGGCACCCAGCTCGGCGCCGACGGCGGCCTGCGGATCATCCTGGTCGCCCTGCTCGGGCTCGCCGGAGTGACCTCCCCCGTCTGGTACGGCCTCGTCCTGGTCGCCGCCCCACTGGTCAGCGTCCTGCTCACCCTGCCCCCGGTACTGCGCGCCATCGGCGGCGGCGCACCCGTGGCCTGGGCCACCCTGCTGCGCGGCCTCGGCCTGCTCACCGCGTCCAGCCTGCTCTCCCAGGTCGTGGTCAACATCGGCGTGATCAACGTGCAGTTGCTCGCCCCCACCGAGACGGCCGCCGCCGGCGCCCTGCTCTCCGCCCTCGTGCTGGTCCGCATCCCCCTGTTCGTCTTCGGCTCACTCCAGGCGTCCCTCCTGCCCGGCCTCGCCACCACCGCCACCACCGGCGACCAGGCCGGCTTCCACAGCCTGCTGCGCCGCGCACTCGGCATCGTCACCGCACTCGGCCTCACCGGGGCGCTCGGCGCCGTACTGATCGGCCCATGGCTGGTCCGCACCCTCTTCGACGCCCCCGACGTGCTCGGCCACGGCGACTTCGCGTGGCTGGCCGTCGCCACCCTCGCCTACCTCTGGGCCATGGTGCTCGGCCAGGCCCTGCTCGCCCTCGACCGGCACCGCGCACAGGCCCTCGCCTGGACCGTCGGCGTCGCCGCCCTGGTCGCCGTGACACTGATCCCGGCCCCGGTCACCCTGCGCGTCGAACTGGCCTACACCGTCGGCTCCGTCGTCCCTGCCGTAACCGGAGGCATCCGATGACCCGCCCACAGGTGACCGCGGTGATGCTCGCCTACGGCACCGAGCCGTACCTGGTCGACGCCGCCCGTGCCGTGCTGGCCAGCACCGACGTCGACATCGACCTGGTGGTCGTCGACAACGGCTGCACCGGCGACGGCATCGACATCGTCAAGGGCTTCCCCCAGGTCCGGGTCGTCCGACCCGAACAGAACACGGGCTACTCCGGCGGCTGCCGCGTCGGCGCCGCCGAAGCCACCGGAGACTGGCTGGCCTTCGTCAACTCCGACGCCATCGTCGCCCCCGACGCCCTCGCCAAGACCGTCGCGGTGGCCGCCGAACCGGGCGTCGGCGCGGCCATGGCCTCCATCCGGCTCGCCGACAACCCCGAGCTGATCAACACGTCCGGCAACCCGCTGCACTTCACCGGGCTGTCCTGGGCCGGCGGCAACGGCGAACCCGCCACCGCACACGCCGTACGCACCACCGTGCCCTCCCTCAGCGGCTGCTGCTTCGTGATCAGCCGCGAACGCTGGCAGGACCTCGACGGCTTCGCCGCCGAATACTTCGCCTACCACGAGGACACCGAACTCAGCCTGCGGCTGTGGCAACGCGGCCTGCGCCTGGAGTACGTCCCCGACGCCGTTGTCCGCCACCACTACGAGTTCTCCCGCAACGACCTCAAGCTCTACCTGGTGGAACGCAACCGACTGGTCACCCTGCTGACCGCCTACCAGACCCGGACGCTGGTGGTGCTCGCCCCGATGCTGCTGCTCACCGAGGCAGCCATGCTCGCCGCCGCGCTCGCTGGCGGTTGGACCAGGCAGAAGACCCGCGGCTGGGGCTGGCTGTGGAGCAACCGCGCCTGGGTGGGTTCCCGCCGCCGTCAACTCCAACGCGAACGCACCGTGCCCGACGGGGTCATCGCCGACCTGATGACCGCCCGCGTCGCCCCGTCGAACGTCGACTCGCCGCCCGGCATGGGCGTGTTCAACGCCGTCGCCGCCGGCTACTGGGCCCTCGCCCGATCGCTGCTGCAACGCCGCTGACCCACCCGACAGACAGACCGAAGCGCCGGCGCCCACCTCACGTGGGCACCGGCGCTTCGTCGTCACACCGTCAGTTGTCGGGCTGACCCGGCCGGTCCTCCAGATCCGCGGAACCCGCCGAACTGGTCGGCTTACCGGCCTCCCCGGTCGGCACGCTCGGCGTGTCCGGTCGGTCGCTGGTCGGCGGCGTCGACTCCCCGTCCAACAGGGCGGTCAGCGCGGCCCCGGTGATCCGCCGGAACGTCCGACCGACCCGCTGACGGTCCAGCACCGCCACCTCAAGCTGGTTCGCGGCGATCGTCCGGGCGGCACCGCCCTCCCCACCGACGGTGCTCAACGCCTGCACCGCCACCTTCGCCGCCTCGGCGAGCGACATGTCCGGCCGGTGGTTGGACTTCAACACGCCGGTGATCGCCTCGGCCTGCCCACCCATCGCCATCCGCCCCGGCTCGTCGTTGACCGAACCGTCGTAGGTGAGCCGGTACAACTCGTCGTCGGCGGGTGTCGGCCCGACCTCCGCCACGCAGATCTCCACCTCGAACGGCTTCGACTGCTCCGTGAAGATCGCACCCAGGGTCTGCGCGAACGCGTTGGCCAGGGCCCGGCCGGT
The DNA here is from genome assembly GCF_008868155.1 of Micromonospora sp. ALFpr18c. GTDB lineage: Bacteria > Actinomycetota > Actinomycetes > Mycobacteriales > Micromonosporaceae > Micromonospora. Next base: position 9,824 of record NZ_WBKR01000025.1, read on the forward strand.
CACGTCCCGACGGTCGTAACTGAGCCCGTTCAGATCCGCCATCCGCACACCGGCGCGACGCAGATTCTCGAACTCGTTGTACCGGCCCACCGCGGCGAACCCGATCCGGTCGTAGATCTCACTGACCTTGTGCAGGGCACTGGAGAGGTTCTCCGCGACGAAGAGCACCCCGCCGGCGTAGCTCAGGACCACCGCGCTGCGGCCCCGGGCGATGCCCTTACGGGCCAGCTCGGAACGGTCGCGCATGATCTGTTCGGGCGAGGCGTAGAACTGCATGGCCACGGCGGCGGTTCTCCTAACGGCGCTGTGCTGACGACTGCTGGCTGGTGGGGGTGGGCGCGGCTCAACCGCCCGGATTCTCCATCCGACCGGCGACCACGCCCTCGGCGATCGTCGCCGTCTCGGCGTCGATGAGCCGGTGGGTGCCCTCGGCGGTCGCGGTCATCACCACCGGGTAGATCCGCCGGGTCAGGTCCGGGCCACCGGTCGCGGTGTCGTCGTCGGCCGCGTCGTAGAGCGCCTCGACCGCGAGCCGGGTCGCGTCCGCGACGGACAACCCGGCCCGGAACCGCTTCTTCAGCGCGGACTTGGCGAACAGCGACCCGGAACCGATCGCGTCGTAACCGGTCTCCTCGTACGGGCCACCCGTCACGTCGAAGCTGAAGATCCGACCGGCCTTCGCCGGATCGGCGGCGGCCAGGTCAAAGCCGGCGAAGAGCGGCACCACGGCCAGCCCCTGCATGGCCGCGCCCAGATTGCCCCGGATCATCGAGGCCAACCGGTTGGCCTTGCCGTCCAGCGAGAGCATCGCGCCCTCGATCTTCTCGTAGTGCTCCAGCTCCACCTGGAACAGTCGCATCAGCTCGATACCGATGCCCGCGGTGCCCGCGATACCGACCAGCGAGTACGCGTCGGCCGGGTGCACCTTCTCGATGTCACGCTGGGCGATCAGGTTGCCCATGGTGGCCCGCCGGTCGCCCGCCATCACCACACCGTCGACGGCCGCGATGGCCACGATGGTGGTCGCGTGCGGCGCCAGGTCGGCGGCCATGCCCGGCGGCAGCGGTCGCCGACCGGGCAGCATCTCGGGTGCCACCCGGCTCAGAAACGTCGTGAAGGAGGACGTCCCCGCGTTGGTGAACACATCTGGTAGACGCCCGGATGGATCAAAGCCCGCTGCCACGTGGTTCCTCTCAGGTACGTGATCGCCCTGGCCAGCCTCGTGGGACTGTCACGGAACTGGCCAAGACCACCGTTGCAGTTGAAGCAGAGTATCCCGCGCACCCATCCGGTGCGATGATCGTGGTCCAGATGTTGCGGGTCCGCGCCGCCGCAGATCGCGCAGACCCCGCCCTGCTCGGCCAGGAGCTCCTGAAACTCCTTCTCCCCGACGCCGTACCGCCGCCGCAGGTGATACTCGCGGTTACCCCCGTACAGGCGCTCTTTCGTCTCTTTGGTCTTGGTGTTGTGGCAGGGCTTGCAGTAGGTGGCGCAGCCGGACGTGTCCGCCCGGTTGCGGGGGAAGGCATCGAACGGCTCGACCGCGTCGCAGGCCGGACAGTGCTTGTGCCCCTCCGGCACGACGCGACCTCCGCGCACCTCGCGGCCAAACTCGGCTCTCACCCGCCGCGCGTAGCTCGCCTTGGATCGCTCGTTGAAGCAGAGCTTGCAGTAGCTACCCCGCCCGCCCGGCCTCTTGGAGCTCACACAGAACTGATCGAACGCCTTCCATTCGCCGCAATCTCGGCAGCGACGGAGCCCGTCACGATCATCGCTCGCTTTAGCCATGTCCGAATTACCCTATATGTTCACTGACCTCCTTTTTGAACGTAGCCCCTCACAAACTCTTCTGCGTTTTCTTCGAGGATCTCGTCGATCACGTCGAGGAGGTCCTTGGTGCTTTCGGTGGTCTTGGAGTGCCGCTCGGCCACCTCGGGGTTGGCCTCGGTGACGACGTCCTCGATCTCCTCGCCCTGGCGGGACTTGCCGGACTGCGACTGACCGCCGCTGTCATGAGTGGCCATAGCTGTCTCCTCCACGATCGTCTGCGATGAACTTACCTCGCACGGACGACGAAAAGCCCGCCACGCGCCGGCTCGCGGCACATGACGGGCTTTCGGGCCCGTGCTCAGCCGCCGGTCAGCGTCTCCAGGAGGTCCTTGGCGCTGGCGCAGCGGTCGAACAGCGCCCCGACGTGCGCGCGGGTGCCCCGCTCCGGCTCCATCATCGGCACCCGGACGAGCGACTCCCGACCCACGTCGAAGATCACCGAATCCCAGCTGGCGGCGACCACCTCGGAGGCGTACTGGGCCAGACAGCGGCCCCGGAAGTAGGCCCGGGTGTCCTCCGGGGGCTCGGTCATCGCCGAGCGCGTCTCGTCGTCGGTGAGCAGCGTCTTCATCGCCCCCCGGGTGACCAGCCGATTGTAGAGGCCCTTCTCCGGCCGGACGTCGGAATACTGCAGGTCGACCAGCTGGAGCTTGTGCGAGCCCCAGCCGAGCTTCTCGCGTTCCCGGTAGCCCTCCAGCAGCCGCAGCTTGGCCACCCAGTCTAGTTCGTCGGCGCAGAGCATCGGGTCGCGGCCGAGCCGGTCGAGGACGCTCTCCCAGCGGTCGAGCACGTCCACGGTCTGCTCGTCGGCGTCGGTGCCGTACCGGTCGTCGACAAAGGACCGGGCCCGCTCCAGGTACGCCCACTGCAGGTCGAGGGCGGTGAGCCGGCGGCCGTCGCGCAGCCGCATCAGGTGCGACAGGGCGGGGTCGTGGCTGACCGCGCGCAGCTCGCTGACCGGGTCGGCGATGCCCAGGTCGGCGCCGAGCGCCTTCTCCTCGATCATGGTGAGGATCAACGCGGTGGTGCCGACCTTGAGGTAGGTGGAGATCTCGGAGAGGTTGGCGTCGCCGATGATGACGTGCAGTCGGCGGTACTTGTCGGCGTCGGCGTGCGGCTCGTCGCGGGTGTTGATGATCGGCCGCTTGAGGGTGGTTTCCAGGCCCACCTCGACTTCGAAGAAGTCGGCGCGTTGGGAGATCTGGAAGCCGCTCTGCCCGCCGTCCTGGCCGATGCCGACGCGGCCGGCGCCGCAGACGATCTGCCGGGTGACGAAGAACGGCGTCAGGTACGCCACGATGTCGGCGAACGGCGTCTGCCGGCGCATCAGGTAGTTCTCGTGGGCGCCGTAGCTGGCGCCCTTGTTGTCGGTGTTGTTCTTGTACAGACGGATCGGGTGGCTGCCGGGGATGGTGGCGGCACGGCGGGACGCCTCGGCCATCACCCGCTCCCCGGCCTTGTCCCAGCGCACGATGTCGCGAGGGGTGGTGACCTCGGGGGTGGAGTATTCGGGGTGGGCGTGGTCGACGTAGAGGCGTGCGCCGTTGGTGAGGATCACGTTGGCCAGGCCGAGGTCCTCGTCCGCGAGGGCCTCGGCCGGGTCGTAGAGCGCGCCGGAGTAGGTGAAGCCGCGGGCGTCGCGCAGCGGCGACTCTTCCTCGTAGTCCCAGCGGGCCCGCCCGCCTCGGTTGAGTTCGGGGCGGGCCCCGTAGGCGTTGACCACCTGCGATGAGGTGACCATCGGGTTGGCTCCGGCCTGGCCGGGAACGGAGATGCCGTACTCGACCTCGGTGCCCATGATCCGACGTACCGTCATGCGACCACTCGCTTCGCTCGCCCCACGGAGCCGGCGTGCCCGCCGCTCACACCATCGAGACTAGTCTGCGTGGTGGCCGACCGCGCGGCCCCGCCGGTCGGCGCGGCGCGTTACCGCGCCGTGGCGGGCTTGAGTGGCACCAGGGTCAGGCCGTCGCGCAGGGTCGGGTCTGCCGTGAGCGCGCCGTCGATGGCCCGCTGGGCAGCCGGGTCGGCGACGATGAGGCGCAGCGGGCGGGGAACGCGGCGCAGGATCTCCGCGGTCCGGGCGGGTTCGTCGTAGATCCGGAAGTAGATGCCGGGTTCGGTCTGGCCGCTGGTGCCCTGCATGGCGGAGAGGAAGATCGACTCCCGGTAGCCCTGGAGGCCCTGCTTGTCCACGACGAGGGTGACGGTGCCGGGGATCGCCGGGTAGTTGCGGTAGGCGATGGAGGTGACCGACGCGGAGCGGGTGATGTTCCGGACGTCCCGGCTGGCCCAGTCCTTCGCCCACGTGCCGTTGCTGCCGGTGCGGTGGAAGTAGCCGCCGGTCCAGCCGAGCACGCCGGTGCCGGCGAGCACCGCGAGCGTCACGAGGGCGGCGGTGGCGACGGCGGGGAGGGTGCCGGTGATGGGGCGTCGCCGTGGCTCGGAGTCGGTGCTCTGAGCGGGCACGGGCAGCAGTCGGGCGGGTGCGGCGGCGCCGATGATGAGGACGGCGATGACCAGGTGGGCGGTCTTGCCGAAGTAGTAGGCCGGTTGGGTGCCGTTGGCCAGGTTCACGGCGGCCATGCTGGCGGAGAAGAGCAGGCCGACGCCGAGGGTGACGAGGTAGCGCCGCCAGGTGGACTCGGCGAGGTTGGTGCGGACGAGGATGGCGGCGACGACCGCGCCGAGGCCGAGCATGGTGTTGTAGGTCTCGACCGGAGGTGTGCCGCCGGGGGCGGCAAGGGCCTCGCTCTGGCCGGCGACGAGCAGGCCGAGCAGGGGGATCAGCGGGGCCAGCGCCGCGGTGGGCACGGCGATGGCGGCGACGGTGCCGGGGCGGGCGCGAAGTCGGCGCCGGTCGGCGATGAGCCAGCAGAGAACCATGGCGCCGGTCGGGAAGAGGAAGAGGTAGTAGCTGAAGCCGATGCCGATGAGCAGCGCCCCGACGAGCAGGAGTTGTTCGCGCAGCCGGTTGAGGGGGCGGACGACGAGGGCGACGAGGATCGCGGACAGGCTGAGCCCGAAGGTCTCGCTGGGGTAGCCGGCGACGAGCAGGCGGGGCAGTTCGGTGCCGAGGGCCAGGGCGGTGACGGCGACGATGAGGACCAGGCGGCGCAGCGGGTGCAGGGGGCCGGCGACGTGCTGGGCGGCCCAGCTGAGCGCGAGCAGCAGCCCGGCGAAGGTGAGGAGGCACCAGAGCACGTAGTGGTCCATGAGTCGCGCGCCGGTGGGTGGGTCGCCAGCGCTGCGCAGGAAGCCGTCGAGCAGGGCGGTGGTGAAGTGCCAGCCCTGCGGGTAGTGCACGAGGCCGGAGAAGATGTTCTCGCGGGCGGTGTCGGCGTCGAGGAAGAGGTAGCCGCCGAGGCGGCCGATCACGTCGAAGAGGGCGGGGTGGCGTCCGTTGTCCTCGCCGACCATGGCGAGGTTGAGTCGCTGACCGAAGGTGTCGGCCCGCAGGTAGGGGGTGGCGAGGTAGCCGGCGGCGAGGGCCGCCGCGGCGAGCGTGGCGAGGTCGGACCAGCTGGGGCGGGGCAGCCGGGGTGCGCGCCGGGACAGCACGGCGGCCAGGGTCAGGACGGTCAGCGCCAGGCCGGTGACGGGGACCGGGTGCAGGCCCCAGGGCCACACGGTGAAGAGCAGCCCGGTGGCGCAGGTGAGGCCGGCGAGCAGGGCGAGGGCGAGCATCATCCGGTCGAGCAGGGTGCGGCCGGAGCGCACCAGGCTGGCCGTGCCGAGCAGGATCACCGGGGGCAGCAGCCACGCGGCGTGTACGGCGTTCGCGGCGAACGGGACGAGCCAGCAGGCGAGCAGGATGGCGAGCAGCGGGCCGATTCCGAGGCGTCGGGCGGCTGGTGGCGCGGGCGGCTGTTCGGCCGGCCTCCGGTTGTCGGTGCCACCTGGCACTGCTGGCATTTCCATGGTGGCGTCGGCACGCACGGGAGTCCTCGTTCGGTTGGTCGGCGGAGTCGCCGCAGTCTAGCGGGAACGGGCGCGGCCGTTGGCCCGCCGGTGGGGTGGGTGTCGCACACGTGCAGCGGCGGCACCGGACGTGTCCGGTGCCGCCGCTGGGCGGTTCAGAGGTACTGGCCGGTGTTGTTGGCGGTCTCGATGGACCGGCCGGCCTCGGTGCCCTTGCCGCCGGAGACGAGCGTGCGGATGTAGACGATCCGCTCGCCCTTCTTGCCGGAGATCCGGGCCCAGTCGTCGGGGTTGGTGGTGTTGGGCAGGTCCTCGTTCTCGCGGAACTCGTCGACGCAGGAGTCGAGCAGGTGCTGCAGGCGTAGCCCCTTACGGCCGGAGGTGAGGAACTCCTTGATGGCCATCTTCTTGGCCCGGTCGACGATGTTCTGGATCATCGCGCCGGAGTTGAAGTCCTTGAAGTAGAGGACTTCCTTGTCACCGTTGGCGTAGGTGACCTCGAGGAAGCGGTTCTCCTCGGTTTCCGAGTACATCCGCAGCACCACGGCGTCGATCATGGCGGCGACGGTGGCCTGCGGGTCGGCTCCGTGTTCGGCCAGGTCGTCCGGGTGCAGGGGCAGCCCGGAGAGGATGTACTTGGAGAAGATGTCCTTGGCCGCCTCGGCGTCCGGTCGCTCGATCTTGATCTTCACGTCGAGTCGTCCGGGGCGCAGGATCGCCGGGTCGATCATGTCTTCCCGGTTGGAGGCGCCGATGACGATGACGTTCTCCAGCCCCTCCACGCCGTCGATCTCGCTGAGCAGCTGCGGAACGATGGTGTTCTCCACGTCGGAGGAGACACCGGAGCCACGGGTGCGGAAGATCGAGTCCATCTCGTCGAAGAACACGATCACCGGGGTGCCCTCGCCGGCCTTCTCCCGAGCACGCTGGAAGATCAACCGGATGTGCCGCTCGGTCTCGCCGACGTACTTGTTGAGCAGCTCGGGGCCCTTGATGTTGAGGAAGAAGCTGGTGTGCTTTTCCTTGCCCTGCCGTTCGGCGATCTTCTTGGCCAGCGAGTTGGCCACCGCCTTGGCGATCAGCGTCTTGCCGCAGCCGGGCGGGCCGTAGAGCAGGATGCCCTTGGGCGGGCGGAGTTGGTGCTCACGGAACAGTTCCGCGTGCAGGAAGGGCAGCTCCACCGCGTCGCGGATCTGCTCGATCTGTGACTGGAGGCCACCGATGTCGGAGTAGTCGACGTCGGGCACCTCCTCCAGGACCAGCTCCTCGACCTCGCTCTTCGGGATCCGCTCGTACGCGTACGCCGAGCGGGGCTCGATCATGAGCGAGTCGCCGGCCCGGATCGTCGAGCCGATGAGCGTCTCGGCGAGGTGCACGATCCGCTCCTCGTCGGAGTGGGAGACCACCAGCGCCCGGTCACCCGGCCCGCCGCCCGGACCCTCCAGGATCTCCTTGAGCATCACCACCTCGCCGACCCGCTCGTAGCCGAACGCGTCGACGATGTTGAGCGCGTCGTTGAGCAGAACCTCCTGCCCGCGGCGCAGCTCGGCCACGTCCAGCGAGGGCGAGACGGCGACGCGTAGCTTGCGGCCGCCGGTGAAGACGTCCACGGTGCCGTCGTCGTGCTTGGCCAGGAAGACGCCGTAGCCACTCGGCGGTTGCGCGAGGCGGTCGATCTCCTCCTTGAGCGTCACGATCTGCGTGCGAGCCTCTTTGAGGGTGCTCACCAGCCGGTCGTTGTTTTCGGTCAGCCGCGCCAACTGTGCCTGGGTGGCCGCCAGCCGCTCTTCGAGCTGCCGGACGTGTCGGGGGCTCTCGGTCAACTTACGCCGCACCAGGGCGAGTTCCTCTTGAAGAAACGCGACCTGCGTGGAGAGATCGTGGGCTTCCTTCTCCCACCGTGCGGCGCGCGAGTCCGCGTCGTCGCTGCGTGCTGCCACGTCCCACCTCCCCGGGGGGCTTGAACGTTCTGCCCTAACACTAGCCGCTATGAGGCCGATTCGGTCCCATGCAACACCCTCGTCACCGAACCTTGATCGCCAAGGGTGGCCCGGCGGGCCGGTACTGGCGTTCGGGTACCGTCGGAGGCTGGTACGGGAGAACATGGGGGGTGCACCGGTGGCCGAGGTCGCGACCGACCAGTTGCAGGTCTGGGTGGACCAGGATCTCTGCACGGGCGATGGGCTCTGCGTGCAGTACGCGCCGGAGGTTTTCGAGTTCGACATCGACGGCCTGGCGTACGTCAAGGGCGCCGACGGTGAGCTGCGGATGGCGCCGGGCAGTCGCGTCGACGTGCCCGAACACCTGCGACTCGAAGTGATCGACTCCGCGAAGGAGTGCCCGGGCGACTGCATCCACGTGGTGCGCGGCGACGGCGTCGAGGTCGCCGGCCCGGACGCCGAGGACTGAAGCCCACCACCGGCCGGGCCGCGCGGCCCGGCCGGTGGTGAGGGGTACGCCTCAGAGCATCGGGCGGCCGACCACCGAGGCGACGAGCCGGGCGAACTCCTCCAGGCGGGCGATCTGCCCGGCGCCACCGTCGTCGAGGGTCTTGCCGAAGCGCAGCGCGTCATGCCGCGGCGTGCCGGCCATCTCCTCGCTCGGCGGCACCTCGTCCAGCGAGGTGAGCAGCAGGTAGACGTCGATGCTGTCGACCCGGATCTCCCCGTTCTCCAGGCGGTTGAGCCGACGCCGGCAGCCGACCTCGGTGACGGTGGACGCCGGCACCACCCGTAGCGACGAGGTCATCGACCCCGGCGGCCCCTCCCCCGGCGGCACGTCCTCGCCGTGCCAGAGGATCAGCCGGCTGCCGTCGCAGACCACGACCTCCTGCCACACGCCGTTGACCTCGTTGACGAAACGCTCCAGAGTGAAGCCGAGCACCGACGCGCCCCGCAGCACCCCGCCGAGCGCCTCCAGGGCCACGTCCGGGTCGCGCAGGTAGGCCCGCGCCGCCGATTCCAGGTCCTGGTAGGGCGACCAGTCCGGAAACACCGCGGGTAGGTCGCCGCCGCCGTAGCCCGGTCGGCTCATGCCGCCGCCTCCCCCCGCCCGGCGGGGCCGGCGCCCAGCTCGATCCGCCGGGTCACGCCGGCGCCCAGCTCGATCCGCCGGGTCACGCCGGCGCCCAGCTCGATCCGCCGGGTCACGCCGGCGCCCAGCTCCATCGTCACGGCCTGTCCATCTCCCCCGTCGCGTCGGGCTGCGCGCCGGCCGCCTGCGAGGCGGCCGCCTGCCGGGCCGCCTCCGCCGCGCGCAGGTCCTGCCGGCGCTGCGCGTACGCCTCGGTGCCCTTGCTGGGCTTGCGCCGCCGGGGCGGGGCGGTGACGCCGGGGGCGAGCTTGCGCGCGGAGACCAGGAACGCGGTGTGCGCGATCATCCGGTGGTCCGGGCGGACGGCGAGGCCCTCGGCGTGCCAGTCGCGCACCAGCGACTCCCAGGCGCGCGGCTCGGTCCAGCCACCGCGCTCGCGCAGCGCCTCGACCAGCTCGGAGAGCTGCGGTGTGGTGGCCACGTAACCGATGAACACACCGCCGGGCACCAGCGCCCGCTCGACCATGTCGAGGGTCTCCCACGGGGTCAGCATGTCCAGGATGATCCGGTCGAAACCGGTCTCCTGGCAGTGTGCCACGTCGCCGACATGCAGGTTCCAGGACGGGTGCGGGCCGTTGAAGAACGCCTCCACGTTGCGCTTGGCGATCTGCGCGAAGTCGTCGCGCACCTCGAACGAGTGCAGCTCACCCTCGGTGCCGACGGCCCGCAGCAGTGAACAGCTCAGCGCGCCGGAGCCGGCACCGGCTTCGAGAACCTTCGCGCCGGGAAAGATGTCGCCCATGGCGACGATCTGCGCCGAGTCCTTCGGGTAGATCACCTGCGCGCCACGCGGCATGGAGAGCACGTAGTCCGACAGCAGCGGCCGCAGCGCCAGGAACGCCGTGCCGCCGCCGGCGGTGGTCACCACGCTGCCGTCGGGCAGCCCGATCAGCGTGTCGTGCGCCAGGATGCCCCGGTGGGTGTGGAACTCCTTGCCGGGCTCCAGCGTCACGGTGTGCATCCGCCCCTTCGGGTCGGTCAGCTGCACCCGGTCGCCGGGCCGGAAGGGCCCACGGTGCACGGGTGTCAGCGCCGGGGTGGCGGCGTCGGCCGGGACGGTGGAGGACGTTGCGGTCACGATGTCATCTTCCGGTTGGGTTCGAGGAGCTGTGCCAGGTCCCCGATGTGCAGAATGCCGACGACATCTTCGCCTGACGTCACCACGTACTGCGCGCCCGGGTGGGTCTGTACGGCATCCATCACCCGCTCCCCGTCGAGCCCGGCCGCGAGGGTGGGCAGCGCGCCCAGCGACCGGGCGACGGCGTCGACCGCCAGCCAGGGGCGTCGCTCGGCGGGCACCGCCTCGGCGGCGGCCGGGTCGACCAGCGCGACCGGCCGGCCGGTGGAGTCGGTGACCAGCAGCGCGGCGCCGGGCTGTCCCGCCTCGGCGCGGCGGCGTTGCGCCTCGGCCAGCGGCGTGCCGGTGGGCACCGGCCAGACCGGTCGGGCCAGCCGGGACAGGTCGATCAGCGGGAACCGGCGGCTGACCCGGGCGGCGCGGATGGCCTGCCCGGCGCCGCGCCACAGGGTGAAGGCGACCAGCAGCATCAGGGGCAGCGCCAACGGCGCGAGGTAGTCGGCGAGGGTGAGCAGCAGAACCACGGCGGCGGTGCCGACGGCGACCGCCCGTCCCGCCCAGCCGGCGACTTCGGTGCCACGGTGCCGGTCGCGGGTCAGCCCCCAGACCAGGGCGCGCAGTGCCCGTCCGCCGTCGAGCGGCAGCCCGGGCAGGCTGTTGAACACCGCGACGATGACGTTGCTCACGGCGAGCTGCAGGGCGAGCTGGTGGGCGACGGTCCGTTCGGGCAGCGCGACGGTGGCGGCGACGGCGAGGACGCCGAGCACCGCGGAGACCGCCGGGCCGGCCAGCGACACCAGCAGGTCGACGCGGGGTGACGGGGCGTCGCGGTCCATCTCGGTGTAGCCGCCGAGCAGTTCCAGGGTGATGCCGCGCACACCGATGCCGTAGTGCCGGGCGGTGAGCGCGTGGCCCAGCTCGTGCAGCAGCACCGAGCCGAGCAGCGACACCACGAACCCGAAACCGATCAGGTAGCCGGCGAGCTGCGGCAGGTCCAGCTGGCGGCGGGCGAATTCGGCGTACAGCACGGCGACGAGCACCGCGAGCAGGACCATCGAGCCGTTGAGGTGCAGCGGCACACCGAACACGCGTCCCACGCTCAGGCCGGGACGCCGGTCGGGCCGGCGCGACGGGCGGGATGTCTGCTCCATCGCAACGATGCTACGGACCGGTGCCGCCCGGGGCGGGTGGCGGTGGGTGTCACACCGGTGCCCTAACCTTTGCCGACATGACGGCGGAACCGGTCACCACCACCCAGTCCCCCCTACCGGCGCAGGTCCCGCCGACGGTGCGGGCGTCGCTGTCCCCGTCGCGGGCGGCCGATTTCAAGACCTGCCCCCTGCTCTACCGGTTCCGCAGCATCGACCGGCTGCCCGAGCGCACCACCGTCGAGCAGGCCCGGGGCACGTTGGTGCACGCGGTGTTGGAGCGCCTGTTCGACCTGCCGGCCGTCGGGCGTACGCCGGCGGCGGCCGGCGACCTGGTGGCCCCCCAGTGGGACCGGCTGGTCACCGAACAGCCCGACCTGGCCGAGCTGTTCGACGGGTCGGAGCCGGCCGGGCCGGTGGAGTTCCTGCGCTCGGCGGCGGGGCTGCTGGAGGGTTACTTCGCGGTGGAGGATCCGACCCGGCTGGAGCCGGCCGAACGGGAGAGTCTGATCTCCGCGGTGGTCGACGAGGAACTGCTGATCCGCGGTTACCTCGACCGGCTCGACGTGGCCCCGGACGGCGCGTTGCGGGTGGTCGACTACAAGACCGGTGGCGCTCCGCGGGAGGCGTTCGAGGCGCGGGCGCTGTTCCAGTTGAAGTTCTACGCGCTGGTGCTGTGGCGCACCCGCGGCGTGGTGCCCCGGGTGCTGCGGCTGCTCTACCTGCGCGACGCCGAGGTGTTGGACTACACGCCGGACGCCGACGAGTTGGTGCGCTTCGAGCGCACGGTCGTGGCGTTGTGGCGGGCGATCGAGCAGGCCACCGCCCGGCAGGACTTCCGGCCCCGGCCCAGCCGGCTCTGCGACTGGTGCAGCCACCAGGCGCTGTGCCCGAGCTTCGGCGGCACTCCGCCACCGTTCCCGGTCGCGGCGGCGGGCGCCGACCCGCTGCGCGACGCCCGGTCCGCTCCGGTGACGCCCGGCACCGACGAGTGACCCACCGGTAGCCGGGTCCGCGCGCCGTCGACCGGGTGGCGTCCGGCGCCCACCGGAGCCGGCCTCGCGACCGGACCCGACCGGATCGGTGCCACGCCGATCGGGACAGGGCGCCGGGTCCGTCTCTACCGCGGTCCACGACGCACCGGCCCGCGTACGGGAGGATGACCGGTGCGGCGGCACGGCGTGAGCGGGACGGGAGACGAGATGACCGATCGGGTGACCTCGGCGCGGCCGGTGCGGATCCTGCTCGCCGACGACCAACCGCTGCTGCGGACCGGCTTCCGGATGGTGCTCGGCACCGAGGGCGACCTGGACGTGGTGGCCGAGGCCGGCGACGGCGTGGAGGCGGTGGAGCTGGCCCGTCGGCTGCTGCCCGACGTCGTGCTGATGGACATCCGGATGCCGCGGATGGACGGGGTGGCCGCGACCCGGGCGATCGTCGACGCCCGGCTGCCGGTGCGGGTGCTGGTGCTGACCACGTTCGACCTGGACGAGTACGTGGTGGGCGCGTTGCGGGCCGGTGCCAGCGGGTTCCTGGCCAAGGACGTGCCGGCCGAGGAGTTGATCGCGGCGATCCGGACGGTCGCCGGTGGGGACGCGGTGGTGACACCGCGGATCCTGCGGCGGCTGCTGGACCGTTTCGCCGAGCTGCTGCCCGATCCGGCGCGGACACCGTCGGCGGCCCTCGACGCGCTCACCGACCGGGAACGCGAGGTGCTGGTGCAGATGGCGCGCGGGTTGTCCAACGCCGAGATCGCCGCGGTGCTGTCGGTCAGCGAGACCACCATCAAGACCCACGTCGGGCACCTGTTGACCAAGCTGCGGCTGCGGGACCGGGTGCAGGCGGTGGTGCTGGCGTACGAGTCGGGGCTGGTCCGCCCGCGGGCGTAGCCGCGCCGGGCCGGAATACCTCACCCGGCGTACCCGAAGATCCCTCCGTGGGGTGACGGCCGCCGTTGCCGCCGTCACCTACCGTGACCGGAGACGGTCTGGCGGGGTTGACCCTCCTGTGACGTGAGGGGGCAGGCTCGCGAAACACGCTCGACCGACCATCGGGTCAGGGGCAACCCTGATCCGGCATGGGGGTGCACCCGCAGCGGGAAATCCGCGCCGAGTCCCCCCAGGGGCGGACGGGACGGGCGTGTGCGGCACCGATGATTGAACAGTCGCGCCGGACCATCGGGGGCGGCGTGCATTTTCGGACAGACGGAAGAGGTAGATGACGTGACCGCGACGGTAGGCCAGCAGGCGCAGGCCGCGGCCCGGGCGAACGACGTGTGGAAGGTGTACGGCAGCGGCGAGGCTCAGGTCATCGCGCTGCGGGGGGTCAGCGCCGAGTTCGAACGTGGCCGCTTCACCGCGATCATGGGCCCGTCGGGTTCCGGCAAGTCGACGCTGATGCACTGCCTGGCCGGCCTGGACTCGGTGACCCGGGGGACGGTGTCGATCGGTGAGACGACGGTCACCGGGCTGGGCGACGGCGGGTTGACGAAGTTGCGCCGCGACAAGGTCGGGTTCATCTTCCAGCAGTTCAACCTGCTGCCCACGCTCACCGCGAAGGAGAACATCCTGCTGCCGTTGTCGATCGCCGGGCGCAAGCCGGACCCGGCCTGGTACGACACGGTGATCGACACGGTGGGTCTGCGGGACCGGTTGGACCACCGGCCGGCACAGCTCTCCGGCGGGCAGCAGCAGCGGGTGGCGTGCGCGCGGGCGCTGGTCTCCCGCCCCGAGGTGATCTTCGCCGACGAGCCGACCGGCAACCTGGACTCGCGTTCCGGCGCGGAGGTGCTGGGTTTCCTGCGCAACTCGGTACGCGAGCACGGCCAGACCATCGTCATGGTCACCCACGACCCGACGGCCGCCGCGTACGCCGACCGGGTGGTCTTCCTCGCCGACGGGCAGATCGTGTCGGAGCTGATCGAGCCGACGGCCGACACGGTGCTGGACACCATGAAGAAGCTGGACACTCCGGCCGAGGTGGGCAACTGATGTTCCGGGCGACACTGAAGAGTTTGCTGGCCCGCAAGGTCCGGCTGATCCTGTCCGGGTTGGCGGTGGTGCTCGGGGTCATGTTCGTGTCGGGTGCCTTCGTGCTCACCGACACGCTGGGCCGCTCCTTCGACTCGGTCTTCGCCGACGGCTTCTCCGAGATCGACGTGAACGTCGCGGCGAAGCCGAAGGTCGAGATCAGCGAGTTGGAGGGCGAGCAGACCGCCTCCCCGCTGCCGGCCGCCGTGGTGGACCGGGTCACGCAGGTGCCGGGGGTCGCCTCGGCGACGGGCATCGTCAACGCCGACGGTGCCCGGGTGATCGGCAGCAACGGCAAGGTGGTGACCTCGTTCGGTCCGCCCCAGTTGGGTGAGAACTGGACCGGCGAGAGCGACCTGCTGCAACTGCGGGAGGGACGCGCTCCGCAGGCCGAGGACGAGATCGTCATCAACCGGGCGTTGGCCACCACGGCGAAGGTGCAGGTTGGCCAGAAGGTCGGCGTGCTGACCGCGTTCGAGTCGAAGAAGCGCGAGTTCACCCTGGTCGGCGTCGCCGGTTACAGCGGTGACCGGGACTCGATCGGCGGGGTCAACGAGGTCTTCTTCACCACGCCGGTGGCGCAGCGGCTGATGCTGGGCGAGCCGGACACGTTCAGCAGCGTCACGGTGCGCGCCGCGGACGGCGTGTCGGACGAGGCGCTGCGCGACGACGTGGCCCGCACCCTGGGTGCCGACTTCGAGGTGAAGACCGGCGAACAGGTGGCCGCGGACGCCTCGGCCAGCCTGAAGGAGGGTCTGTCGTTCTTCAACAAGATCCTGCTCGGCTTCGCCGCGGTGGCGCTGCTGGTCGGCACCTTCCTGATCCTCAACACCTTCTCCATCATCGTGGCGCAGCGCACCCGGGAGTTGGCGTTGATGCGTGCCATCGGCGCCAGCGGTCGGCAGATCATCGGCTCGGTGGTGCTGGAGGCCATCGCGGTCGGGTTGATCGCGTCGGTGCTCGGCCTGGCCGCCGGCATCGGTGTGGGCGCGCTGCTGGCGTTCCTGTTCGGCAAGCTGGCCGGTGGGCTCACCCTCGCCGGGATCGGTGTGCCGGCGGCGGCGGTGATCGGCTCGTTCGCCGTCGGTCTGGTGATCACGGTGGTGGCGGCGTTGCTGCCGGCGCTGCGGGCGTCGCGGATCCCGCCGATCGCAGCGATGCAGGACGTGGCCACCCCGGACCGGCCGTTGACCAAGGTCACGGTGGCCGGGTCGCTGGTCACTGGCATCGGCGCGGTGCTGCTCTTCCTGGGTCTCAGCGGCAACGCGGGCGGGCAGACCCTGGCGACCATCCTGGGTGGGGTGCTGTTCGCCTTCATCGGCGTGGCGCTGCTGACCCCGCTGATCAGCCGGCCGGTGGTGAGTCTGCTCGGCGCGATCTTCTCCTGGTCGGTGCCGGGCAAGTTGGGCCGGCTCAACTCCGGGCGCAACCCGCGCCGTACGGCGATCACCGCGGCGGCGCTGATGGTCGGCATCGCGCTGGTCACCGGCGTCACGGTGATCCTCGACTCGGCCAAGGGCAGCATCAGCGCGCTCGCCCAGGACACCATCAAGGCCGAGCTGGTGATCTCCGGGCAGCAGGGCGGTCCGCGTCCGCCGAGCTTCGACCCGGGCGTACTGGACCGGACCAAGGCCCTGCCCGGTGTGCAGCTGGTCGACGGCGAGTACGGCGACATGGCGAGGATCGACGGCGAGAGCACCTGGGTCACGGCGAGCAGCGACATCGCGTCCCTGCGGCAGATCTTCGGCGCGAAGGCCACCGCCGGTGACATCGACCGGCTCGGGCCGACCCAGATGCTGGCCAGTTCGGACACGGCCACGTCGCGGGGCTGGTCGGTGGGCTCGACGGTGAACGTGCAGCTGACCCGGGGTGAGGCGCGCACGTACACGGTCAGCGGCATCTACGAGTCGACGCAGTTGACGAACCCGGTGACGCTGCCGGCGACGGCGGCGAAGGACTTCGCCATCCCGCAGCCCATCCAGGCCTTCATCCAGCTGGCCCCCGGCGCCCGGGTGGCCGACGTGCAGCCGCAGGTGGAGACGCTGCTCGCGGACAGCCCCGAGGTGTCGGTGGCCGACCGGGACGCGTTCATCAAGCAGCAGACCAGTCAGCTCGACGGGCTGCTCACGATGATCCAGATCCTGTTGGCGTTGGCCATCGTGATCGCCGTGCTCGGCATCATCAACACCCTCGCGCTGTCGGTGCTGGAGCGGACCCGCGAGTTGGGTCTGCTGCGGGCGATCGGCCTGCGCCGTGGTCAGACGATGGGCATGATCACCGTGGAGGCGGTGGTGATCTCGGTGTTCGGCGCGCTGCTCGGCGTGGCGGTCGGCACCGGACTCGGCGCCGCGGTGGTCGAGGCGCTCAAGGACGAGGGCATCACCGATCTGATCCTGCCGTGGGGGCAGATGGGTGTGTTCCTCGGTCTCGCCGCCGTCATCGGTGTGGTGGCCGCGGTGCTCCCGGCCGTGCGGGCCGCCCGGATCAACGTCCTGGGCGCCATCGCCCACGACTGAGTGCCCGGCAGGAAGGGGGCCCCGCGATCCGCGGGGCCCCCTTCCTGCCGCTAGGCCGCGGCCCGGTCGGCCAGCAGGGCCGCGAGCAACTCCAGGTCCACGCCGGTGAGGCTCTCCACCTGGTGTACGCCGGCGATGTCCGGCAACGCCACCTCCGCCGGTACGGCCAGCACCGCCGCGCCGGAGGCGAGCGCGCTGGCCACCCCGGTCGGCGAGTCCTCGATCGCCACGCACCGCTCGATCGGCACGCCGAGCAGCCGCGCCGCGGTCAGGTACGGCTCGGGGTGTGGTTTGGCCGCGATCACCTCGTCACCGGCGACCACCGTGTCGAAGTTGTCCCGGCCCAGGGTGTCCAGGGCGATCTCGACCAGCGCCCGAGGGCTGGAGGTCACCAGGGCGGTGGGGATCTCCGCCGCGCGGACCGCGCGCAGCAGGGCGAACGCGCCGGGACGCCAGCGCAGGCCGGTGCGGAACAACTCCAGGATCCGTGCGTTGATCCACGCGGCGCTGATGTCCGGATCCCGTTCGGGTTGCCCCAGGTCGTCGTGCAGGATGCGCATCGACTCGGCCATGGCGGTACCGATGATCGACTGGCGGGCGTCGGCGGAGAGCTCCCCGCCGTACTCCTTCGCGAGTTCCTGCAACGCGACGTCCCACAGCTTCTCGCTGTCGACCAGCGTGCCGTCCATGTCGAAGAGCACGGCGGCGGGGTGGTGGCTGTTCAGCGGATCCTCCAGGGTCACGGGCCGACATCGGCGATCCTGCCAGCACCGCCCGCCACCGGTGGCGGCAACCGGCGCCAGGGTGATCCGGGCAACCCCGCTCAGCCCAGGTCGCACGCCCCCAGCGAACGCTCGTAGCCGCGGAAGAACGAGTCGGTGCGCTGCTCGGCGGTGCCGTGCGCGCCTTCGGCGAACCACGGCTGGTCCGGGTCGTCGCCGACCGCCGCCACCCCCTCCCGGAACTCGTCCAGGTCGCCCTCGGCCAGGGTCAGCACGCCGGAGCGCACCGAGTCGCCGAGGTACGCCCCGGCCATGCAGTCGGCCTGCAGTTCCTGCTGGATGGTGAAGCTGTAGTTGATGCCGAGGCGCACCTGGATGCCGTGGGCGTACTCGTGGCCGAGCAGGTAGAACACGAACGCGTCGCCGACCTGCCGGAACGCGCCCACCGACCAGGCGACGTCGTACGCGATGAAGTCGCCCTTGGAGCAGTAGACGGCGTTGTTGCGGGGCAGCGGCTGCCCGCCGCAGGACACCTCCCCGGCCCGCTGGTACGGGGTGATCCGCCGGATGGGCTCGAAGCGCTGCCCGGATTCCTTGAACTGGGCGGCCCAGTACCGTTCGGCGACCGCCTGCGCGTCGGCGACGTCCTGCTCGAACTCGGCGACGCTGGTGGTGCTGTCGGCCCGGGTGGTGCTCGGCTCCGCTGAGGCGGCGGGCGGGTTCGCCCCTGGGCGGTCGCCCTCGGGGTCGGCCAGGCCGCCACCGGCGCAGGCGACCGACACCAGCGCGGCGATCAGCAGGCCCGCCAGCGGACCTCGGGCGTCGTGTCCTGACCGTGCCCCCACTGTGCCTCCCCAGACATCGGTACTCACGGTGCGCAGTACCCCGACGATACGACCGCCACGCCCGTCACCGGATTCACGCGGGGTGCGGCCGGACGGTTCACCTGGCCGGGGCCGGGCCGCCACAATGGCCTGGGGCGGGGTGTGGCCGTCCGCCGAGGAGGGTCGCGATGCACGAGTTGGGCAGCCGTCTGCGGCGTCAGCCGGCGCCGGCGCCCATCGTGTGGCGTTCGCTGCGCGATCCGTACGAGGCTGGCAGCAGGCCGTGGCTGGAGTTGCGCGACGACGAGGTGCCGCCCCGGGTGGTGGCGGGCTACGCGCCGGTGCTGCTGGTGTGGTCATCGCTGTGGCCGCACCGGCCGCTGGACCGCATCCGCTTCGACCTGACGTCCGGGCCACCCGGCGGGGACTGCGCGCTCCGCTGGACGCTCACCACCGACGGCGACCTGCCGAGCGAGAGCACCCTCGGCTACCTGCGACACCGCCTCAACTACCTGATCAACCACCGGCTGCGCCGTTCCTACGGCCAGTAACCCCACCCGCGGGGCTCCGGCTCCCTCCGCCTGGGTGATCACGAGGTTGGCGTCAGCCCGACCGGCGTGTCGTGACGCGAACTTCTTGATCACCGAGGTTGCTGGGTGAGGGTGTCCGGGGACGGGGGGGGCGGGTTCGACGTTTCTGGTGGACGGTGCCAGCCGGCACCAGGGACAGGAGGAACCATCGTGAAGTACATGATTCTGCTCTACGGGTCGCAGCAGGACTACGACGTGCTGTCGGGGCGGGCTTCCGACCGGCCGGCTAGCCGAGCCATCGGACACGTGGTGAGCTTGCCGCGAGTCGAGCGAAAGCGATCCTGGATCACTACGAGGAGGAACACCCCGGCGGTTCGGAACTCAACCCCGCAGCAGCCACTGTGCATGCTGTGCTCGCTATGTACTAGGAACTCCGTCACCACGCGGCGGTCACCTCTGCGAGCGGCGTCGACAGGACGATGGCCAGTCTGACGAACGCGCTGAGCGACAGCCACACGCCCAACTTCAATTTGGCCCGCGCTCTCGACGAGCACACGGCCATGATGCGGCGCTACGTCGAATCCCTCCAACGCTGAAGGACCAGGCGGAGACGGTCGATCTGTTCCGAGTTGAGCGGTGGCGCTTCCCGCACGGTTGCTTCGATGATGTGACTGGGTACGTGAGGCGGCGGGGCGGAAGCCAGAAGGCGGGCGAGCGTCGCTCGTTGAGCGTCGTCCAGCTCCGGCCAGTCGGCGGCAGTCTGCTTGGCCTGCTCCTCCATGTACTGCTGAAGCCGAGGGTCGTCGATCCTGTATCGGGGCACGTCGTAGCTTCGGCAACAGAGATGATCTCAGAGTGACAGCAAGATCAAATAGCACGTACGCAGAGGTTGCGGCGGAGGGACGCCTGTGTCGGGCGTCCCTCCCGCGTCACCGTCTGGCGTTCTTCCGCTGCTCCTGATACTTGCGCTCGGCCGCCACTTCCTCAGTCGTCGGATCGGCGGCGCCGGGCGGCAGGATCTTCCAGAAGCCGTCCCCGAAGTCAACTTCGAAGACACGCCCCTCCCATTCACTCGAATGAGTTGCGGCGATGACCCTCCGCTCGTAACCCTCGACGGGTTCCTCGTGAACATGCTCGCGGCCGTCGCGGTAGACCCCGTACCTCTCCTGCACAAGCCACCCGACAACCGGATCCACTCGAAGGCTGCCGTCGTCGTCAATGAAGCATGCGCGCCATCCATGGACCTGCGCGGGCCGGAAGTCAATGGTCCGGTACAAGAAGTCGTCCATGATAGCCCTCGCAATACGTGACGGTGATAGCTGCCCGGAGTAGCGTGCCAGGTGGCGGCCCGCCGGGGTAGAGGCCGGCGGTGCCGCCATCGGGCCCTCTACCCCGAAGGCAGGCACGCCGTGACTGACCCGTCGTTCGCCGGACGGATGCGACAACTCCGCGACGCGCAGCGCATCTCCCTGCGCAACCTCGCCAAGATCACCTATCACGGTAAGACGTACCTGCATGAGCTGGAGACCGGCATGAAAAAGCCCACCAGCCAGGTCGCCCAGCGCATCGACGACGCACTCAACGCCGCCGGTGAACTCGTCGCCCTCGCCACCCAGCCCACCATTCGGCGCCGCGAATTCGTGGCCGCCGCCGGACTCGCCGCCGCCCTACCCCACACCCTGCTCGGCCACGGCCGACACGTCGGACCCGGAACCGCCGGACGGCTCGCCGAACGCACCGCCCGACTTCGCCGCCTCGACAACTTCCTCGGCGGCGCCGACACCCACCGCCTGTACCAAGCCGAAGCGGACTCCACCACCCGACTCATCCAAGAAGGCTCCTACAGCGAAACCGTCGGCCGGCAACTCCTTGCCGTCCTCGCCGAGCAAACCCAACTCGCGGGATGGGCGGCATTCGACTCCGGACGGCACGCCGACGCAGAACGGCTGTACCGGACCAGCCTTTCCGCTGCCCGCGACGCCGACGACCACGCCCTCACCGGCAACGCATTCGCGTTCCTCGCCTACCAGCAACTTGCACTCGGCCAGCCCGCCGCCGACACCGCCGCAGCCGGATGCGAGACCGCCTCGACCGCAACGCCAACCGTTCGCGCGCTGCTGCACCTGAGGGCCGCCTGGGCGTACGCCGTCGAGGGCAACGCCGCAGCGGCCGACCAGCAGCTTGCGCACGGCACCACGTGCCTGACCGAGCACGACGATCGGCCCGAGCCTGACTGGGTGTACTGGGTCGACCATGTGGAAGGCGAAATCATGACCGGGCGGTGCTGGACGGTCCTGCGCAGGCCGATGCGCGCCATCCCCGTGCTGGAACGCGCCCTCGCCCGATTCGACGACACTCACTCCCGCGACAAAGCCCTCTACCTGTCGTGGCTGGCAGACGCCTACCTCGACGCCAACGAGGTCGAGCAGGCGTGCGCCACTGCCGGGACCGCGATCGGCCTCGCCGGTGGGGTCGGGTCGGTGCGGCCCGCCCAGCGCCTCAACACGTTCCTCAACCGGCTGGAGCCCCACGCCGAAATGCCGTGCGTCGTTGAACTGCGATCCCTGGCCGCCGAGGCGTCTACACGCCCTCGACTGTCCGTGTGATCCATTGCAGGTAGGCGGCCGAGCCGCGAACAACCGGGACGGCGGTGACCTGCGGGTTGTCCCAAGGATGAGCGTCTAGCAGGTAAGCCTCTAGCTGCGGATACCGGTCGTCGGTCGTGTACAGCAGCACCTGCCACTCCTCGCCTGTGCCTTGCTCGCCGAGGTGCCAGAAGACTGATGTCACCGGGCCGACGACTTGAGCGCCGGCCGCCAATCGTGCCGCTGCTGCTCCTTCGGCCAGCTTCACCGCCGCATCCCGGGTGGGTGCGGCCGTCGACACCTGCACGTAGTCGCTCACCTGTACAGGCTAGCGGGGAGGGTGTCCGCGGACGGTTGCGGACAGTCGGCGGACAGCCGACCCCACCTCACCGCCCTTGGTTGTCCGTAGCGTCCGATTGACGGGACGGCCGTGGTGAATTCCGAACCTATGCGATGTGTGCGGCGACCACGGCCGTCCCGCCGAGAGGCGGGGGGCGTCCGCGCCGGAGATGACCGGGCGCCTCTCCAGCCACTGACGGAGGGGGCAGCGTTGATCTCGGAGGCACCAACCACCATCCACGACGCCCGGCGAGCCGACCGCGAACGCGGGCGCAAGGCCGTCGACGCCCTCGACCGGCGGCTCGACGGCCAGCACACGCCGCGCCGGCCGCAATGGGACTGCGCCGGCTGCGGTGCCGACTGGCCGTGCGCCCCGGCGCAGGTCCGCCTCGGCGAGGCATACGGCAGGGACCGCATCGGCCTAGCCATGTACTGCGGCGCGCTCTACGCCGCCGCCGTCAACGACCTGCCGGTCACGACCAACGGTGAGACGTGGGCACGGTTCGTGAGCTGGGTGCGCTGACCCTCGGCGTGGGGAGCATCCACCGCGGCGACGAAGGGTTGCACCACTCGGACTGGTCGCACCGCTGGTCCGGTGGCCCGGCCGACGAAGCGGGGCAGGCCGCGTGGCAGGCGGCGCTCAAGGCGCACATGGAGGATCACCAGCGGGGCTTGGATGTGCGCCGGCCCCGAAACGACGACAACGCCCCGCCGACCCGGTGAAGGGTCGGCGGGGCGTCTCGTTGGACCTGCCGCTGGGGAGTAGCAGACCAGCTCATGGGCGTTCCCGACGGGAACGGTAATTCTCGGGGGTACCCCCAAACGGGGGCTCCGGGTTGGGCCAAACCGGCCTTACCGCTTGGGGCTGTCGGTGGAGTTGGGCACGACGTACACGCCGAGCGCCCCCAGCACGGCCAGGGCCACCGAGATGCCCTCGGTGGCGGTCAAGGTGTCGTCACCCATGGCCACGGTGAGGGCAACCCCACCAGCGACGACGGCGGCGACGATGGTCTTGGCGTAACTGCCGATCTTCACGGATGCCTCCCGGGCATGAAGAAGCCCGCTCCGGCAGGTCCGGGCGGGCACGATAGGTGGGTCAGATGGCAACAGGATTCGTCCGCTACGGGCAGTTGAACCGCTGCCCCCGCAGCTCGCGCAACCGGTCGGCGATCTTCTTGCCCGTCGGAGTCTGCGGCGGCGTCTCCCGATAGGCGTCATCGAACGTGGACAGCAGATCGCACCACTTGCGCTCCAACGCAGCCGCTGCACGATTCGAGTACGCCATCGATGCCGCCCCGGTCAGCACCGCGAACAGCAGCGCCACCACCAAGGTTTGCCAGGCTCGGAACGTCACGACGAATCACCCGCCCCTGACGGCGCGGGCGACGGTGATGATGGTGGCGGCGGTGAGCCCGAACCCGGAGAGGGCAACGGCGGCAACGTTGTACCGGTAGCGCCACTGCTCCCAGCGACAGCAGCCCCACGCCAGCCGGGATCCCCAACACCGACACGGCCGCCACCAGCAGCGCCTCGGACGCCTGCCCCGGCGGCACCACCACCGTCTGATGGATGATCACGCCCAGACCAGTCATGATGCAGCCGAAGTCCAGGCTCGACCGTTTGACGCGTTCTGCTCTCGTCACCACGCACAGTCCCTTCAACAAGGGCGATCCGATACGCGGTCACCCCGAGGATCGCCACCCAGCGCGGCCGGTACCGCTCCGCCTTGACCGCCAGGCCGGTGACGCCCGCCACCAGCTCCGCCGCCGTCAGCTCGGCGGCGCGGGCGGTGGCCCGGTTGCTCAGGCTGGTGATGCCGACACCCTGTCGCGGCGTGCGCCGTCAATCGCGACTTGGCACCCTCAACGGATGCAGGCAACCGACCACCTCGCCGCCAGCCGCTACGCGCGGATGCGCTGGAACACGCCCCTGTCCGAGGAGCACGCCGCGCTGCTGCTGCAACGGCTCGACGTACGCCCCGGCGCGCGGGTGCTCGACCTCGGCTGTGGCTGGGGTGAGCTGCTGCTGCGGGCCGTCGCGGCCGGTGGCGTGTCCGGCCCGCTCGCCACCCGGGGCGTCGGTGTCGACACCGACGACGACGCGCTCGCCCGAGGGCGGCGGCTCGCCGCAGGTCGGTCGCTGAACCGGCATGTCGCGTTCGTGATGGGCGAGGCGGCGGCCTGGCAGGAGCCCGCCGACCGGGTCCTGTGCATCGGTTCGGCACACGCCTTCGGTGCCACCGGTGCCGCGCTGGACGCGCTCGCCACCGTGGTCCGGCCCGGAGGCCGGCTGTTGTTCGGCGACGCCTACTGGGAACGACCCCCAACCCCGGCGGCCGAGCAGATCTTCGGCACCGAGGTCACGGCACTGGCGGGCCTCGTCGAGGCAGCTCGGGAGCGTGGCTGGCGGGTGCTGCACCTGAGCACCGCCGACCAGCGGGAATGGGACGACTTCGAGTCCACCTGGCTCGCGGGCCGGCAGGAGTGGCTGTTCACGTACCCCGAAGACCCCCGCGCCGCAGAGGTCCGCGCGGAGCTCGACGACCGGCTGCGCCAGTACGTCGGCACCTACCGAGGGCTCCTTGGCCTGGCCTACCTCGTCCTCGGTCGCTGACGACCGTCGTTGACGCCGCTGCATACGCCGCGGGTGGTGAACGACTGCCGGCCTGGCAGGCGGTCATCGGGCAGGCGGTGCTGTTCACCCTGTTCGGGTTCCTCGTCGGGGCAGCCCGATCCCCCGGCCGGCTCGCGCTGTTCGTCGTCTTCGCGCTGCTGCTCGGCGGCTTCCGGGCGGCCACCGGGGACATCTGGGCGGGCATCGGCTTCCACGTCGCCTTCCAGAGCGTCGCCCAACTGTTCGGAGATGTCGGCGGGGTCTTCGACGTGACCGGGTCCGACGTTCTGGGGCTCGTGGCGCTGGGCGGCCTGCCCTTCGCCCTCGGCTGGACCGTCATCGAGCGACGACACCGGCATCACCTGAACTGGCAGGCCCTCGAACCGGAGCCCGCCTCCTGAGGATTCGTCGGCGGCACGGTTCCAGCCTGTGGACGCGGCCGATCGTGGGCTTGACGGGGCCCAGACATCGGAGGTTTACTGCCTCAACGATGTCAGTCGATGTTCCCGACCGTCCACACTGGGTGGTCGGAGTCGCCGGCTGGTCCACCGCACCACGACACCACCACCTCGCACCACCTCAGCCGAGCATCGGCGGCCCGGCTTCCGCACCACCGCCACCCTGGCCCCCGGCGTGCCCTCGTGCACCGCCCCGGGCCGACGCTCAGCAGAGGAGCACCACCATGCGTTCCCGTCCCCGTGTGCTGGCATTCGTCACCGGCCTGGCCGTGTTACTGGCCGGCCTGGTCGCCCTGCCGACTCCCGCCTCGGCGGCCCCGCTGACCAAGGTTCTGGTCTTCAGCAAGACCGCGGGCTTCCGCCACTCGTCCATCCCCAACGGCATCGCCGCGATCCAGCAACTCGGCTCGGCCAACGGCTTCACCGTGACCGCCACCGAGGACGCCGCCCAGTTCACCACCTCCAACCTGGCGCAGTACCAGGCGGTGGTCTTCCTGTCGACGACCGGCGACGTGCTCAACGCCTCCCAGCAGACGGCCTTCGAGTCGTACATCGCCGCCGGCGGCGGGTACGTCGGCGTGCACGCCGCCGCCGACACCGAGTACAGCTGGCCGTGGTACGGCGGGCTGGTCGGCGCCTGGTTCGACTCGCACCCGGCGATCCAGACCGCGACCGTGCGGATCGAGGACCAGACGAACCCGTCGACCGCCCACCTCGGCACCACCTGGGTCCGCTCCGACGAGTGGTACAACTACCGCACCAACCCCCGCTCGGGCGCGCGGGTGCTCGCCAGCCTCGACGAGTCGTCGTACAGCGGCGGCAACATGAGCGGGGACCACCCGATCACCTGGTGCAAGGCGTACGGCGGCGGGCGGGCCTGGTACACGGGTCTCGGGCACACCGAGGCGTCGTACACCGACCCGAAGTTCACCCAGATGCTGCTCGGCGGCCTGCGCGTCGCGGCGGGCGCCGTGACGGCCGACTGCTCGCCCCGCACCACCACCCCGCCGCCCACCACCAGCGGCTCCACCCTGCGGGCCCGGGCCAACAACCAGTACGTGAGCGCGCCCAACGCCACCACCGCGCTGATCGCCAACAAGACCTCCGCCGGCACCACCGAGCGGTTCGACCTGGTCGACCTCGGCAACGGCAACGTGGCGCTGCGCTCGAAGGGCAACGGGCAGTACGTCGCGGCCGAGAACGCCGGTGCCGCCGCGCTGATCGCCAACCGGGCCACCGCCGGCGCGTGGGAGACGTTCCAGCTGATCCGCAACTCCGACGGCACGGTGAGCCTGCGGGCCACCGTGAACAGCCGCTACGTCGCCGCCGAGAACGCGGGCGCGTCCGCGCTGATCGCCAACCGGACCTCGATCGGCCAGTGGGAGAAGTTCGACCTCGTCACCAACTGACCTCGGGCTGGCACACCTCTCACCACCCCCATCTGGCCGTGGTGCGCCCCCGCACGCCCGGCCCCGGTCGTCGAGGAAGGACGATCATGTTCTCGTACCCCCGGCGCTGGTCCCGGGTCCTCGTCGCGGCGCTCACCGCCGCCGCGAGCGTGACCCTGGCCGTTGCCGCACCATCCACCGCCCAGGCGGCGGTGATTCCCGCCTCCGACTATCAGCAGGTCAAACTCGCCACCGGCTCGGCCGAGCTGGGTGAGGCGATGTCCCTGGCCGTCCTGCCGAACCGGTCGGTGCTGCACACCGCCCGCAACGGCGTCCTGCGGGTCACCGACGTGGCCGGCAACACCAAGATCTCCGGCACCCTGTCGGTCTACACCCACGACGAGGAGGGGTTGCAGGGCGTCGCCGTCGACCCCAACTTCGCCACCAACCGGTGGATCTACCTCTACTACTCCCCCACGTTGAGCACCCCGTCCGGGGACGCCCCGACGACCGGCACGCAGTCCGACTGGGACCGGTGGAAGGGGCACCTGCGGCTGTCCCGGTTCACCCTCAACTCCGACGACACGCTCAACCTGGGCAGCGAGAAGATCGTGCTCCAGGTCGCCAACGACCGTGGACAGTGCTGCCACGTCGGCGGTGACCTCGACTTCGACGCCGCCGGCAACCTGTACCTGACCACCGGCGACGACACCAACCCGTTCGAGTCGTCCGGCTACGCGCCCATCGACGAACGGACCGACCGCAACCCGCAGTTCGACGCCCAGCGCTCGGCGGCCAACACCAACGACCTGCGGGGCAAGGTGCTGCGGATCAAACCGCAGGCGGACGGCACGTACACGATCCCGTCGGGCAACCTGTTCGCGCCCGGCACGGCCATCACCCGGCCGGAGATCTACGCGATGGGTATGCGCAACCCGTTCCGGATGAGCGTCGACAAGGCGACCGGCGTCGTCTACCTCGGCGACTACGGCCCCGACGCCGGGTCCACGAACTCCAGCCGTGGCCCCTCCGGTCAGGTCGAGTTCAACCGCATCACGGCACCCGGCAACTACGGCTGGCCGTACTGCACCGGCAGCAACACCAGCACCGAAACATACAATGAATACACGTTCCCGTCCGGGCCGTCGCAGTCCAAGTACAACTGCACGGGCGGGCCGACGAACAACTCGTTCCGCAACACCGGGCTCACCACGCTGCCCGCGGCGAAGCCGGCCTGGATCAAGTACGCCGGCGACTCCGGGTCACCGTCGGAGTTCGGCAGCGGCTCCGAGTCGCCGATGGGCGGCCCGGTGTACCGGTACGACGCCTCGCTCAACTCCAGCATCAAGTTCCCGGCGTCGCTGAACGGCCAGTTCTTCGCCGGCGAGTACGGCCGCCGCTGGATCAAGGCCATCGCGGTCAACGCCGACGGCAGCCGCGGCGAGATCTCCAACTTCCCGTGGAGCGGCACCCAGGTCATGGACATGGCCTTCGGCCCGGACGGCGCCCTGTACGTGCTGGACTACGGCACCGGCTCGAACAACCAGGCGCTGTTCCGGATCGAGTACATCGGCGGCGGCAACCGCAGCCCCATCGCGGTCGCCTCGGCGAACCCCACGTCGGGGGCCAACCCGTTGACGGTCACCTTCTCGTCGGCCGGCAGCTCCGACCCCGAGGGCGGGGCGCTGAGCTACCTGTGGACGTTCGGCGACGGCACCACCTCGACGGCGGCGAACCCCACCAAGACGTACACCACGAACGGCACGTACTCCCCCACGTTGAAGGTCACCGACCCGACCGGCCTGTCCGGCACGGCGAGCCTGGTCGTGACCGTGGGCAACACCGCTCCGACGGTGACGCTGACCTCGCCGGCGGACGGGCAGCTGTTCACCTTCGGTGACACGGTGCCGTACACGATCTCGGTGAGCGACCCGCAGGACGGCACGATCGACTGCTCCAAGGTGAGCCTGACCTACGCGCTGGGCCACGACAGCCACGCCCACCAGATCACCTCGAAGACCGGGTGCAGTGGCTCGATCACCGTCCCGACCGACGGGGAGCACGACGCGGCGGCCAACATCTACGGCGTCTTCGACGCCGCGTACACCGACAACGGTGGGCTCACCACGCACAGCATCCGGACCCTGCAACCGAAGCACCGCCAGGGTGAGCACTTCGGCGCCCAGTCGGGCGTCCAGGCCACCGACCACACCAGCGCCGAGGGTGGTCACACCGCCGGGTTCATCGAGAACAACGACTGGATCTCGTACCAGCCGTACAACCTGTCCAACGCGAATCGCATCACCGTGCGGGCGTCGTCGGCCGGCGCCGGCGGCACCATCGAGGTACGGGCCGGTTCGGCCACCGGGACCCTGCTGGGCACTGTCACGGTGCCGGTGACCGGCAACTGGGAGACCTTCACCGAGGTGTCCGCGACCATCACCAACCCGCCCGCCTCGACGACCACGCTGTACCTGGTGTTCAAGGGCGGGTCCGGCTACCTGTTCGACGTGGACGCGTTCACCTTCACCACCGGCACGACCGGCGGCAGCGGGGTGATCAGTCTGCGGGCGCAGGTCAACAACCAGTACGTGTCGGCGGTCGGCACCGCCGCCTTGATCGCCAACAAGGCCAGCGTCGGAACGACCGAGCAGTTCGACCGCGTGGACGCCGGCAACGGCACCATCGCCCTGCGGTCGCGCGCCAACGGCCTGTACGTCTGCGCCGAGAACGCGGGCGCCGAGCCGCTGATCGCGAACCGCACGACGATCGGAGCGTGGGAGACGTTCCAGGTCATCACGAACTCCGACGGGACGGTCAGCCTGCGCGCCACGGTCAACAACCAGATCGTGGCCGCCGAGAACGCCGGTGCGGGATCCCTGATCGCCAACCGCACGACGGTCGGCGCCTGGGAGAGGTTCACGCTGACCGGTTGACCGGTGGTGGGTCCGGCCCGCCCTGGTCGGCGGCCGGGCCGGACCCACCGAACCACCGGCTGCGCAGAGCCCTCAGACCGGGAAGCGGCCGTGCCGCCACTGCCAGTGGCGGCCGGCCCTCAGGTGGTCGACGACCGCGCGCTGCAGCGCGGTGCGGCGGGGCAGCTCGTCGAGCGGCGTGCTCAGGGTACGGAACACGAAACGCAGCACCTCGACGTCGGCGTCCGGCCCCTCCTGCTCCTCGTAGGGGGTCAGCTCGAACCGCCGCTGGAATCGGACGATGTTCGACTCCGCCGGCAGGTACTCCCGCAACTGCGGGTCGAGCAGCCACGAGCCGCAGGAGAACGCCTCGTAGTGCTCGTCGGGAAAGTGGCGCGGGAAGAACGCGCGGGCCTCGTCGAGCGACGCGTCGACCGCGTCGGGGGTCAACGGACCCGCATCGGGGACGTGCAGGGCGAGGGTCTCGCCGCCCCGGTGGTGCTGCAACCGGCCCAGCTCGTAGACGCTGCCGCGTACGTGCAGCGTCAGCCAGCTCTGCATGACCGGCCAACCCTCACCGCGCATCCGCCGGTCGATCGCGAGGTTGCGGCCCAGATCGGCGAGGCTCAGCCACGACACCGCGTCGGCGATGCCGTGATCGCGGTGGTACGCCCGCGCCACGTCGACCAGGGCGAGGTACGCGTACACGTAGAGGTGCCGCGAGGCGAGGCCACGCTCACGCGGCAGCTCCGGACCGGGCGGCAGCCACTCGTGGCCACCGAGATCGGCGCGGACCAGGGCGATCGAGCGGTCGAGCAGCCAGCGCAGCTCCGGGGTCCACAGTGGGGAATCCGGGTCGGGCCAGCCGTCCATGATCTCGACCGCGTCGTCCGGTGGCACGCCGAGCCGGTCGAGGATCGCGGGCGCATCGGCCCGGGCGGGCAGCGGAGCCGACGGTCGGCCGCCGGCGAGCCGGTGCACGCGGTCGACGTCCTCGACGGGTACGCCGAGCCGCGCGGCGGTGTCGTCCAGATCCACGAGGGCGACCCTACCGGCGAGGAGGGCTCCCGGTGGCCCGCCCCGAGGGCTCAGGAGTCGGCGGGTACCCCGGCGTCGAGCTGGCCGATCATCGGCGCGAGGAGGTCGTTGAGTTCCCGAGCCAGCACCACGACGGCCCGACGCGCCGCGGACGCGACGTCGTCGTCCGGGCCGCCGGGGGCCGGCGGCAGATCGTCGAGCGGGACCGGCGCCTGCACCTGGAGCAGCGCGCGCAGATGGGGGTGGCGCGTCTGGTCCTGCTCCGTGGGGTCCGTGAACTGGCCGAACAGCCGCGGCCAGTCCTGCCAACCACGGTCGCGCTGCCACTGCTTGGTCCAGGTGAGCTCCGCCGGCCAGCGGGACGCCACGGTCACCGCGCAGACCATGCTGCCGTCCCACGGGCTGCGCGCGCAGTCCGCCGAGATGATCCGCCGGTGCCAGCGGACGAAACCGGGCGACAGCTCGCTGGCCACCCGCCAGGCCGTCGCCGCGAACGCGACGGGCGCGAAGTCACCCCACGTGTCGGCGAACTCGTCGATCCGGGCGTGCACCTCAACCTCGTAGCGACCCCGCCCGTCGGTGCCGTGTTCGCGGTCGAACTGCTCGTCCAGCCAGAAGGCGCGCGTCTCCGGCATTCTTCCCCCGTTCATCACGGCGTGAGGACTTCTCATGCGGCCGGTGCGTCCCACAGTCGGGCAACCGTCACTGAACGTATACGACTCCACCACTATGGATCAACAACTCATGCCGAGCGACGGCGGTGTTCCGTTCGGGTGTCTCGTGCACAGGCTCGGGTCGACCCGAGCCCCGCGTACGAGGCCGCGTCTACGCGCCGGAGGCCATGATGGCCGTGCGTGCCGTGTCGAGTGCCTGGTCCGCCGGCACGGGCACATCGGGGACCACCCCGACGCCCTCCCAGTTGGTGCCACATCGCGGCTCCCTCCGGCGCGCCACCGGCGCGGCCGCGCAGGTCCAGGATGAGCGCGGAGCTGAGGGCGACCAACTGCATGGCCGCGCCGATCGCGGCGGCGCCTTCATCGGCGTACGCGATAGCACCGGCCCGTCCAGGTCGTCGTACTCGCCCGCCGCGAGACGGCGCCGAATCGCGGCGCCGATGTCCTCGACCTTGTCAGCAAAGACGTACCCTGCCTCGATCCGATCCAGGGCCTGTCCGATTATCTGTTCGTTTGAGAGCACGGCGGGCCACGGTAGACCCCAAACGGTCTCGACACTACCGACATTCGAGAGCCGCCCCGCCCGGTGCCGATCGTGACTTGACAAACGACCGGGTCCAGAGTGGACGATGCAGCGTGCGAATTCTCGTGGTGGGTGGCAGCGGTCTGATCGGCGCGCATGTCGTGGACGTGCTGCGCGAGCGGGGCCACGCCGCGACCACAGTGGCGCGTACCGCCCAGCCGGGCGTCGACCATCTCGTGGATGTCGACGCCGCCTCGATCGACGAGCTGCGGGCGCTGCTCGCCGGCCACGACGGCGTCGTGTACGCCACCCGCACCGACGAGCAGCGACCGCTGCCCAAGCCGATCTATCCGCGGTTCCGCCGGGACAACGTCGAGCCGGTGGTACGCCTGTTCACCGCCGCCCGCCAGGAAGGTCTCACCCGCGGCGTCGTCATGGGCTCGTACTACACCTATTTCGACCGGCTGCACCCGCAGTGGCGGCTCGCGGAGCGCCACACGTACATCCGCTGCCGGGTCGAGCAGGCCGTGGAGGGGCGGGCGGCGGCGGGCCCGGACCTGCCGATCGCCGTACTCGAACTGCCCTTCGTCTTCGGTCGGGCCGGCGACCGGCTCCCCAACTGGGCCGGGCCGCTGGACCGGTGGGCCCGCTCCCGTACACCCCTGGTAGCCCCGACCGGCGGGACCGCCGCGACCTCGGCGCGCAGCGTGGCCGAGATCGCGGTGGACGCCCTGGAGCAGGCCCGCGGTGACGACATCCCGGTCGCCGACGAGAACCTCACCTGGACGGACATGATCGGCCGCATCGCCGAGGCGGTCGGCCGACGCCGCCGGGTGGCGCGGATGCCGTCCGGCGCGGCGCGGGCCGCCCTGCGACTGGGCGGCGCGCTACAGGCCCTCGGCCGCAAGGAGTCCGGCGTCAACCCGAGCCACCTGCCCGACCTCCTGCTCGCCGACCTGTTCGTCGAGCCGACGACCGGGCGGTCGCTGGACTCCGCGCTGCGCGAGACGTTCCCCGCCACCTAGCCCCGTCACGACGGCCGGGCCAGGTACGCCGTCTTGGCGTCCGGGGAGAACCCGCAGGCCCGGTAGAAGGCGTGGGTTCCCGGCGTCCGCGAGCCCGTCATCAGCATCGCCTTGTAGCAGCCCGCATCCCACGCGGCCTGAAGTGTGCCGGCCATGATCTGCCGGCCCAGGCCGGTGCCGCGCCGCGACTCGTCGACGACGACGTTCTCGATGACCGCGTACGGCGACGCCGACCGGGTGAGGTTCGGGATCACGTTGAGGTACGTCGTGGCGACGACGACCCCATCGACGTCGAGGACGAACAGGTGCAGCGCCGGCGAATCCAAGATCTGCTGGTAGGCCGCCGCGTCAGATCCGTCGTCGAGAACCGGATCGTCGGGATTCAACTGCCGGTAGAGGTGGACGATCTGCGCGAAGTCGTCGGGCCGAGCCGTACGAAACATGTCAGGAGCCTAACCACGGCGCGGCACGCCGGCGGACCCTTGCGCGTGGGCTGGGCGGCTGGCGTCCCGACAACCATTTCGAATGGCCGGACTCAGTCGTTTGTGACATCAGGCGGCCCGCCACCGCTTCTTGGGATCCTTTGCGGTGGTCGTACACACCATCGGCTTGCCCGTCTTCGTCACGCCGCGAGCGCCCTGCTTCGAGCAGAACGATCCGGGATGCACTGTCGAGACTGTTGGCGGATTGGTTTTGGTGGTGGCCGGCTTCGGTTTCGGCGCTGCCGTTGTCGACTTCGGTTTGGGTTTACTGGTCGTCGGCTTGACGGCCGGCCGAGAAGTCGACTTACGAACGGCAGCAGCCCTGTCTTCTGCCCGATGAGGCTGGCGGACGTTGCGTATCCTAATGCCTACTCTGTGGAGGGTGGGCATGGTCGACACGCACACGCAGTTGCCGGGCCTCATTGAGGCCGCCGCACGCGCCGGGGTGGCCCGGCTAGCCCTGCATTCCGCACGTGGCTGATTGTCAACACCACTCGAGTGGGTCGATGTCGAGGAGTTCGAGGAGATGGAGTTGTAGGGGTGTGGGTTGAGGGATGGTGTGTGGGTTGCCGCTGGTCGCG
>NZ_WBKR01000026.1 GCF_008868155.1 Micromonospora sp. ALFpr18c
GCCGTCGCCCTCGCGGTCAACAACCGGCCCCGCAAGAGCCTTGGCTGGAAGACCCCGGCCGAGGTCTTCGCCGAACAGCTAAGCTCGCTGGAACAGCCCGGTGTTGCAACAACCGATTGAACTCGCCCAGTACACCTCCACCGAGTTCCGCACCACCCTGACCAGCCTCAACATGCGGCCATCAATGGGACGGGTCGGCTCCTGCTACGACAACGCCGTCGCCGAATCGTTCTTCGCCACCCTCAAGGCCGAGATCGGCACCCGCGTCTGGGCAACCAGAGCCGACGCCCGGCGGGATGTCTTCGCCTACCTCACCTACTACAATCATCAACGTCTACACTCGACACTCAACCACCGCACGCCCCACGAAACGCGTGCCTGCTACCGTCAAGCCCACGCCCTCGCGGCATGAAACCCCGGTGACCGGTCCCAGGGTGGAACTTCAGACCTCGTCAAGAACATGCCGTGGTACGTAAAGGCGCACCGCGCCGTGATGCAGCGCCGCGAGCAAGCTCGTCAGGCTTGCGCGGCGGGTGCCTTCGAAGACCTCATTGACCAGCGCGCACGTGTCACCAACGAGGATCCGGGAGGTACTCAGCGGTGCGTGCGAAACGTTCACACGAGCAATGTAGGGCGGAGGTCCGACATGACGCATCGGCATATCGTCCGCCCCTGTTCAGTGGCGATTTGGCCGGGTCAGCCCAGACGTGGCTCATGCACATGCTCACGGCAACGAATACCTAGCGGGGGCCGGTCACCCAGCGGGAGCCGTGGTCGGCGGGGGTCGTCGGCGATGTTGGTGGGCATTGGTGCGACAACTCCTTTACTCGGCTGGTTTATACTTCAGGCGACCTGGACAAACGTGCGTGAGCATGCCGCTGGGCCACCGGACTACTGGGGGTCAAGGGGTCGTCGGTTCGAATCCGGCCGTCCCGACGCAGGTTAGAGGGCTGATCCGGATATCGGGTCGGCCCTTTCGCCGTTCTGGGGACCAAGATCATTAAAGTTGGAGCTCGCTGGCGCTGCTTAGCCGACGGTCAAGTCTCAAGTGTCCAGCCGGGATGGCTGCCGAATCGTTCGCTTTCTGGATCGAGGCGGCCCGCAAGCGGGCCGCGCCGGCCGGCCTGTCGTGAATCAGGGCAGAGTCAGACGGTAGACCTGTCGAGATCCACCTTCCGGACCCGGATCCGCAGCCTCCGAAGCAGTGAAGCCGAGGCGCTCGTAGAAGACGCGGGCACCACTGACGTAAGCACCCGGATGGTCTGCCCCGAAAGTGACGACTTCTACGCTGCCTGGCGGTCGCACGAACCTACGGAACGCGTCGCTCAGCAGTGCCCGCCCGACTCCTTGTCCCCGTGCCTTTTCCGAGACGACAAGCCAATGAACGTGGTGCACCGGGGGCTTCGCCGCGAACATCAGGCCGCCGAGGAGATCCGAGTCGGGGGACGCAGCGACGAGCGCAGTGGACCGGCGAATCTGCTTGGTGACGGCGTTGTGGAAGCCAAGATCCTCGACCATCGGGCCAAGCCAGTGCTCGACCTGAGCTGCCAGGGCGAGGAAGCCGGGGAAGTCTTGCTCTTCCGCGAGTCTGACGATCACGTAAGAAAGTCTGACAGGAACAAGGCCGGTCTCTGTGCACCAGGACCCCAAAGACCTCGGGGCTCCGCCCCGAACCCCGACCCTCAGAGATGCCGCCCGCGGGTCCCCTCGGCGGGCACCACAAGGGCTACCAGCCTCCCCGTCCGGGGAGGCTGGACGGTCTACGACTGCCCGACGAGGAGATTCGCTCTCATCGACCTAAGAATCGCAGGATGGCGTCACGAATCTCTCGGTACGGATCACGAGGCCTAAGGTCAGGATCGGAGAACGGGGGAGTAGCTACGAGCTTGGCCAGCACCAGCACCAACCTCTCGCGTTCCGCTCGAAGGTTCGACCAGGCCGAGCCGGGCAGCCGCAGCACGTTGCGGAGCAGGTTGCCCGGATAGTACTCACCTTCTGCCAGGGGCTCGCGGAGCAGGACTTGTACCGCGAGAGGCAGCAGAGCCGGCACACCGATCTCTTGCCCGAGCATGATGCGCAGGTCTTCAACCGTGAACTCAGCCAACGGCTTGCGTCGCAGTTCGGTGCAACGTCTCACGAGGAACGTGTCGTCCGGGTGGGGCTCCGGCCACACGTCCCGTTCAAGCTGCTCGACGGTCGTCACGGCGGTCAGGGTAGTCCGCACCAACCTGGGATGCCGACGAGGATGGCGGGCCATCCACGGGCCACAAGGTGGTGTCGCGGGAGGCCAAACGAGGCCATCGCCGGCCAGGTCGACAAGGCGAAACGCCATGCCCTGAGCCGATCTTGTGCAATTCCCAAGCTGACAGTCGGCCCGTGCCCGTTGCGTGCCCGTCGCGATGGGCGACGGCGGTGAACGGCGGTCAGTTCCTGGGTGTAGATATCGGCATGAAGCAGGCCGAGCCAGGTCATTGCCGAACGACTTCGGGCCGTGTCCACATTTCCTCCCGGTGCGCCCCACCCGTGTCAGCGTCCCGGGGACCAAGTGGGGACCACGCGGCCTGCACGATGGTGCGCGGCACGACGTGGACCGCACGGCCTGATCTTGGGGAAAGCGTGTGTGGCGTGCGTGGACGTGTGGCGAACGGGGGAAGCTCAAATACACGCCCCTGCCAGTCCCAACCCTGGAGCAGGTGGCCCGGCCTCGCCGGTCAGCACTGAGACGGCGTCAGTGCCCGGAGGGGAAGGACCGCCAGCCGGGCCACCGCCTGGACGTACGGCACGTACACATCGGGATCCGCGTGGTCCACCATTGGCGTGCGCACGTGGCGGTACATCCCGTACTGCTCCGTGTAGGAGATCCAGGCGGGCACGAGGCTGTTCGCGAAATCCTCGGGGCCTTGCTTCCACCACCTGTGCCGCTGTGCCATGCCGTTGGCGATGCTCTCGGTGGTGACCGTGGCGAACTGGTACCCCGACATGGTCGGCGTGAACAGCCTCCGGTCCGGCAGGTACAGGTCGTAGTCCCACCTCCCGCCAAGCAGATGGCCGACCGGCATGTCGGGCGGGACGCGCAGTACCGCGCTGTCGGGCAGGCCCGACCAGTCGAACGCGATCCACCAGCCGAAAAGCTGCTCGTTGGGCGCTTCCTTGTCGGCTATCAGGCCGGGTCTGCCCGCCGCGTCCAGCGCGGCAGCGGTGGCGTTGATCGCCTCAAGGATGTCGCGCACGGCCCCGGCGCGCGCCTGCTCGTTGCGGACCGACGCGCGCAGGCCCGACCACCACACGCCGACGTCGGCCACCTGCGCCACCAGCTCCGCCGGCCAGCTCGCCGGCTCGTCGCCGGTGGCCGCCAGCTCGCGCGGGGTCGGCCCGTCGGGCAGCGGCCGGTCCGCAAGCGCCTGACGCCGCTCCCACTCTCGGAACCGGACCTCGGCCTTCTGCCGCCGGCGCTCCTGCTCCTCGTACGCCCGGACGCCGGCCGCACGATGGGCCGCCGCCTGCTCCGCCAGCCGCCGCTCGATGACCTCTCGGACCGGCCCGTAGGCGGTGTCGGCCGCGCGCACTCGGGCCAGGTGGACCTCCCTTGCCTTCGCGTACGCGGCTCGCGCCAGCCCGCCGGTCAGCCGCCGCCGTCGCCGGCGCGACGTCCGCTGGGCGACCACGCGCAGTTCGGCGGCGGCTGCGGCGACCGCGTCCAGGTATTTGCTCGCCGCCGCGGTCCAGTCGGCGATCTCGTCCGAGGTGGCGGGCGGGTCCACCGGTTTGTGGGACATCGCGTTGCCGAGTGACTTCCGCAGCGGGCCCGAACGCCAGTCCGGCTCCTCGGCAAACCAATAGAGCGTGTGGGATTCCGCGCTGTACGCCGAATAGCTGTGCCATGAGATCCGGAAGGCCACCACCCGATCATGCCCCAGTCCCACACCGAATGCCATCTGTCCACATCGATCTGGTCAGCCCCGGGCTGCTGCTGCGCCGGTCGATGCAGGTCGCTGGTGCGCGCGCGGCGCCTGGGGAATCTTGGCACCGCCGCTCGGAGGCGTCTCTCGTACGGTAAAAGCGAAAAAGATCCAACGCACTCCGCCAGCGTGTTGTAGGCAGTCAGCGTCTCAGGGTCGGAAATGGCGGGGTAGACGCTGACCCAGTAGCCCTTGGCCATGGAAACCTCCTGTGTTCGACCGGACACGTCCGATCCGTGCCATCGCCAAAGCCCTGTCGCACGAGCTGCACTGGCTGCCGGACTGACGCGCACGAGGTCAGGCGAGACGGACGGGGTGCAGCTTGGACGATCTCACGGGTTCGCGACGATGGGCGTCGGCCGATCGTCAGCCTTGCGGGCTATGAGCGCTTCGATGCCGTCGAGCAGCAAGCTGATGCCGAAGGTGAAGTCGGCGTCGTCGATCCAGACCTCGGCCGCGCCGAAGGCGTTCGCCCGAACGGCGTCGTCGAGCGCCGGGAACTCGGCGGGGTCGAGCACAGCGCCGAGGATCTCGCCGTACTCGACCAGCCCGCCGACCTCCTCGCTCACGGTGCCAGTGGTCGCGGTCATCGCGTGGGTCAGGGCCGCCTGACGCGAGGCGTACCCGGTCAGGGTTGTGGTGATGTTGATGCCCTCGGCGTGGCTGAGGCCGGTGCTCTCGAGCGCGGCGAGGGCCCGGTCGAGCCAGCGCAGCGTGCGCGGGCCGAGCGGCGGGGCGTGCTGGCCGAGCGTCAGCAGCCAGGGCCGCTGGAGGAGGAAGTCGCGGTTGGCCCTCGTCCACCCGGTCAGGTAGGGCCGCCAGGCCCGGCCGTTGATCGGGGGCGGCTCGGGGGTCGCCGCGTCGGCCATCACGACGAGCAGTTCCTCTTTGCTGCCGACGTAGCGGTACAGCGACATGGTCGCCACCCCGAGCTCCGAGGCGAGACTGCTCATCGTCACACCCTCCAGGCCGTCACGGTCGGCCAGCCGCACCGCGGCACCGACAACGGTGTCCAGCTCGAGGCCGGGTCGGGGGCCACGCCTGGAGGGGATCTCGCGCCCCCACAACCGGGCCACGACGGGTGGGAGCCTGCGTTCCACGTCCCTGACCTTTCCCCTAAGTCGGCCGCCCGGTCTTGTCCTCAACGCTCCGACCAGAAACTCTGTATTGCATACAGTGTACGCGATACAGAGTTTTGGGAGGTACGGGTATGACAAGACGTGTCCTGGACGTGGACGCTGTTCGAGGCTTCGCACTTCTCGGCATCTTCGCGGTCAACGTCACCTTCATGGCGTCGGGCTTTCCCGGAAATCTGGTGACCGATCCCCGCTTCAGCTCGGCTCTGGACGACCTGGTCCGCGCGCTGTCCTCAGTGTTCATCGACATGAAGTTCTATGTGCTGTTCTCGTTCCTCTTCGGCTACAGCTTCACGCTGCAAATGGCCGCGGCCGGCCGGGCCGGCGCATCCTTCACGGCCCGCATGCTGCGCCGGATCGGCGGCTTGTTCATCATCGGCGCGCTCCATACGGTTCTGCTCTACGGCGGCGACGTCCTTATGACGTACGCGGTGGCCTGCGTCGGCCTGCTGCTGCTCAGGAAGACCAGGGACCGTACGGCGATCGGCGTCGCCGTCGGCCTCTATGTGATCGTGCTGGCCGGTCTGGTCGCCGGCGCGTTCCTGATCGACCGGACGGCGTATTTTCCCAGCGAGGCGCAGGCGCTGGTCAACGGCGAGGCGGCCACCAGGGCGCTTCTCGGCGGCTGGGCCTCGAACATCGGCGAGCACCTGGCCGGCCTGCCGCTGCTGATCTTGCAGGCGGTCACCCTGCAGGGCCCGACCGCCCTGGCGCTGTTCCTGCTCGGCATGGTCGCCGGCCGCCGGCAGTGGCTTGCCCGGATCACCGGCAGCGAACCTGTCCTCCGCCGCCTCCAGCGAATCGGCTTTCCGATCGGCCTACTCGGCGCCCTCGTCTACACCACAGCCGGCGGCAACGGCAACTCCCTCGGCGTCGCCGCCAGCGTGGCGACTGCCCCACTGCTCACCGCGGCGTACGTGGCAACGCTGCTGCGACTCATGCACAGCCGCCGGACGAGCCTCATCAGGTCCGCGCTCGCCCCCGCTGGCCGGATGTCGCTGAGCAACTACATCGGCCAGTCCCTGATCGGCCTGATCGCCTTCTCCGGCATCGGGTTCGGGCTGGCCGGCTCGCTCTCGCCACTGGAGCTGTTCGCCTTCGTCGCGGCGGCCTTCACCGGGCAGCTGGTGTTGAGCGCGCTCTGGCTACGCCGGCTGCGATACGGACCGCTGGAATGGGCGCTACGGTGGCTCACCATCGGTCAGCGCCCGACGCTCGTGGCGCCCCCGGACGGGCGGCCCCTGCCGGAGGGGCGACACATGCGAGTGTGACCTCCCCTCCAGGATGTCCGCCGCGGTTACGGCCAGGCCGTGGCGGACGCCCGGCGGTTTCCGGGGCACCGGTTGGGTCACGCGGTGTTGCGCCAGGTGCGGCCGTGCCGGCCGATGAGCCGGTCGGCGTCGGTCGGGCCCCAGGAGGCGGCCTCGTAGGTGGGGATCGGCGAGTTGTCCTTCGCCCAGTTGTCGATGATCGGGTCGACGATCCGCCAGCACTGCTGCACCTCGTCGCTGCGGATGAACAGCGACGCGTCACCGATCAGCGCGTCCAGGAGCAGACGCTCGTACGCCTCCGGGGACTCCTCGACGAACGTCTGGTCGTAGGAGAACTCCATCGTGGCGGTGCGGACCCGGAAGGAGTGGCCCGGCACTTTGGCACCGAAGCGCAGCGAGATGCCCTCGTTGGGCTGGATCCGCAGGATCAGCGCGTCAGCATCGAGGCCGGTGAGCTGATCGGTCGGGATCGGCAGGTGCGGCGGCCGCTGGAACTGCAGTGCCACCTCGGTGAGCCGGGCCGGCAGGCGCTTGCCGGTGCGTACGTAGAACGGCACTCCGGCCCAGCGCCAGTTGTCCACGTTGAGCCGCATAGCGGCGTAGGTTTCGGTTCGGGACAGGGGGTCGACGCCGGCCTCCTCGCGGTAGCCGGCCATCAGCTCCTCGCGGGTACCGCCCCGGGTGTACTGTCCCCGGACCGCGGCCTCGGCGATGTCCCGGTCGGTGGGGAGCCGGATTGCCTGCAGCAGCTTCACCTTCTCGTTGCGCAGGCCCTCAGCCTCGAATGAGGCCGGTGGCTCCATCAGTGCCAGCGCGAGGACCTGGAGCACATGGTTCTGCACGATGTCCCGCATCGCCCCGGCATCCTCGTAGAAGCCGCCGCGGCTGCCGACGCCGAGGGTCTCGGCGACGGTGATCTGCACGTGGTCGACCCACGAGCGATCCCAGATGGGCTGGAAGATCGAGTTGGCGAAGCGCAGCGCCAGCACGTTCTGGACGGTGTCCTTGCCCAGGTAGTGATCGATACGAAAGACCTGGTGCTCGTCGAACGCGCTGTGCACGACGCCGTCGAGCTCGCGGGCCGTGACCAGGTCGCGTCCGTACGGCTTCTCGATGACCAGGCGGGAGAAGGAGCCGTCGCGTGGTTGGTTGAGCCCGACACCGGCCAGTCCGTTGATCACCGGCTCGAAGGCTCCGGCCGGGGTGGACAAATAGAAGAGCCGGTTGCCGGACGTGCCCCGCCGTGCGTCCAGCTCGTCGAGGGTCTCCACGAGCCGCTTGTAGGTCTCCGGGTCGTCGTAGCCGCCGGCCACGTATCGCACGCCGCCCTGGAGTTGGCGCTTACTGGCGAGGGTGCGTTCGCCGAGGGCGCTCTCGGCGAACTGCTCGTCGGTCATCGGCGTGCGCGCGACGCCGACCAGCGCGAACTGGTCCGGCAGCCGCTCATGCCGAGCCAGGCTCTCGACCGCGGGCAGCAGCTTACGCCGGGTCAGGTCACCGGAGGCACCGAAGATCACCAGCGTGGCCGGCGGGGCACTCCGCTCCTGGATGAGCTGAGACGCGTGGTCCATGGTCTGCGTTCCTCCGGGCACAAAGAGGGGGTGGGGGTGACGTGCTGTCATGCCAGGAATCGTGCGGCTGTGGCGGTGGTGACCGGGGGCCACGCGGCGTGGGCCCGTTGGTCGCCGAACTTGAGCGTCGCATGCCGGGCTGATGGGTGGGCGACCAGGTGGCGACTCGGTGCGGGCAGTGCCACCGCGTCACAGCCTGGCAACCGCGACCTCGGTCGCCTGGGCGATGAGGGCGTTGTCGTATTCGGCGTCGTTCTCATCGCGGCTGGACGGGACCGAATCTCTGCGGGTCTGCTCGTCATGCCGTCTCGGGCCCCGCGCTTGCGTCGGTGCCGGGCGGGACATGTCGTATCGCGTCCTCCACGTGTTCGAGCGCGGCGATCACGACGGTGTCGACGCCGGTGCCTGTGTGGGCGACGATGCGCCGGCCGACCCGGACCGCCTCGTCGGGGCTCGTCGCCTCGAACAGCAGCGGCACCAGGGCGCGCACCGCTGCGCACCTGCCGCCAATGTCCTCCAGCAGCCGAGGGTGCCGGTTGACGAGCCGGGCGAGGCGGTGGTCGACCACCGCATCGAGCATGGGCACCGCCCGCCGCTGCAGCGCGGCCCGTAGCT
Organism: Micromonospora sp. ALFpr18c; assembly: GCF_008868155.1. Taxonomy (GTDB): domain Bacteria; phylum Actinomycetota; class Actinomycetes; order Mycobacteriales; family Micromonosporaceae; genus Micromonospora. Next base: position 8,553 of record NZ_WBKR01000026.1, read on the forward strand.
GAGCCCGGCCGTCCGGCCGCCGCAGCAGGTCGGCGGGGTCAGCGCCGGCGCTGAACTCGGCCGCGCGCAGCGGGCCGGGCATGCGTTGCTGCCGGAGTAGCTGCCAGGCGCGGTCCACCGCCTTACGGCCGGCCGGGTCGCCATCGAATGCCGCCACGACGCCCCGCCCGGCGCCGGGTAGCTCCCGTAGGATCGCGGCTTGGGTGTCGGTCAGCGCAGTGCCGCAGGGCGCGAGGGCGACCGCGCCGGAGCGGCCCGACCGGGAGTACGACAGCCACACCGCAAGAACGTCAGCGGGCCCCTCGACAAGGACCGGCACCCACCGTGCGTCGAGGCGCTCCTGCTGCTCCGCGACACCGAACAACAGTCGCCCCTTGGTGTAGATCGCGGTGTCCGGGCTGTTGATGTACTTCGGCACACCGTTCGCGGAGCCAGGGCCCGCGCGACCGAGGAACGCCACCGCATGTCCGACCTCGTCGCGCACCGGGAACATGATCCGGTCCCGGAACATGTCGATCAGTCGATCCGGATGCCGCCGGCTGTGCGTCGACAAGCCCGCACCGACCAACTCCTCCGCCGTGAAACCGGCGGCGATCAGGTGGCGCGTCAGCGAACTCCACCCTGGTGGGGCGTACCCAACCCGCCAGGGCCACTCCCGCTGAACAACAACACCGAGGCCGCGTCCGGCGAGGTAGGCGCGCGGACCGCCCGCGTGATCGAGCTGGGCACGGTAGTACGTCACCGCGGCCTCGGCGGCTGCCAGCAGCCGCGCGGGCTCGAGCTGCTCGTACCGGTCAGATCGCTGCCGAACCTGTTCGCCATACGGCCCGACCTACGTCGACTCGCAGCCGAATGCCGCCGTCTCGGCTATCTCGGCTGCTTCGTCTACCAGCTCGGCCCGACCGGCGGCGCAGCGACCGCGCGCATGTTCGCACCAGCGATCGGCGTCGACGAGGACGTCGTCAACGCCAACAGCACGGGATGCCTCGCCGCGCACCTGTTCGCGAGCCGCGGCCAGAGCAGGATCGACGTCGAGCAAGGACACACCGCCGGCCGCCCCTCGTCAGTCTTCGCCACCGCCTCCGCCACCCCGGAAGGCATCTCCGCCAGGGTTGGCGGGATGGCGACCATCCGATCCGGTCCCGACGGCACGGCAGGCGGGGAAGCGCCGTAGGTCACCTGCTGCCGTCCTCCCACGTCGATTCCGCGGCCAGCGCCAGCCCATCTTGCCGAAGCTCGGCAACGGGCCCGCCTCCATGGCGATCATCGACATCTCTCGCTACGATCCGATATCGGAATATCACTGAGCGTTGATGCGTGACTCTTCGCAAGCCCTGGCCGCTGGCAATCCGGCACCGTAGCGACCGTGGTGCCGGCCTGAGGATCACGCCGTCTCGACGAAGGGAATCCGGATGACGGAGAGCGCGCAGACCGCCGACAGCCGAGTCGTTCCGCCCGCGCGGCCGTACCCGTTCAGTGTGCCCGACCGCCTCGTCGTCGATCCGACCTATGGCGAGCTGCGCGAGAACGAGCCGATGACCCGGGTGAAGCTCCCCTACGGCGAGGAGGCGTGGCTCGCCACCCGGTACGAGGACGTCCGCACGGTCCTCGGCGACGTGCGGTTCGGCCGCGCCCCGGCCGTCCAGCGCGACGAGCCCAGGCTCACCCCGCGCCAGCAGTACAGCGGCATGCTGACCATGGACCCGCCCGATCACACCCGGCTGCGCCGGCTGGTGGCGAAGGCGTTCACGGCACGGCGGGTGGAGGCGCTGCGACCCCGAGCCCAGGAGATCGCCGACGCACTGGTCGACGACATGGTCCGGATCGGTCCTCCGGCCGACCTGGTGGAGCACGTTGCCACGCCGCTGCCGATCCAGGTGATCTGCGAGCTGCTCGGAGTCCCGTACGCCGACCGCGACCGCTTCCACCTCTGGTCCGAGGCGATCGTCTCGACCACCTCGCTGCCGCCGGAAACGATCCAGGAGTACCTGAACAATCTCTGGGGCTACATCGGTGATCTGGTCGCCGAGCGCCGCCGCGAGCCGGGTATCGACGACCTGCTCGGCGTGTTGGTGCGGGCCCGCGACGAGAATCAGGATCGGCTCAGCGAGACCGAGTTGGTGGAGTTGGCCGCAGGGCTGCTCGCGGCCGGCCACGAGACCACGGTGACCCAGGTCCCCAACTTCGTCTACGTCCTGCTGAACAATCCGGACCAGCTCGCACGGCTGCGGGCCGACCCGTCGCTGGTGCCGGCCGCCGTCGAGGAACTGTTGCGGTACGTGCCGCTCGGCGTCGGCTCCTCCTTCGCCCGGTACGCCAAGGAGGACGTCGAGGTCGGCGGGGTGCTGGTTCGGGCAGGTGAGCCGGTTCTGGGCTCCCTGTCGTCGGCGAACCGGGACGGTGCCGTCTTCGCCGACCCGGACCGGCTGGATCTCGGCCGCGAGCAGAACCCGCACCTGGGCTTCGGGCACGGCGTCCACCACTGTGTCGGCGCGCAACTGGCCCGGATGGAGTTGCAGGTCGCCGTCGCCACCCTCGTGACTCGCCTGCCCGGACTGCGGCTCGCCGTGCCGGAGGCCGAGCTGCAGTGGAAGCGCGGCATGTTGGTGCGGGGTCTGCTCGGCATGCCGGTGGCCTGGTGAGTACCGCCTGGCGGATCGGGGTGGACTCGCGCCGCTGCATCGGCACGAGCATCTGCGCCGGTACCGCGCCCGAGCACTTCCGCCTGGTCGACGGCCTGTCCGCGCCGCTGGCCGACGTCGTCGCCCCGGCCGAGGTCATCATCGACGCCGCCGACTCCTGCCCGGTGGAAGCGATCACGGTCCGCGACGCCGCCGACGACCGGCTGATCGCCCCGGAGGAGTGACCCGACACGCAGCGCGGCCGTCTGCGCACGGCCCAGTGCCGAAGGAGTGACCGACACCGAGCCCGGCCGACGGCGCACGGTCCGGTGTCAGTCGCCGAGATGCTGGATCAGGAACTCGCCGGCGTCCGTGAAGGCCTTGGCCTGGTTGTCGCGGCGGAGCAGGCATTGGCCTTCGTCCGGGAAGACCTCGTACCGTCAGCGCCCGGTAGGCACGATGTTTGAGGAGTGCCCGTTCTGCTCGTCGCGCTTCAGGCGCTTCGCAGTCTGCTTCTCCTTGATCGTCTTACCCTTCTTCTTGACGTTCGCCTTGGTCGTCGAGTCCTTGGACATGATCGAACCTCCTGGAACAGGTCGGTGAACGTGCAGCGTGGTACTCGCCTGATCGCGGCGTGCAGGTGACGGAAGGCCCGCGGCTGGCGGGCAGTCTTCCACTGCATGCCGACCCTACGCTGTTCCAGCTCTTACCGGCGGTGGGAAGTGCACCGCCGGTCGTGGGGCGATATTTCGTGTCGCCCTACCGGAACGACATCCATTCCTCTGATCCGTCAGCCGCCCGGGCAGCGGTTGTCCCCGCCACTGTGTTCCACGCAGTGCCCGGGCGGGCCGGGCGTCGGTGCCGGTGCCGAATCGAGGTCCCAGCCGGAGAGGACGGCGATCGGTACGGCGGGCACGGCGATCACGACGGTCAGCACCAGGAAGACGACGGCGGTGCGTGTCAGCCGTAGCCGGTACGCGACGAGCGCGATGACGGCCGGCCCGGCGGTCGCCACCAGCCCGACGACCAGCAGAGCATGTCTCACCCGACGTTGGAGGTCCTCGACCTCGCCGGTCTGGCCGTCGTAGCTGACACTCCACTGCTCCAGGCTGATACCCACCACCGACACAGCCGCCGCGATCAGCCCGCAGATCCACACCAGGACCAGGAATCCCACGAGCGGGCCGCCCCGTCGACCGACCGCTTCCGACGTCATGCGGTCCAGCCTCGACGGCTGCACCCCGCCCGGGCATGAGTCGAGGTACTCAGGTTTGCGCGGCAAGGACGCGGGGGCGCTCCACCCGGTCGCACGGGTTGCCGCCGGGGGGTGAGGTCCGCACCGGTACGAGAGTGGTCACTCTGCGACGATCGCAGCATGACCAGTCACGCTGGTGACGAGCCCTGTCCCGAGTGCGGGCACGCGTCCCGGGTGCCCCCGAGGCCGGACGGTCGGGACCTGTCTATCTGCGCGTCCTGCATCTACGAGGAGGACGAGGGGCTACGCGATGTCGAAGCCATGTGTACGAGGGTTGTTCCGGTGGCGGACCGCTCAGCCAGCTCCATCGGGTAGCCCCACCCTCACAGCGAGGACGTCAGCCCATCCGGCACCATATCTCGTCACGTACCAGCGGAACGAACGCCGAACGGCCCCCGTCATCCACGGCCACCACCATGCGGATACGCCCATCGCCCTCGTCGAGGGCGTAGCTGACCACGCTGTACCGCTTGCCGTCCTCGCCAAGCACCTGGCGTACGTCCTTGTCGTCGAGCATCGCGCGCCACTCGTCGTGGCTGACGCGTTGCCACTCCGCCAGACGTGCGTCGGCGAGCCGCGCTGCTGTCTCCGTATTCAGCCCCACGTACTCAAGCCTCTCACCCGGACGACGCCCGCCGCACGAACGTCATCGGGCGGTGGACGCCGGTCCGGTCGGTGGCATGCCGCGAGGGTCGAACCGAACGAGAAGACGACCAGGGGCAACAGCGGAGAACGTCACCGGCGGCGTGGCGTGACCAGTCCCGATTCGTACGCCCACACGACCAACTGGGCGCGGTCGCGGCAGTGCAGCTTCGCCATCGCCCGGTTGACGTGTGTCTTGGCGGTCAACGGACTGATCACCATCCGCTGGGCGATCTCGTCATTGGCCAGCCCGCGGGCGACGAGTTCGACGATCTCCTGTTCGCGGGCGGTCAGAACCTCGCGTCCGGCCGCCGGCTCGGCCGCCGGCTCGGCCGCCGGCTCGGCCGCCGGCTCGGCCGCCGGTGGACCGGACACGAACTCGCTGATGAGCGTCCGGGTGACGGCCGGGGCGAGCAGCGCGTCGCCGCGAGCCACGACGGCAACGGCCTGCAGCAGGTCGGCGGGGTCGGCGTCCTTGAGGAGGAAACCGCTGGCGCCCGCGTGGAGTGCGGCGAACACGTAGGAGTCGAGCCCGTAGTTGGTGAGGATGAGGACGCGGACCGCGGTGAGGTCGGGGTGGCTGGGCGGTGGCGCGGCGTCCGCCGCGCGGCGTCGCCCGCTCGCGCTGGGGCTGGCGGTCCTGGCGCTGCTCGCCACCCTCGCCCGGGCGGTCACCATCACCGCGCTCGCCCGCGCCGGCTGGTGGTTCGCGGCGGAGAAGATCCTCATCGCCGCCCCCCTGTCGCTCGCGGCGGTGGCCGTCGCCGGGCCGCGGCTGCTGCGGGCCCCGGGCGACATCCGGTCCGTCGCGGTCGCGCTCCTGTTCGCCGGGTACGCCCAGAGCGCCGCCCTGCTCGTGACGCTCCTGCACGGCTATCCCGCGTCGGCGGGAGTGGGACTGCTGGCCGTCGCCGGGGTGCTCGCGGCCACCGCGGTCTCCTGGCTCGCCCTCGGGGCGCGCCCGTCCCGCACGATGTCCCGAGTGGCCCTCGGGCTGGCCGCCGCGGCGCTGGTCACCGGAACCGGGCTGGTCGTCGCCCCGGGCGCCGCGCCCGGCGTACCGCATGCTCACGCAGATCGGGATGCGCGGACCGTCGGCGAACCGACCAGGCGGTTCACGCTGACGGCCGCGACCGCCACGGTGCGGGCGGGCGGCCGGGACGTCGCGGCGTGGGCGTTCAACGCGCAGGTCCCCGGCCCGGAGCTGACGGCCGCCGTCGGCGAGGTCATCGAGGTGACGGTGCGCAACCGGGACATCGATCGGGGCGTCACGCTGCACTGGCACGGCTACGACGTGCCGAACAGCCAGGACGGTGTGCCCGGCGTGACCCAGGCGGCGGTCCTGCCCGGGCAGGAGTTCGTCTACCGGTTCCGTGCCGACCAGGTCGGGACGTACTGGTACCACACGCATTCGGTCTCCGACGTCGGCGTGCGGATGGGCCTCTACGGTGTCCTGGTGGTGCACCCGGCACCGGTGACCGGCGTCGACGTCACGGTGCCGGTGCACACGCTGGCGGGCCGTGCGCTGCCCGAGCCGAGGACGGAGGCGGTCGGGGCGGGAGTGCCCGTGCGGCTACGGCTGATCAACACCGACAGCACGACCCACCGGTACGCGTTGGCCGGTGCTCCGTTCCGCGTCGCCGCGATCGACGGATCCGACCTGCGCGGCCCGACCTCGCTGGTGGACACCGCCGTGCAGATCCCGGCCGGGGGCCGCTACGACCTGGTGTTCACCGCGCCCGCCACGCCGGTGGCGCTGTTCGTCGACGGACGGGCCGTCTACTCGACCGGGCCGGTGTCGGCGGTGACCGCCGCCTGGCCGGTGCTGGATCCGCTCACCTACGGCGTCAGTTCGCCGGTGCCATGGCCGCGGTTCGACAGGCGGTTCACCCTCGTTCTCGACCGTGGTCTCGACCTGCACGGACTGCTTCCGCGCTACGCCCACACCGTCAACGGCGCGGCCGACCCGGACATCTCGCCGCAGGTCGTCCGCCTCGGCGACGTCGTGAGGTTCACGATCGTCAACCGGTCCCCGGTCGTGCACCCGTGGCACCTGCACGGACATCACGTCCTGATCCTGTCGCGCAACGGCCGGCCGGCGACCGGCAGCCCGTTGCGGTGGGACTCCTTCGACGTACGCCCCGGCGACGTGTGGGAGGTGGCGTTTCGGGCCGACAACCCGGGGATGTGGGCAAACCACTGCCACAACCTGGCGCACGCCGAGGCCGGGATGATGCTGCACCTGATGTACTCGTGATTCTCGGTGGGACGCCCGTCGGTCGAGGTGGTGAACGCGACGGGCGGTGGATGGCGAAACGTCGGCATTGGCGCGTGGTGAACGACGGCTATCCCGGACGGTGGTCCTGCATCGATCATTGCGACAGATCGATGTGAGTCATTCTCACCTCCTGGTGGACGCCCGGGCGCGGAGGGCGAGAGGTCGGCACCGGCAGCCGGGCGTACCGTACGGCCCGACTCCGCGTCCCCGGAGGATCGCCATGCCCAGACCCACAGTTCGTGCCCGACTCGCGGCGCTCACCGCCGCCACGTTGACCGCGAGCGTCCTGACGGTCACCCCGCCGTCGCCGGCGCTCGCGGCCACCACCTTCACCCCCGACGACTACTGCCTCGGCCAGTGCGCCGACATCCTGCCTCCCGGGCAGAACGGCAACGCCACGCTGGTCGCCATCCTGGCCCACCAGGCGCTCGGCACCCGCCCGGCACACTCCAGCGACCAGCTCGACGAGTACGCGAACCTGGTCTACAACTACGCCGGGCTGACCGACGAGCAGATCGCCCACTTCTACAACGACGCCTCGTTCGGCGTCCCCGCCGCCCAGGTCGAGAGCACCGTGTCGCCACGCTCGGACGTCACCATCGTGCGTGACAAGGCCACCGGCGTCCCACACGTCACCGGCACGACCCGCGCCGGCACCATGTTCGGCGCGGGCTACGCCGGGGCTCAGGACCGGCTCTGGGTGATGGACCTGCTGCGCCACGCCGGCCGCGGCACGCTCACCTCGTTCGCCGGCGGCGCACCCGGCAACCGCGAGCTGGAGCAGAGCATCTGGGCCAACTCGCCGTACTCGGAGGCGGACCTGCAGGCCCAGGTGGAGGCGCTGCGCACCAAGGGCGCCCGGGGCCAGCAGCTCTACACCGACGTCGTCGACTACATCGCCGGCATCAACGCCTACATCGACAAGTCGATCGCCGACGACAACTACCCCGGCGAGTACGTGCTGGCCGGCGCCGGCAAACCGACGCACTTCACCATGACCGACCTGATCGCCACCGCCGGTGTGGTCGGCGGGCTCTTCGGCGGAGGTGGCGGCAGCGAGATCCAGTCCGCACTGGTCCGGGTGGCCGCCCGAGCCAGGTACGGGGCCACCGAGGGCGACCGGGTCTGGCAGGCGTTCCGCTCACAGAACGACCCGGAAACGGTGCTCACGCTGCACGACGGGCAGAGCTTCCCGTACGGCGCGACACCACCCGGTGCGACCGGCGCGGTGCTTCCGGACGCCGGCACGGTGACCGCCGAACCCCTCGCCTACGACGCCAGCGGCGGTGCCGCCGCCCGCACCGGCGGCAGCACCGCCACCCAGGGGTTGCTCGGCGGCCTGGCCAACCTGCGCGCGCACGGCATGTCCAACGCCGTGGTGGTCTCCGGGCGGCACACCACCACCGGCAACCCGGTGGCCGTGTTCGGCCCGCAGACCGGTTACTTCGCCCCGCAACTGCTCATGCTCCAGGAGCTGCAGGGGCCGGGGATCAGCGCCCGCGGTGCCGCGTTCGCCGGGCTGAACCTTTACGTCCTGCTCGGCCGCGGCCAGGACTACGCGTGGAGCGCCACCTCCGCCTCCCAGGACCTGACCGACACGTACGCGGTGCCGCTGTGCACCACCGACGGCAGCGCGCCGACGCTGCGCACCAACCGCTACCTCTACCACGGGCAGTGTGTCGCCATGGAGGCGTTGGAGCAGCGCAACTCCTGGTCGCCGACGCTGGCCGACTCCACCCCGGCCGGCTCGTACACGCTGCGCGCACTGCGCACGAAGTACGGGCTGGTCGCGTACCGGGGGTTGGTGAACGGGCAGCCGACCGCGTTCACCAAGCTGCGCTCCACCTACCGGCACGAGGCCGACTCGGCGATCGGCTTCCAGGCGTACAACGACCCGTCGGCGATGGGCAGCGCGGCGGCGTTCCAGGCGTCTGCGGCCAGCGTCGGGTACGCGTTCAACTGGTTCTACGTCAACTCGACGGAGGCGGCGTACTACAACTCCGGGTCGAACCCGGTCCGACCCGCCAGCGCCGACCCGAATCTGCCGACGAAGGCCGAGCCGGCGTACGAGTGGGCCGGCTGGAACCCGGACACCAACGACGCCAGCTACACCCCGGCTTCGGCCCATCCGCAGTCGGTCAACCAGGACTACTACGTCAGCTGGAACAACAAGCAGGCGAAGGACTTCGGCGCGGCCGACGGCAACTTCAGCTTCGGCTCCGTACACCGGGCTCAGCTGCTCGACGGCCCGGTGCGCGCCGCGATCGCTCAGCGCAAGCTCGGCCGCGCCGACGTCGTCACGATCATGGCGGACGCGGCGGTGACCGACCTGCGCGGCCAGCAGGTTCTCGGCGAGCTGCTGCGGGTGCTGGACAGCGCGCCGGTCACCGACCCGGCGCTGGCCGACGCGATCGGCAAGCTGCGGGCCTGGCAGCAGGCCGGCACCCGACGGGTGGAGACGGCCCCCGGCTCAAAGGTCTACCAGCACGCCGACGCCATTCGGATCTTCGACGCCTGGTGGCCGCTGCTGGCCTCGGCCGAGTTCCGCCCCGGCCTCGGACCGGACCTCTACGCCGCGCTGGTCGATGCCATCGAGGTGAACGAGGCGCCGTCCGGCGGCCAGAACGGCGGCCGTGACGGCACGGTGAGCTGGGCGTTGCAGGGGCAGGCGCACAAGGGCTCGTCGTTCCAGCACGGCTGGTGGGGCTACGTCGACAAGGACCTGCGCACCGTGCTCGGCGACCCGGTGGCCGGCGGCCTGGGCCGCGCGTACTGCGGCAACGGCAACCTCGGCGCCTGCCGGCAGGCGTTGCTCGACGCGCTCGGCCAGGCCGCGACGGTGCCGGCCGGCACGGTCTATCCCGGCGACAAGTCCTGCGGGGCCGGTGACCAGTGGTGCGCCGACTCGATCGCCCAGTCCGGCCTGGGCGGCATCACCCACCCGCTGATCGCCTGGCAGAACCGCCCCACCTACCAGCAGGTCGTCTCGTTCCCGGCGCGTCGGGGCGACGACCTCACCAACCTGGCCCAGGGCCGCCCGGCCACCGCGTCGAGCACCCAGTTCCTGACCAGCTACACCCCGGGCAAGGCGGTCGACGGCAGCCTCGGCAGCCGGTGGGCCAGCAGTTACAACGACAACCAGTGGCTCCGGGTCGACCTCGGCGCGGCCCGCACCGTCAGCCGGGCGGTGCTGCGGTGGGAATCCGCTCACGCCACCTCGTACCGGATCGAGGTCTCCGGCGACGGCAGTTCCTGGACGCCGGTGTTCGCCACCACCACCGGCGACGGCGGCGTCGACAACGCCACGTTCGCCCCGGTCAGCGCCCGTTACGTTCGGGTGTACGGGGTCAAGCGGGCCACCTCGTACGGGTTCTCGCTCTACGAATTCGAGCTCTACGGACGGTGACCCTGACCGCGGGGCCGGCGGGAACCACCCGCCGGCCCCGCGGGGGCGTGCGGCGTCGGGCTGCCACCGGTCGCCCAGGTGCGACTGGGGTCAGCTCAGCGTGAAGGACGTGTCGTCGACGTCGAAGGCCGTGGTGCCGTTGCCGGCCGTCTCGCTGGCGACGAAGCTGACCGTCGCGGTGCGCTCGGTCGTCGCCGTCCCGGTCGACATGCTGTATTGACGCCACTGCGACCCGCCGTCGAAGGCCAGCGAGAACCTCGTCTTCGGAGGTATCCCGGTGACCGCCATCCCGACGTTCAGGTAGTCACCGCGGGTGGTTTCCGTGGTGGTGGTCCGCACCGAGAAGCGGACCGTCAGGTCGCAGGTGGCCGGCACGGTGACGGTGGTGCGCAGCAGATCGCCCCGCGTCACGTCCAGTCCCGCGAAGGTGGCGTACGCGTGGCCGGTGTGCGCGGGCCGGGTCGCGTCGCCGACCACGACGATGCGGGGCCCGGCGGTCCAGCCGGTGGCGCCGCGCTCGAACCCCGGGTTCGGGTGGATCTGCCCGGCGCAGGGCACGTCGGCCGCCGGCTGGCCGTAAGTTGCGCCGCTCGTCGCCAGAAGCAGCAGGGCTGCCGCCGAGGCGGTGGTGACGAAGACCTTCATCAGTCCTCCCCGTGTCGATACATTCGTAGCTGTCGATGCAGGTTGACCATGCGTGATGGACGCCGACGCGTCAAGCCCTTCCCGGGGACCGGCCCGCGCTACCGGCGGCTGCGGGCGGCGGCCTCCTCGTCGAGCAGGTCGTTGAGCGTCAGCGCTGAGTTGATCAACGAGAGGTGACTGAACGCCTGGGGGTAGTTGCCGATCTGCTCCCCGGTCTCGGCGATCTCCTCGGCATACAGGCCGAGGTGGTTGCTGAAGGTGAACATCTTCTCGAACGTGAGTCGGGCGTCGTCGAGGCGGCCGGATCGGGCCAGCGCCTCGACGTACCAGAAGGTGCACATGTTGAACGTGCCCTCATGGCCGGGGAGCCCGTCCGGGGAGTGGACCGGGTCATACCGGTGGACCAGGCTGTCGGAGACCAGTTCGCGTTCGATCGCCGCCAACGTGGACTGCCACAGGGGGTCGCTCGGGGTGACGAAACCGACCGACGGCATGGCGAGCAGGGCCGCGTCCAGCACGCTCTCGTCGTACGCCTGCACGAACGTGCCACGGCCCCGGTCGTATCCGCGAGCCATGACCTGGTCGTAGATGTGGTTGCGTTGCTCGGTCCAGCCGGTGACGTTCCCGGGCCGGCCGGTCCGAAGAGCCAGGCGGACGGCCCGGTCCAGTGCGACCCAGGACATCACCCGGCCGAAGGTGTAGTTACGGGGGTGGTGGCGGCTCTCCCAGATGCCGGCGTCGGCCTGATCCCAGTGCTCGCAGAGCCAGTCGACAAGCCGGACGGTGCTCTTCCACACCTGGTGCGAGACGCGGATACCCTGCTCGTCCGCGAGATGCATGGCGTAGAGCGCCTCGCCGTGGATGTCGAGCTGGAGCTGGTCGGCGGCACCGTTGCCGATCCGCACCGGCCGCGAGCCGCGGTAGCCCTCCAGGTGATCGAGAACCTCCTCGTGCAGGTCGGAGGAGCCGTCCACCCGGTACATGATCTTCAGGGGGTCCTGCATGTCGCCGGCCTCGCGGATCCGCTCGTCCAGCCAGTCCATGTACCGGCTGACCTCCTCGGTGAAGCCGAGGCCGAGCAGCGCGTGCACCGAGAACGACGTGTCCCGGACCCAGGTGTAGCGGTAGTCCCAGTTGCGGGTGCCGCCCACCAGTTCGGGCAGCGCGGCGGTGGGCGCCGCGATCATCGCGCCGGTCGGCGCGTACGTCATGAGTTTCAACGTGATGGCGGAGCGCTCGACCATCTCCCGCCAACGGCCGGTGTAACGGGAGCGTTCGAGCCAGCGCCGCCAGTAGTCCCGGGTCCACTCGAACATGCCCTGGATCTCCTCGGGCGGGATGATCCGCGGCTCGGTGCCGGCAGTCTCCAGGACCACCCCGCCGGTGTCGCCCTCGTTCAGGGTGCCGTACCCGACGAGGTCGCCGCCCTCAATGCGGATGCTGCCGCGTTCGGAGATCAACCGCCGTGCCGGGTCGACCGGGTTGAATGTCAGCGACGTCGACCGGCCGCGAAAGACGTAGCCGTTGCGGTGGGTTTCCAACCGATGCTCTTCGCGGGCGTAGTCGAACCGCGGCCGGCACTCCACCCGGAAGCGCATGCTGCCCCGGACCATGGTGACGATGCGGACCAGACGGTGCGCGTCGGTGGCCCGCTCGCCGGTGACCGGCATGAAGTCCATCACCTCGGCCACCCCGTCGGCGCTGATGAACCGGGTGATCAGGATCGGTGTGCCGGGGAGGTAGAGCTGTTTGGTCACGTACCGCACGTCGTGCGGCGCGATCCGGAAGTAGCCGCCCTTCTCCTTGTCCAACAGGGCGGCGAAGATGCTCGGCGAGTCGAAACGCGGTGCGCAGAACCAGTCGACCGTCCCGTCACACGTCACCAGCGCGGCGGTCTGCAGGTCGCCGATGAGTCCGTGATCCTCGATCGCCGGATAACTGTCCACGTCTCTCCCCGGTTCGGCTGCGTCCTGCGCATCGAACCTAGGGGGAGAATTGTCGAGTCAGGCGAGATTCACGTTCCGCCACCCGGCCGCGTGCGTCAGCGCTTGCGGGCGACCCCAGCGAGCATGGTGTGGTAGCTGTCCTTCTGCTCGGCTACGGCCTCGCCGTCGGGCCGCCACTCGGCCAGCGGCACCAGCCCCGGCTCGATCAGCTCGAAGTCGCCGAAGAACGCCTCGATCTCGGCACGCCGGCGCCAGCGCCCGGTGCCGAGGCTCTCGTTGAACACCCGCTCGGCGTCCCGCACCTTCGCGGACGTCTCCGGATGCTCCTCGGCCGGATCCCAGAAATGAATGATCGCCAGATGGCTGCCGGGCGGCAGCGCGTCGCGCAGGGTCGCCGCGATCGCGCCCGGGTCCTCCGCGTCGTTCAGATGGTGCAGGACCGAGAAGAGCAGCAGACCGATCGGTTGGGTGAAGTCGAGCCTCTCCCGCACGACGGCGTGCCCGAGGATCGTCTCGGGGGAGCGGATGTCCGCCTCGATCAGCACGCTGGTGCCGTCGCCGGCGAGCAGCGCGTGCCCGTGCACCAGCACCGACGGATCGTTGTCGACGTAGACGACCCGCGCCGCCGGATCGACCTCGTGCGCGACCTGGTGCACGTTGGTCTCGGTGGGTAGCCCCGAACCGATGTCGAGGAACTGCCGGATGCCGGCCTCGGCCGCCAGATGACGCACCACCCGGCGCAGCAGGGCCCGGCACGCGCGCCCCGCCTCCTGCGCGTCCGGCATGATCTCCAGCGCGCGCTGCGCGACCATCCGGTCGACCGCGAAGTGATCTTTGCCGCCGACGAAGAAGTCGTACACCCGGGCGATGCTCGGGGTGGAGACGTCGACGCCCAGGGGTGCTGCCTCGTCCGCGGCCATCCTTGCCCTCCCTAGAGGAATCGCAGGGTCCGGCATCGAGGATAATCGAGGGACGTCGTTGCGGTGGGGCCGTAGTCGTCCTCGCCAGGTGCGCAAGGGGCGTAATCGGGGCCCTGGGTCCAGGTCCACCACGGTGATGCCGTTTCCAGGCGTCAGTTGACGACAGTCCGCATCACGTGGACCACTCATGCCTCGTCCGCGGTCGCCAGTCCCGCCTCGAACGCGGCCAGGAAGTCCAGCAACTGACGCCGCCCGGCATCGTCGTACGTGCGGTGGTTCAGGAAAGTCGACGTGACGCGTTGTGAGCGATCCTCGACCACCTCGATCAGCTCGGCGAGCTGAAGCCGAGCCTCGAGCACCGCGTCCGGGCCCACCCGCCGGCACCACGCCCCGATGAGGGCGGGATCGGTGGAGACGGCGTCGATCCCGCAGCACCCGCGGACACACACGACCTCGCAGAAGATGATGCACTGGCTCAGGGGCGATGGGACCTCGACCGACACGTACGTCACTGCCGCTCCCTCCCCGGGCCCGCCGCCGGCCACGGGTGGCCGATGATAGGCGAAGCCTCCTCGCGCGTGCCGGCAGTGTCCGAGCTGGCTCCGCCGGAGGGTGCCAGACTGTTCCGGGCTCCGACCATGGGGGATCCATGTCCGTGGACCTGCAGGCAACGACGCCGGTCGCCTTCTCCGTCGCCGCTCTGGTGAGGACGACCCGGGAGATCCTGACCGAGCTGCTGGGCGGCTGTCCGGTGCCGGTGATCGCCGTACGTGCCGGCCGCCGGCACGACCGCGGGAGGTTGGTCGATCCGGGTCGGGTGCTGACCCCGGTCGAGCAGGAGACGACCATCGTGGGCACCGATCTGGTGGGGCCCGACTACGCCCGCTCCGGCCCGGACTACCACGTCGTGGTGGGCGACGAGGACGACGGCGCGTCCCTGCACACCAGCGCGTACCCGGCCTGTCCCGAGTTCGATGAGCCCGCACAAACCGTCCTGTGGTGCACCCCGGACCGGACCTGCGTGGGCGTTACCGTCGGGGCGGCAGTGACGCTGGCGGCGGCCATTCGCGGTGGCGGCCAGATCGAGGAATGCCAGCTTCAGCTGTTTCCGGTCAGCGATCCACGGGCGGCGATCCAGGCGCTGCGACTGAGTGACGCGGGAACGGGGTTCGTCGACCAGTGCGTGCGGTTCGTGCGTGCGATCGACGCGCTCAACGGCTGGCCACCGACGGTCAACGCCGCTGTGTGGCCCCGGTGAGGACGCGGCGTACTCGGCCTGGCGGCGCAGGCGGTCGACGGGGCGCGCCAGGCGTCGGGGCGCAATAGGCTTCGGCCATGAGTGGCCTGCCGAGCGGCGTCCGAGACGCGGTGAATCCCCTTCGCCAGCTCACGATCGACCAACTCCGGCAACGGACGAGCCTCAAGTGGCGGGAGTATCCGGCCGACGTGCTGCCGCTGTGGGTGGCCGAGATGGATGTACCGCTGGCCGACCCGGTCGTCCGGGCGATCACCGACGCCGTCGCGCGCGGCGACACCGGCTACACGGCCGGCTCGGCGTACCCCCAGGCGCTGGCGGAGTTCGCCCGGCGGCGGTGGGGTTGGGACGGGCTGGCCGTGGAGCGCACCGCGGCGGTGCCCGATGTCATGCACGGCGTCGTCGAGGCGCTGCGGCTGGTCACCGAGCCGGGGGACGCGGTGGTCGTCAACTGCCCGGTCTACCCGCCGTTCTACGAGTTCGTGGCGCATGCCGGCCGCCGGATCGTGGAGGCGCCGCTCGGCGCGGACCTGCGGATCGACATCGGCACGCTGGAGGACGCGTTCCGGCAGGCGCGGGCCGACGGGCGGCCGGCGGCGTACCTGCTGTGCAGCCCGCACAACCCGACCGGCGTCCTGCACACCGGGGACGAGTTGGCCGCCGTCGCCAGCATGGCCGGGCGCCACGGGGTGCGGGTGATCGCCGACGAGATCCACGCTCCGGTGGTGCTCCGCGGAGCGCGCTTCGTGCCGTACCTCTCGGTCCCCGGCACCGAGGACGGCCTGTCGCTGATGTCCGCCTCCAAGGGGTGGAACCTGGCCGGCCTGCGCGGTGCGCTGCTCATCGCCGGCCCGGCCGCGGCGGCGGACCTCGCCCGCGTCCCGTTCGGCACCATGGTCAGCACCAGCCATCTCGGCGTGATCGCCCACACCGCCGCCTTTCGCGACGGCGACGAGTGGCTCGACGCCTTGTTGACCGGCCTGGACGACAACCGCCGGCTCCTCGCCGCACTGCTCGCCGAGCACCTGCCGGCGATCCGTTACCGCCCCGGTCAGGCCACCTATCTCGCCTGGCTCGACTGCCGCGCCCTGGGTCTCGGCGACGACCCCGCCGCCGTGTTCCTCGACCGTGGTCGGGTGGCGCTCAACTCCGGCACGGCCTTCGGCGCCGGCGGCGCCGGTCACGTCCGGCTGAATCTGGCCACCGCGCCGGAGCTGATCACCGAAGCGGTACGCCGGATGGCCGCCGCCGCCGCGCCACCGGCGCCCACCGCAACCTGTTCACCGCATGCGAGCCCAGTACCGCAGTGATAAGCGTCGAGCCGTAGCCTCACCACGGATCCTGCCTCGCCTGCACAATCACACTCGAGCTTCCATCAACACACGCATCGGAATGAACCGTTCCGCAACGCTACGCGTTGAAGATGCAGATCGCATAGAGGAGGATGTCGTCCCCATGACACAGCCAGACCACCCGAAACAGCCGGAAAAGAACCTTCCGTTGGTGAGGAGGAACGCCAACGGTTTCTTCGAACCGATCGCCAGCACACCTCCCCTGCTGCCGCCTGAACCGGGACATCACGTCATCTTGGAACCAGTGGCGTCAGCCGGCCTAGTACAGAAAGCATTGAACTTCTTTTTACGAGGGAAGACAGCACCTCCCAGTGGCCAGAGCCCACAAGGAGAGCCAGCGTCCGATCCCAGGCGCGGCTACCCGGCCGTTGCCCCCGCTACGGCCAGGACGGCGCCGCCGAGGGCTGCAGAAGCTCCTCGACAGGACCTCGGCCCGCACGCAACCGGTGCCCCGACTTCCCGAAGGGGACAGCGGACCGTGAGGCCGGACAGCGGCCTCGCGTTCGGCCCCTGGAACGGCTTCGCGTCCCTTGCAGGACTCGAATCTCCGGCAGCGCGACAGTCAGGCGCACCCGCCACCAGCCAGCACAAAGCCTCACCTGGCGGCCAACCCCCACTGAGGCCGGGAAATCCGTCGATCGACTCCGCGCCCCCGAGGACTCGCTCGCCTCGCTGACCGTCCAACAGGACGCCGATGAACACCCGCAGCTCAACCCATACGAGCTGAGCATCGGCGATCCTGACCCGGCCCGTGATAGAGCTGAGCTGAGGAGCACCGAACGATGGACGACCGGACCCGCGCACTCCTCGACGCGGCCGTACGCGAACAGCTCCATGCCCACGGGCGGATCCTGCCGCCGTGGCGAGCCCACCCGCAGATCGAGCGGTACAGCATTGGCTGGCGCATGGGCGACGGTGAGTGGCATCTGATGGTGTGGTGGCACTGGTGGGAGGCCGCGCCCATGGACGAGGCTGAGGGGATCGCCTACTTCCAGGCCGATGAGCCGCCGCGCGCGTGGCGGGACTGGGTCGCGCACCAACTCTGGCCGGAAATGGACATCGGCGAAGGCGTACGCCGGCTGGCCGAGCATGGGATCGGCACTGCGGGGTGACGATGTGTGCTGACCGGAGATGGGCTGCCACAGGTGCGGCGCCGTCGTAAGCGCTGGTCACGCCCGCGGTCCCCCAATCGGCTCGTGACATGATGGCGCCCATGGGGAAACAACAGGACGTCGGCGGGCCCAATCGTCACAGTGCGTCAGGTGCCGCCACGGACGGTGCGACGGGTGGCGGCGCCGCTATGCGGCTCGTCGTCGCGCAGGACCCCACGACCGCACAGATGACCCTCATCGACCTGGCGTCCGACCCGTCGGCCGTGGTCCGTAAGGCGGTCGCATCCCGCACGGACGCGCCCGCGCAGGCACTGCGACCGCTGGCTCGGGATCATGATCGTCACGTCCGAGAGGCCGTGGCGAGAAATCCCTCGACCTCGATCGGCAATCTCCTGCTCCTCGTCAAGGACGCCGACCGGTGGGTCCGCTGGGCGGTCGCCGGCAACCCAGCCTGCGACGAGTCGATTCGCCGGGTGATGACGGAGGCCCCCGACAAGGAGCTTCGCGGTCTCCTCGCCGAGACGCGCGACCTGGAGCCCGAGTTGGCCGCGCGGCTCGTCAACGACGTCTCACCCGAGGTACGGGAACGACTCGCCACCCACACCCACGACCCGGACGTGATCACCGCCCTGATGGCCGATCGCACCGTACGCGTACGCAAGGGGCTCGCCCGCAACCCGCGGACCACCACTGCCCAGCGCAGCGCACTTGCCCAGGATCCCGCGGTGGATGTCCGCGTCGCGCTGGTGCTCGCGCTCGAACTGGAAGAGGCGGATTTGCGCCGCCTGGTTGATGACCGCTCCGTACAGGTGCGGATGTCGATGGCGACGTCGGCGGTGGTCCCGCCGCACATCCGGCAGGCGCTTGGTGGCGATTCCGACGAGATGGTCGCCAGCGCGGCTCGGGACTTCCGCCCCGGGTCTGGCACCTCCCCGGTGGTGCGGGCGCCGCGCATCGATCATCGTGCCTCCGGAGCGGGCCGAGGTCGACCGGGCGGCACCCCCCGCTGAGGCTGGCGACGCCCTCGCCCTCCGGGAAGCTTGCCCGATGGCCAGCAGGTCGTGGCCGGCTGTTCTCGCGGCGTGTGGTCGCGGATTGTGTGATCGCGAGGTTTGCAGGGGCGGGTGTGCGGGCGGCGTTGGTCAGCGCGCCGCCCGCACGGGTGGTGTCAGGTGCCGGCGACCACGACGACGGCGCCGGTCGCCGCCTCAATGCGGTGGATCGGGTCGAACTCGGCGTAACTGCTGCGGTCGGAGCACGTGATGCTGCCCTCGGCGACGAGGTCGTTCGTCGCTGAGGTGGCGGAGTTCCACCTCGTGACCGGCCCGCCCGAGTCACCGCCGAGCACGGGGCCGTCCTGCGCGTGCCCGGTGACGGTGTCGACCTCGACCACCGGGGAACCGGTGCACCCGGTGTTGCCGGTGTCGGTGACCCTGCCGTACACCAGGCCGCCGTTGGAGCCGGAGATGTAGACGGCGGACCCGACGGCGGGCCAGCCGGTCAGCTTCGCCGTGACCGGGTTGGCCGTCGACGCGTCGCGCTCGCCGAACCAGGAGTACCGGCTGAAGTAGGCGCCGTTCTCGCCGGCGACCATGGAGACGTCCGTGCCCAGGCTCAGGTAGTTCGAGCTGACGCGGAGGTTCCAACCACCGTTGTGCCAGAAGGTGGTGCCGTTGGAGCCGCAGTGCCCTGCGGTCGTCACCCAGTTGCTGTTCGTGCCTCCGCGAGTCATCCGGAAGCCGGTCGTGCAGTACGCGTCCACCGTACGCGGATTGCCTCCCGCGGCGGTCACGTTGTAGTTGAACATGGCCAGCCCGCCGTAGTAGGGGGCGGTGTCGACCCGGCGGCTGGCGGGCGTGATCCCGGCCTTCGAGATCGACACCCGGGGCGTCACGCCCGTGGCCCTGACCGCGGCGGCGACGAGTGCGTCCGCGTCACCAGAAGCGTGGATGACGACCTGTGCTGCGAGGCGGTCCAGCTTGACCCGGTCAACGCTGGCCGCGTGGGAGCCAGCCCAGGTGCGGCTACTCTCCAACCGCGCGACTGCGGCTTCCAGTCGCTTGATTGGTACCGCGGTGGTCTCGAACCGGACCGGGACCTCTCCCGCCTGGCGCGAGCGCGAGCCCACTGCGGAGCGCAGCCGGTCGCCCTCGGTGTTCTGCACCTGGCGGACGACCAGCTGCCCGGTCTGCTCGTCGAAGTAGGTGCCACCCGCACCGTCGGGGTGCGCGGCGGCAACGGCTTCCAACCGGTGGAACTGCGCGGTCATTGCCTCGACGTCGACGGCCGCGGCGAAGCCGGTTTGCGGGGCTGGCCCGGCTGTGGATTCGTTCGCCTGGGCGGGGGACGATGTGACCACGATCGTGGTGACTACGCAGCAGATCAACACCATGCGTCTCCGCATAGAGCCTCCTTAATGGACGGTGCCAGCATCGTATAGCTCCGCGTCGATGGTGGTGGGCCCCGTCAGAAAATGTTCATGGCGATGCCGTTCGTGAGCGACGTGGTGCTCTGCACGCCGTCGATCTTGATCGGGTTGCCGGAGACATGCTGCACGAAGATCCGCATGATGAAGCTGCGGGTACCGCAGGTCGGGTCGATCGGGATACCGGACAGGGCGAAGTTCGCGACGTAGTGGTGTGCGTCGTCGCGGATCGCCTTGCGGGACGTGGCCGTGCTCGTCGTACGACAGGTGTGCGCCGTCGTGTCGAGCTGGATCATCTCGAAGCGCACATCCACCACAGCGTTGGTGCCGCGCGGCATCTCGTACGCGTCGATGCTGCTGCTGCATGAGGCGGTGCCCGTGTAGCAGGTGGTGAGTTCGAGGTTGGCCAGCGCCTGCACGCTGGTTGCGTTGCTGGCGGCGTTCCACTTGTACACGGGCGTGCCGTCGTTGTAGAACACCCAGGCCGTGGAGGTGCCCGCGCCGATGTAGGTGCAGGTGCTGGACGTCCCGGTGCTGTTGCAGGAGGGGTTCTGCCACCACCGCGCGCCCACCTGGTTGATGTCGCTCACCTCGAGCCAGGTGTTGGTGGCGACGGCGGTCAGGTAGTAGTCGGTGAGCGAGCTGGAGGCCGTGTATCCGTAGAGGCCGCAGGTGTAGGTGCCGGCCGACGGTGCGGTGAACAGCAGGTCGGCGTAGATCGGCAGATGCCCGGGCGTCGCGTAGTACGTGGTGTCCGAGCCCTCGTGGTTGCGGGACGACGTCGAGGTGGTGCCGACAACGGCACCGCCCGCGTCCACACACTTGAGCGTGTTGTTCATCGCCACGATCTGCGTCACGCTGCTCGTCGCCTCGAGACGGCCCCGTACGTGCCGCGACTCGCCGGCCGAGAGCGTGACCGTCCTGCTCAGCAGACGCTCCTCGACCCTTGAGGAGAAGGTGTTCCCGCTCGTCAACGTCGCTCTCGTCACCGGCCCCGCATCCGCGTGCGCGACCTGCGCGGACCCGGCGATGAACAGCACCGCCACGAGCGTGCTGAGTACTTTCCGCACGTGTCGACTCCTTCGGGGTGGGGAGGGGCACCCAGGAGGGCACCGCATCTACCGAAACCCCGGCCGTGACCCGATCGGACCACAGTTCGAGGCGAGTGGATGGTAGTGCCACAGTGCCGACGTTTGTGGGGCGATCAGCTCACGTCACGTGACAAGCCGGTCGGGTGCTGGGTCGTTTGTTCAGGAGCAGGGCCGGATCGAGCAGCGCCTGCAGGGGCACGATGAGCACCTGCGGCAGATCAACGGTTCGATCGATGATATGACCCGGGCCATGCAGGCCCTCACCGAGGAGTTGCGCGCCAACGCCACCCTCCCGAACGCGAGCGTGACCTCGGGTCGCCGGGACGCCGACGAGCGGGGCAGGATCGCGGCGGTCCGGTTGGAGGAGGCGGTCGCCGTCGAGGCCCAGAAGACAGTGCGGTGGACGGCGTGGCAGCGGTGGTTCGCGGTCGTGGGCGCGATCATCCTGGTCGGGAACTTCGGTCTGGGCATCTACCTGGCATTCGGGCGCTGATCCGCCTGCCGGTGGCGGGACCCGCTGGTTTCTCAGCCGCGCGCTGGACGCCGGCACCGGCCCGGGGTCAGGCCCGGAGGTCGTCGCGCCGCCGACCGCCGGATTGGCCTCACCGGATCACCCCGAATTGGACACACCCGGAGGTCGTCGTGCTGCGTACGGTCGGACCGACCAGCGGACCCGACCTTCACGAGGATCACGATGACCCAGCTCAGCGGCGGTGCGGACACCAGGCGCGTCGATGACCGGGTGTCGAGGGCAGTGCCGGACCGCGCGATCCTGGTGATCTACCGGCCGGCTGCCGGCCGGTACGAGGCCCAGTTCCGCAGCGTGGTCGCCGCCGCCACCGAGCTGGGTGTGGCCACCGTCGCGCTGCTGCCGACCGGGCAGCCGGCCGCCGAAGCCGCCGGTCTGGCCTGCTATCACGCCGACCTCGACGACTCCGACACCGTCCGCTCGACGGTGGCGACGATCGTCGCCACGCATCCGGTACGACGCATCTTCCCGCTCTTCGAGGGCGACGTGCTCACCGCCGCGTACTGCCGGCGCGACCACGGGATCCCGGGGCTCGACCCGGAGGAGGCGCTGGCCTTCCGGGACAAGAACGTGATGCACCGCCGGGCCACCGAGCTGGGTGTGCCGGTGGCCCGCTCGTGCCGCCCGGACACGGTGGGGGCGGTCGCCGAGTTCGCCGCCGAGGTGGGCTGGCCCGTGGTGGTCAAGCCGTACGCTGGCTGGGCCTGCGGCGACACCCACCGGGTGGACTCCGCGGCGGACCTGGCCCGGGTCTGGCCGCTGATCGCCGACGCCCGGCACGACTACCGGGTCGAGGAGTACGTCCGGGGCGCCGAGTACCACGTCGACTCGTTGCTGCGCGGCGGCGAGGTGGTCTTCGAGCAGCTCTCCCGCTACACGTACTCGGTGCTGGAGTTCCGCGACGAACCCGGCGGCACGGTCTCCCGTAAGCACGATCTGACCTCGGCGGAGCGCCGCATCCTGGCCGCCAACGCCACCGTGCTGCGCGGCTTCGGGATGCGGACCGGTGTGGCGCACGTGGAGTTCTTCCTGCGCGACGACGGCGAGCTGGTGTTCGGCGAGGCGGCCGCCCGGGCCGGAGGTGGGTCGATCGTCCCCGCCATCGAGGCCGGCCGGGGAATCAACCTGGCGGGCGAGTGGTGCCGCCTCGAACTGGACCCGGGGCACCGGGATGGCCGTGCTGGTGGTCGCGTTCTCGCTGCCCGCCGTGCTGCTCTCCACCGTGGTCTGGACCCTCGGGGAGATCATCGCGTCGGTGGTGGTGCCCACCTACATCGCCGACCATGTTCCGGAGCACCGCGTCGGCAGCTTCATGGCCCTCAACGCCGTCGTGCTCAGCTCCGCGCGGCTGGCCGTGCCGATGGGTCTCGGCTTCGTCTGGCAGGCCCAGGGGCACCGGCCGGTCCTCCTGCTGCTCCTGCTGATCCCGGTGGTCGGCGTGGTCGCGTTCGCGGCTCTGCGGATCCGACCGGCCGCCCGGCCCGCGCCGTCGCCCGCCGAGCCGGCCACCGCCAGTCGCTGACGCCCACCCCGCCTCACCGAGCCGGCACGTCCCGCAGCGCGGCGGCCAGCAGAGCCACACCCTCGGTGATCCGGGCGGCGGGCAGCGCCGCGTACCCGATCAGGAAAGTCGGTGCGGTCGGGGGCCGGGTGACGAAGTAGCCCGACGCCGGGTAAACCCGGACGCCGTGCGCCGCGGCGGCGCGCACGATCTCCGCCTCGTCGGCGTCGGGCGCGCCGGCGAAGGTGACCAGCACGTGCAGTCCGGCCGCCGTGCCGGAGACGCGCACCCCCGCGCCGAACTGCTCGTCCAGCGACTCCAACAGCCGGGCGCGCCGCTGCCGGTAGAGGCGGTCCATCCGGCCGATGTGCCGGGCGTACGCGCCGGAGGCGATGAACTCGGCCAACGCCTCCTGGGTCAGCGTCGGCGTCAGCCGGTCGGTGATCCACTTGACCCCGAGGAACGGCCGGACGAGGTGCGGCGGCAACACCGCGTAGCCGATGCGCAGGGAGGGGAACAGGGTCTTGCTGAAGCTGCCGACGTAGACCACGTCCGCGTCCTGCGGGTCGGCGGCCAGCGACGGCAGCCGCTTTTCGACGAAGGTGAACTCGTTGTGGTAGTCGTCCTCCAGCACCGTGGCCGCGTGTTCGCGGGCCCAGCACAGCAGCGCTCGTCGACGCCGGTCGGACATGATGAACCCGGTCGGAAACTGGTGCGACGGGGTGACGTAGACCAGACGGACCCGGGCCGGATCGAGGCCGTGCGCGCGGACCCGGCAGTCGATCTCGTCGACCCGCAGGCCCTCCTCGTCGACCGGCACCGGCACCACGGCGGCCCGCGAGTAGCCGAAGATCTGCCGCAGCACCGTGTGGCTCGGATCCTCGATGACCACCACGTCGTCGGGCCCGACGAGCAGCCGGACCAGGATGTCCATGGCCTGGGTGGCGCCGCTGGTCACCACCGTGTTCTCGGCGGGGGCGTCGAGCGCCCGGCTGCGCCGCACCAGCGCGGTGATCTGGGTACGCAACGACGCCGAACCCTCGGCCGGGCCGTAGCCCAGCGCCACCGCGTCGGCCCGGCCCACCGCGTCGGCGAGCGACTGCCGCCACCGGGCCACCGGGAAGCTGGCCAGCGCCGGAGTGCCGTGCCGGAAGTCGTACGTCCCGTCCGATCGGTGCATCGGCGCCGGTTCCCACGGCTTCCACAACGCACTCCCGGCGTCGGTGGGCAGCGGGGGCTCGGGCCGCAGGTCCACGCGGGCGGCACGCCGGGCGGGTGGCGGGGCGTCGGTCAGGGTGGCGCTGACCCGCGTGCCGGATCCACGCCGCGAGCTGAGCACCCCGTTGGCCCGCAGCAGCTCGTAAGCCCGGGTCACCACCGTCCGCGAGACCCTGAGCTGGTGCGCCAGCTCGCGGCTGGGCGGCACCGGATCGCCGGGGCGCAGCCGACCGGCCCGCACGGATCCGCTGATCTGGTCGCAGAGTTGCTGCTGCAACGGGACCGGACTGTCGCGGTCCAGTGTGACGAGAAGCTGGGACGAACTCACCCGCGCACGCTCCCCGGATCGACGCCGGTGGCGAGTCTAGTCGCGCCGCCGTCCGGGGACGGCCCGGCCGTTCGTCACGTGGTGGTCTGTTGGAGCCGGTGTCCACGGCCTGTCGTGGGTAGGCCGGCCGAGGCCAGGAGCGCCAGCTTGTCGGCGTCGCTGGAGCCGGCGTCAGGGTGGTACACGACGAGCATCAGACTCTCGGCCCCGCCGATGCTGAGCCGTTCCCGGTTGAGGGTCAGCTCCCCGATCTGCGGGTGATTGATCCGCAGCGCCGTCCCGCTCTGTCCGCGTACCTCGTGGCGGGCCCACAGCTGGCGGAACCGGGGGCTGGCCAGGGACAGCTCCCTGGTGATCTCGACGAACCGGGGATCGTCGACGTCGGTGCCGACGGACTGTCGCAGGTTCGCGACGAGGCACTCCGTGACGTCCTTCCAGTCCGGGTACAGAGCCTGCTCGGCCGGATCCAGGAAGAGGTCTCTGAGCTGGTTGCCCCCGACGGCGAGGCGCGACGAGAGCGCTTCGGCAAGGGCGTTCGAGGCCAGGATGTCGAAGTAGCGCCCCTCGATGAAGGCGGGCTGGACGAGGGAGTCCAGGAGCTTGAGCGCGCCGGGCGGCACGGTCTCCCGGCGCGGTCGGCGTCCGCGCTGCCGGGGGACCTCGGCGACCAGCGTCAGCAGGTGGGTCAGGTGGTCGTCGTCGAGGTGCAGCACACGAGCCAGCGACTCGAGCACCTGCACGGACGGGTGCCGGTCACGGCCCCGCTCCAGGCGCAGGTAGTAGTCGGCGCTGATGCCGGCGAGCATGGCGACCTCCTCGCGCCGCAGCCCCGGCACACGCCGCACACCACCGTCGGGGATGCCCGCCTGCGCGGGCGTCACCAGTGCGCGCCGGGCACGCAGGTACGCGCCGAGGGCATTCGTCGTCCCGCTCACGAGGCCAGCCTGACACTCCGTGGGGCGGACAGAGGGGGGTCTGTCACACCCCAGGCTGGACGGGGCTCTGGTTGCAACGAGGCGCCACGCATAGCTTTCGCAACGGCCCGGTCGGGCCACATATTTCGGGGAGGACACCCATGACCGTCACTCTGATCACCGGGGCCAACAAGGGCATCGGGTTCGAGACCGCCCGCCAACTACTGGAGCTGGGGCACGTCGTCTATCTCGGTGCGCGCGACGTCGAGCGGGGTGAGAAGGCCGCGGCAACGCTCGGCGCCCGATTCGTCCAGCTCGACGTGACCGACGACGCATCGGTGCGCGCCGCGCTGGCCACCATCGACGCGGCCGAGGGCCGGCTCGACGTCCTGGTGCACAACGCCGGCATCCTCGACACCGGAGTCGCCGACGGTCCCACGGCCCTGCGGATCTTCGACACCAACGCGGTGGGCATCGTGCGCGTCACCGAGGCGGCACTCCCTCTGCTGCGCAGATCCTCGAACCCGACGGTGGTGACCGTGTCGAGCAGCGCCGGGTCGTTCTGGGCGGTGAACAACCCGGACCGACCGGAGTTCCACCTGCCCACGCTGCTCTACTCCGCGTCCAAGTCGGCAGCCACCATGCTCACCGTCCAGTACGCCAAGTCCCAGCCGGGGATCAAGTTCAACGCCCTTGAGCCCGGCTTCACCGCCACCGACATGACCGCGGGGTTCGACGGCGGACGCTCCCCGCAGGAGAGCGCCCGGACCGTGGTGCGTCTGGCGACCCTCGACGTGGACGGCCCGACCGGCACCTTCCAGGACGAGGCCGGGGACTTGCCCTGGTAGGGGAGCCGCAACGACCGGGCGATGCGCCGGCCACCCCTGCGGTGCGGGCCGGCGCATCGGGACCGGTCCCGGATGTGGCCGGTCAGCGGCGCCGGCTGGTGTTGAGCCGAGCGGCCTGACGGGTCAGGTGGTCGCGCTCGGCGAGGTTGGGGGCCTTGCGGGCCGCCTCGACGTACAACCGCGCCGCCGTCGCCAGGTCGCCGTCGCGCTCGTGCAGGTACGCGGCCACCGCCGTGTGGCGGGGCAGCGAGTCGTCCAGCGCCGCGAGCGCCGCCAGACCGGCGCGCGGTCCATCGGCCTCGCCGACGGCCACCGCGCGGTTGAGCCGTACGACCGGGTTGTCGGTCAGCCGCGCGAGCTCGTCGTACCACTCGACGATCTGCACCCAGTCGGTCTCCTCGGCGGTGGGCGCGTCGGCGTGGAGGGCGGCGATGGCGGCCTGCGCCTGGAACTCGCCCAGCCGGTCCCGGGCGAGGGCGGCCTGGAGGATCTGGACGCCTTCGGCGATCGACGCGGTGTCCCATCGGCGGCGGTCCTGCTCGGCGAGCGGCACGAGGCTGCCGTCCGGTGCGGTACGGGTGGCGCGCCGGGCGTGGTGCAGCAGCATGAGGGCGAGCAGCCCCGCCACCTCGGGATGGTCGATCGTGGCGGCGAGTTGCCGGGTGAGCCGGATGGCCTCGGCGGCGAGGTCGACCTCGCCGGAGTAGCCCTCGTTGAAGACCAGGTAGAGCACGCGCAGCACGGTGGCGACGTCGCCGGGCTGGTCGAACCGCACGCCGGAGACGGTGCGCTTGGCCCGACTGATGCGTTGCGCCATGGTCGCCTCGGGCACCAGGTAGGCGTGGGCGATCTGGCGCGTGGTCAGCCCGCCGACGGCGCGCAGCGTGAGCGCGACCGCCGACGACGGTGTCAGCGACGGGTGGGCGCACAGGAAGTAGAGCTGCAACGTGTCGTCCACGGTCGGCGCGGGCCCGGGTGCCGGCTCGTCGTCGACGAGGACCTCACGCCGTCGGCGGGCCGCGTCCGCCCGGGTCGCGTCGAGGAACCGGCGCCACGCCACGGTCACCAGCCACCCCTTCGGATCCCGCGGCATGTCGGTCGGCCAGACGCGGACCGCCTCGACCAGCGCGTCCTGCACGGCGTCCTCGGCCGCCGCGAAGTCGACTCCGCGGCGGCCGAGGATCCCGAGCACGCTCGGCGTGAGGCTCCGCAGCAGAGCCTCGTCCAGCTGTGCGGTCATTCCGTGATGGTGGGCGGTTCGGTGAGGAACGGGCGCAGCTCGAGCCACTCGTGGATCGGCTTCCCGCCCGCCCCGGGGGCGGCCGACAGCTCCCCGGCCAATTCGACGGCCCGCTCGTACGTGTCGACGTCGATCACCATCCAGCCGGCGATGAGGTCCTTGGTCTCGGCGAACGGGCCGTCGGTGACCGGCGGGTTCCCCTCGCCGTCGTACCGGACGAACGTCCCCTCCGGCGCCAGTGCCTGACCGTCGACGAACTCACCGGTCTGCTCGAGCCGGGCGGCGAAGTCGTTCATGTACTGGATGTGCGCCGAGATCTCCTCCGGCGTCCACTGGTCCATCGGCACGTCGTTCACCGCGGCCGGAGCGCCCCGGTAGTGCTTGAGCAGCAGGTACTTGGCCATCGTCTGTCTCTCCTCGGTGCGGCTGCGACCCATCCTGGTCGCGTTCACCTCGGGGACGGAGCCGGGGTCGAGATCTCGACATGGCGGCGCGAACTTTTTCTGACACGTCTCTGGCGTGGCGGCCGGGGCCGCCACGCCGGAGATGCGGTGTCCGAGGAATGCTTCAGGTCAGCCGGTGCTGCAGGTGACGGTCGGCCAGGTCCAGTTGCCGTTGGCCATGATCGTTATCCCGAAGGTGTTGCCGTTGCCGTTCGGTCTGGCGGTGACGGTGCCGCTCGTGCCGCTGACCGACGCGTTCCAGCTGTTCTGGATGCTCTGGCCGCCGCCGAGGCCGAGGCTGACGACCCAGGTGCTGGTGCCGCTGACCGCCACGTTGAGGTTGAACCGGTCGCCCCACTGCTGGCCGGCGGAGAGCGTCGCGGTGCAGTTGCCGGTCCCCGGATTGCCGGTGGTGGGCCCGGAGGTCGGGTTGCCGCCACTGCCCTCCCGGACGGTGATGTCGGAGCTTCCGCTGCTCTGGTAGCCCTCGGTGGCCATGATCTGGTAGCTGTGGTTGGTGCCGAGGTTCAAGCCGGCGCGGGCCCAGGCGTCGAAGTGGTTGGCGGTGGTGATGGTGCCGCTTGAGCGCTTCTGCTGCCGGACGCTCCAGTACTGGTAGAACGTCTGGTTGCCGTCGATCGACGGGGCGTTGACCCGCTGGCTGCGCAGGATGTCGTAGGTGCCACCGTCGGTGGTGACGGTGCCCATGCGTTGGGCGCCGCTGCTCGGGTTGTAGCTGCCGAAGTTCTCCACCACGTAGTACTCGATGAGCGGGTTGCGCGTCCATCCGTACAGCGCGAGGTACGTGTTGTTGTTGCCCGGGTTGTAGCTGCCCGAGTAGGTGACGGTCCGGCGGCTGCCGGTGGCCCAACCCTTGCCGCCGACCCAGTTGTTGGTGCTCCTGTCCCAACTGCTGCTGTATCGGCCGTCGGCCCGCAGCGTCATGCTGGCGTTGCCGCTGTCCTTCCAGAAGGAGAAGAAGTAGCCGTTGTGCGTGCCGGTGAGGTTCGAGGTGAGGGTCCGGTCGGCCTCGGCGTACGCGTTGGTGGCCGTCATCGTGCCCGTGACGGCCAGGACGGCCGCGCATGCGGCGCCGAGGAGCAGCCGTATCCGGCCGCGCCTCCTCGGTGGGGTGGGGGTGTGACTGGTGTCGGTCATGAACCTGTTCCTCCTCGTGGCGGCCGGCTGTCGGTGGCCCGGTGACGGCCACCGGCGTGGTGCCGCCTGGTGGTGGTGGCCGGTCGTCCTGCGCGACGACCGGAGGAGTGGGTCGCGGTGAGTGGCAGTGACGACAATCGAGCGCCGTCGATGGCGACCGTATTGACCCGGTCGTCATCCTGTCAACAATTTCCGGAAACATCGCGGCAACCTCGGCCCGACGGAGGGGCACCCGGGGGAGTGTCGTCCATCCTGGTCAGTAATTGATCAGCGCTCGCGAGATCACCTCAGCGTCCCGATGGTCGGATCAAGATCCGAAGAGCTACCGCCGAAATTTTCCGGAGAAGTTCCGGACCGTCCGGCCGGACGTCCAGGAATGCCGAACCGTTCGTCCTGAACGAGGGGCACCTCGCGGTGCCGACCGGGCCGGGCATCGGGGTCGATCCGCTGCCGGAGGTGCTGGCCGAGTTCACGACCAGCACCGAGTGGCTGCCGCTCTGAGCGGTACGACGCACCGGTCGGCCGGGTGATGCGACGACACCATCGACGCTAGGCAGCCGCCCCGGCGGCGACGATCCCACCAGCTCGACGATCGGCGGTACAGCAGGCTGTACTTTCCGCGGCGGGCGCCGTCACCGGGGCGGTCGGTGGCCTATGTTGGCGCTGGAGGTGGGGTGGATGGCGTACGTGTGGCGCCGCATCCGCGTCGTGGTCGACGCCATCGAGCGCCTCGTCGGCGGGCTGGGCACCGCCGTGCTGGCGCTGGGCGCGCTGCTCTGGGCGCTGATCGTGGCGGTGGCCTGCCTGGCCGGGGTGGGGCTGCTGGCGGCGCCGGGCGCGCTGCGGGCGGTGCGCGCGGTGGCCGACCGGGAGCGCGCCCGGCTGTCCCGCCGGGGCACGCCGATCCCCGCACCGGGGCCGGTGCCGCTCGGGTTGCGCGCGGCGGTACGCGACCCGTTCGTCCGCCGGGACCTCGGCTGGGTCACGCTGCACGCGATCACCGGCCTGCTGTCCGGGCTGGTCGGCCTCGCGCTTCCGCTCTACGCCCTGCAGGACATCACGTTCCCGCTGTGGTACCGGCTGGTCCCACCCGAGGACGGCGCACCGGGCATGGGCTGGTGGCGCATCGAGAGCCTCTCCGAGGCGTTCGTGGTCGGGCTGGTCGGGCTGGGCTGGCTGGCCGCCGCGGTCGGGTTCAGCCCGGCCCTGGCCCGCGTGCAGGAGTGGCCGGGCCGGTGGCTGCTGCCTCCGCCGCCGGGGGTCGACCTGTCGCTGCGGGTCGCCGCGCTGACCGCCACCCGGGCCGCGGCGCTGGACGCGCACGCGGTGGAGCTGCGCCGCATCGAGCGGTCGCTGCACGACGGCACCCAGAACCGGCTGGTCGCGGTCAACGTGCTGCTCGGCGCCGCGCGCCGGGCGGTACGGCGCAACCCGGAGCGGGCCGACGAGATCCTCGGGCAGGCACAGGACGCGGCGGAACAGGCGCTCGGCGAACTGCGTACGGTGGTGCGCGGGATCCTGCCGCCCGTGCTGGACGACCGGGGCCTGGCCGGAGCGTTGGCGGGCCTGGCCGGCAGCTGTGCGGTGCCCTGCCGGCTGGAGGTGGACGTGGCGGTGCGCTGCGCGGCCTCGGTCGAGGCCACCGCGTACTTCGTGGTGGCCGAGGGGCTGACCAACGTGGTGCGGCACAGCGGTGCGAGCCAGGTGGACGTGACCGTGCGCCGTGAGCAGGGTCGGCTGCTGGTGACCGTGCGGGACGACGGGCACGGCGACGCCGACGAGGCCCGCGGCTCCGGGCTCACCGGCATCCGCCGGCGGGTCGAGGCGTACGACGGCCGGATGACGTTGACCAGCCCGCCCGGGGGCCCGACGAGGATGCACGTGGAGCTGCCATGCGGATCGTGATCGCCGAGGATGACCCGCTGCTGCGCGAGGGACTGGCGCTGCTGCTGCGGGCGGAGGACCTGGATGTGGTGGCCACGGCGGGCACCCCGGGCGAGTTCCTGACCGCGGTCGACGCGCACGCGCCGGATGTGGCGATCGTGGACGTACGGATGCCACCGACCCACACCGACGAGGGCATCGTGGCGGCGGTGGAGGCCCGGCGGCGTCGACCCGGCCTCGCCGTGCTGGTCCTGTCGGCGTACGTGGAGCAGGCGTTCGCCACCGAGCTGTTCTCGGTCGGCGCCGCCGGGCTCGGTTATCTGTTGAAGGAACGGGTGGGCCGGGTCGAGGAGTTCCTCGCCGCGCTGCACCGGGTCGCCGACGGCGGCAGCGTGATCGACCCGGAGGTGGTGGCGCAGCTGCTCGCCCGCAACCGCCGGACGGACACGGCGCTGAGCGAGCTGTCGCCGCGTGAGCGCGAGGTGCTGGGGCTGATGGCCCAGGGGCTGGGCAACACGGCCATCGCCGAGCGGCTGTTCGTCACCGACGGCGCGGTGCACAAGCACATCCGCAGCATCTTCGCGAAGTTGCAGCTCCCGCCGGACGACCGTGCCGACCGCCGGGTCACCGCGGTGCTGCGCTACCTGGACGGCGGCCAGCGGTAGCGCCTGCTGTACCCGGACCTGGCAGCCCGCGGGATGGTCGCTGTTCTCCCAGCTCAATAGCGTTTCCGGTGCCCGCAGTTCCGGTCGCTGACAGGGAGAGAGGCCAGCAGAATGCCCGACTATTCGGGACCATCCATCGACGCCGCCGTCCGCGTCGAACACCTCACCAGGGTGTACGAGGCCGGCCACACCCGGGTGACCGCGTTGGCCGGGGTGGACGCCGAGTTCGGTCGCGGCACCTTCACCGCGGTGATGGGGCCCTCCGGCTCCGGCAAGAGCACGCTCCTGCAGACCGCCGCCGGGCTGGACCGGCCCTCCGCGGGCCGCGTCCTCATCGGCGGCACCGACCTGTCGCGGCTGTCCGAGACCCGCCTCACCGAGCTGCGGCGCACCCGGATCGGGTTCGTGTTCCAGGCGTTCAATCTGATCGGCGCGCTCAGCGTCGAGGAGAACATCGTGCTGCCGCTGCGGTTGGCCGGCGTCCGTCCGGACCGCGCCTGGTTGACCCGGGTGGTCGAGCGGGTCGGGCTCACCGACCGGCTGCACGACCGGCCGGCCGCCCTGTCCGGCGGCCAGCAGCAGCGGGTGGCGATCGCCCGGGCGCTGGCCACCCGCCCCGAGGTGATCTTCTGTGACGAGCCCACCGGGGCACTCGACACGGGCACCGCGGCGGAGGTGTTGACGCTGCTGCGCGCGGTCGTCGACGAACACGGGCTGACCGTGGTGATGGTGACCCACGATCCGGTGGCCGCGTCGTACGCGGACCGCGTGCTCGTGTTGGCCGACGGCCGGATCGTCGCCGACCTGCCGCAGTTGGGGGCCGCCCGCATCGCCGAGCACCTGGCGTCGCTGGACCGGCGGGCCGTCCGATGACCGCGCTCGCCGCCCGGCTGCTGCGCCACCGTGGCGGTCCGGCCGCCGCCACGCTGCTCGCCCTGATCGCCGGGGTGCTGATCCTGGTCGCCATGGGCACCCTCGTCGAGTCCGGGCTGCGGTTCCGTCCGCAGCCGCGGCTCTGGGTGACGGCCGACCTGGTCGTCGCCGACCGCACGGTCAGCCACACGATCAGGGAGTTCGACGGCGGGACCAGCACGAGCACCGTCGCGCTGCCCGAGGGCGGCACGGTGGACGCCGCTCTGGTGGAAGAGATCCGGCGGCTGCCCGGCGTCGCGCAGGTGAGCGGCGACGACCGGGTCGTGCTCGGCGCACCGGCCGGCGTGGGGCACGGCTGGGGCACGTACGGGTTCGCGGGTCGCCCGATCGTTGCGGGCGTCGCGCCCCGGGTGGATGACGAGGTGCTGGTCGACTCTCGGCTGGGCGTTGCTCCGGGCGACCGCATCGACCTGGTCGCCGGCGGGGTCAGTCGGCCGTACCGGGTGAGCGCGACCGCCGACACGGGCGCCGCCGGGGTGTTCTTCACCGACGCGCAGGCCGCGCGGCTGTCCGCGCACCCGGGCCGGGTGGACGCGATCGGCGTGCGGGTGGCGCCGGGCGCCGATCGCGGCGCGGTGGGCGACGCGGTCCGCCGGATCGCCTCGGCGGCCGGCGCCAGCACGTACGCCGGCGCGGACCGGGGGGAGGCCGAGCAGTCCGCGAACCTGGCCGCCCGGTCGCTGCTGATCGAGGCCGGGGCGGCGTTCGGCGGGTACGTCATCCTGCTGATCGTCTTCGTGGTGGCCGGCACGATCGGTCTGTCCGTCCGGCATCGGCGGCGCGATCTGGCGTTGCTGCGGGCGGTCGCGGCGACGCCGGGCCAGATACGTCGGATGCTGATCGCCGAGGCCGCGCTGCTGGGTCTGGTCGCCGCTGTCCTCGGCGCGCCGGCCGGCCTGCTGGCCGCCGGCTGGGTGCACGGCGAACTGGTCGGCCGCGGGTTCGTCCCGGCCGACTTTCCGATGACCGGTGGGCTCGTCGCGGTGCCGGCGGCGGCGGCCACGGCGGTGCTCGTGGCGGTGCTCGCCGCGCTGGTCGCCGGGCGGCGGGTCGCCGGGATCAAGCCGGTCGAGGCGCTCGGCGAGATCGCCGTCGAGCCTCGGCCCAGCGGCCGGGTACGGCTGATCGCCGGTGTGCTGACCCTCGCCGCCGCCGTCACCCCCGGGGCGTTCACGTTCGGCGGCACCGGGCCGACGGCGGCGTTGGCCGGCGCGGCCGGCATGCTCTACCTGTTCGTCATCGCGGTGGCGCTGCTCGCGCCGAGGCTGAACGCGCACGCGGCACGCCTGCTCACCCCGGCGCTGTCCCGGAGCTGGCGGGTCAGCGGCCACCTCGCTGCGGCCAACCTGCGGGCCAACGCGCAGGGCATGGCGACCGTGCTGACCGCCCTCGTGCTGTCGGTCGGGTTCGGCGGCTCGGTGTGGTTCCTGCAGACCAACCTTGAGCGGGAGACCGTTGCGCAGAGTGCTGCGGGCACGCTCGCCGAGCGGGTGGTGTCCGCGCCGGGCGGGCTGGCGCCCGAGGCGGCGCGGGAGATCCGCGAGCTGGCCGGGGTACGGGCGGCCACCGGTGTACGCCGCACACAGGTGGTGGTGCGGTCGTTCGACGGGATCGAGCCGGTCGCCGCTCAGGCGGTCGACCCGACCGGGATCGCGTCCACGATGGATCTCGGCGTACGCGACGGTGACCTGGCCGACCTGGCCGACCTGGCCGACCTGGGCGCGGACACGGTCGCGCTCTCCGCGCCCCAGGCGTCGGCCTCCGGTTGGCACGTCGGCGAGGCGCCAGAGCCCGGTTCGCGACCAGCGCGAACAGCACCCGCTCCACGTCGACCTCCCGCCGCGCCGAGCCGACCAACGGCCGTAGGACGGTGTCGATTCGCAGCCGGCGCCACAGCCCGTCGAGCA
>NZ_WBKR01000027.1 GCF_008868155.1 Micromonospora sp. ALFpr18c
CCCCCGGCCTAGCCCCCCCCGGGTCCCCGCTTTTGCCGCGAAAGCCACAAGAGTGCACCACAAACTGCAAGATCGCGGATGGTCAGCGAGGCTGGGTGAGGGCTGCCGCGGCGGCGCGGGAGGTGGCATGCAGGCGGAGGATGCCGGCTGCGGTCGCACCCGCGCCCGTGATCAGCAGCGCCGCCACCATGACCCGGGCGGCCTCGGGGGGCCAGGGCACCGGGGCGATGGAGCGGGCGAAGACCGCGGCGTTGCCGGTTCCGGCGAGCAGCGCCAGGCAGGCTCCGCCCAGCGCGACCACGAAGTCGGCACCCGGGCGGCGGGCCAGCGCGTAGCAACCGGCGGCGATCGCGCCGAGGCCGGTGAGCAACGACCAGACCTGCCCGGACAGCAACCCGATCAGCACACCCCCCACGCCCCGCGCGCCGGCGTCCACCTCCCGCCCGACCGGGTACACCACGGCGATCGCACCGCCGACGATCAGCAGCGCCCCGAGCGCGGACAGCGCCCGGGACCCGGCGGGGGAGGCGGCGGCGAGCAGGCCGAGCGCCCCCACGGCGAGCAGCCCCACGATGGTCACCGCCCACCAGGTGTACGTGTCCGGCGGCGGCACCCAGTCCAACGTGCCGTCGATCCGCGCCGGGTCGGCGCCGTCGCGCAGCGGGACCGTCCAGTCCCGGACCCGGTGCTCGCGATCCGGTGCGGCGCGTACCGCGTCCGGCGGCGCCGACTCCTGCCACAGGGCGCGCTGGTCGTGCCAGCGCACCGTGCTGCCGTCGGCGATCCGCCGCCACGACGGAGCCGCCGCCGGGTCGGCGTCGGCGGGTAGCGCGGTGTCACCGGCGAGGGTGCGGTTCAGGTATGTGGCGGGGGAGCGGCTGTTCTCGAAGACGCCGTCGGGGCCGATCCGCAGGTACGGCTCGCCGGAGTAGCCGATCACCTCGATCGGCCGGCCGGTGTGGTTGGTCAGCTCCAGGCGGGCGCCGGCCTCGACGACGCGTACCTCCAGGCCGGGCCGGGCCGGGGTGACGCCGGTGGCCCGGGTGCGGTAGTCGGTGCCGTCCGGGGCGTCCGCGCCGTGCGCGGCGGCGGGCGCCGCGCTGAGCAGGGTCGCCAGGCCGGCGGCGGTGGCGACCAGGCCGGCGCGGGCCAGCAGGGTACGGATCACTTGCCGGCCGCCGCCACGGCTGCGCTGAGGCCCTGCGGGGTGCGGTCGGCGAGCGGCTGACCGTTGATCAGGATGGTCGGCGTGCCGGTGACGTCGCTGCGGCTGGCCTCGTCGGTGACGTGCGCGGTCCACGTCCGGTACGTGCCGTCGGAGACGCAGCCGCCGAACGAGCCCCGGTCCAGCCCCACCCCGGCACCGATGTCGATCAGCTCGTCGTTGCTGAGCCCGGCGCTGCCCTCCGGCGGCTGCTTCGCGAAGAGCGCCTTCGCGTACTCCCGGAACTTGCCGCCGGCCGCGGCGCAGCCGGAGGCGGCCGAGGAGCGGGTCGAGTACTCGGTGGTGGAGAAGCGGTTGAGGTACGCCACCGGGTGGTAGACGACCGTCGCCTTGTTCCCGGCCGCCAACTGCTCCAGGGTCGCCCCGCTGGTCTGCTCGAACTGGTTGCACGCCGGGCAGAGGAAGTCCTCGTAGACGTCGACGGTTACCGGCCCGCCGCCGGTGACGATGCCGGTGCCGTCGGCGTTCGCGCCGGGCGGGGTGGTGACGGTGTCCGACTTCTGGCTGGACCAGACGCTCCAACCGATCACGCCGGCGATGACCAGGACGGCGACGGCGGCGGCGGAGACCCAGATCGTGCGGCGGCGACGCCGTTCCCGGGCGAGTTGCTCGCGGACCACCCGGGCCGCGTCCCGCTGCCCCTTGCGACTACTCATCCTCGTCCTCCACAGCGGGTTCGCCGGACAGCCATCCGTCCACCGACACGGGCGTACGCGGCCAGATCAGCAGAAATCCGGCCAGCATCAAGAATCCCAGGTCCCGCAGGATCTCCGGGAGGTAACTGGGTGCCTGCCCCTGCGCCAGCTGCCCGCCACTGCCGAAACAGCCGCAGTCGATGGACAGCCCACGCGCCCAGGCCGAGGCGATCCCCGCGATGAAGACCACCAGCAGTACGGCGGACACCCCCGCGCCGAGCCGGGTGGCCAATCCGAGCAGCAGCAGTACGCCCAGCGCCAGCTCGACGAAGGGCAGCGCGGCGCCGACGACGGTCGCCACGTCGTACGGCAGCACCTGGTAGGCGTTGACGGCCCGACCGGACGCGGCCAGGTCGCCGACCTTCGACGCGCCGGCGATCAGCCAGACGGCGGCGAGGCCGAGCCGGGCCGCGACGCCGAGCCACGGCCGGACGCCGGGCCAGCGGCCGGCCCGGGTGGGGGATGCAGTCACGCTCATTTGTCGTCCCGTCCGCGCCGGAAGTTCCGCGCTCAGCCGGTCAGGGCGTCGCCGACCGCCTCGACCAACTCGTCGCGGGCCCGGGCGACCCGGGATCGGATGGTGCCCACCGGCACCCCCTCGACGGCGGCGGCCTCGGCGTACGACAGGCCGAGCAGTTGGGTGAGCACGAACGCGGCGCGCCGCTCGGCGCTCAACCGGCGAACCAGGTCGGCGGCGCCGAACTGCCCGGCCGGGTCGGGGTGCGGCCGGTCGGTGTACGCGTTCGCCGCCAACCGCTCGTCGAGACGGCGACGGCGGACCACGGTGCGCAGGTGGTCGGCGCAGGCCCGCCGGGCGATGCCAAGCAGCCAGGTGCGGGCGGTGGAGCGACCCTCGAACGCCGGCAGCGCCCGGAACGCCCGCAGGTAGGTCTCCTGGGTCAGATCGTCGGCGCTGTCGGTGTCGACCAGGGCCGCGGCGAAACGCCAGACCTCGGCCTGGGTCAGCCGGACGAACGCGGCCTGGGCGGCGGGGTCACCGTCGCGGGCGGTCAGCGCCCACTCGGTCGCCGGGTCCCGGACGGCGTCACCGGTCGGCTGGGCCGGACCGGAGGCGCCGGTGTCACGCGGGACGGGGATCACGAAAAACCAGGTTACGCGGCGCCCGGCGCAGCGTCAGGGTCCTTCGGCCCTTGGATGGTCTGCGCCACGTCGGGAACTTTTCGCCGCGCCCGGCCGACTACCTGCTCATGACACGCGACCAGGTACGCGCGGCACTGGTGGCTGGGTGCAGGTGAGCCGTTCATCCGCCTCGGGTCGCCGAGATCC
Source organism: Micromonospora sp. ALFpr18c (assembly GCF_008868155.1). Classification (GTDB taxonomy): domain Bacteria; phylum Actinomycetota; class Actinomycetes; order Mycobacteriales; family Micromonosporaceae; genus Micromonospora. The sequence goes on from NZ_WBKR01000027.1 coordinate 3,208, forward strand.
AGGTCGGTCGGCGACCATGGCCGGCATGACTGTCGCCCCCCGCCGTTGGATCGCCCGGCTGGCCGCAGCCGCCGGCCTCCTGGTCACCCTCGTCGCCCTGTTGATCGCGCCGGGCACCCCCGCCAGCGCCCACGCGGTGCTGTCGAGCAGCAGCCCCGCCGCCTCGGCGGTGGTGCCGAGCGGGCCGTCCGCGGTGGTTCTCACCTTCACCGAGTCGGTCCGCAAGGTCCCCGACAAGGTCCGGGTGATCGCGCCGGACGGCTCCCGGGCCGACCGGGGTGAGCCGTCGTTCGAGGGTGCCGTGGTGACCATCCCGGTGGACCCGGCCGGCGGTCGGGGCACCTACCTGGTCAGCTTCCGGGTGATCTCCGCCGACAGCCACCCCGTCTCCGGCGCGTTCACCTACTCGGTGGGCGCACCGTCGACCCCACCGGTCGACTCCGGCAGCGACAGCCGCGCGAACCCGGTGGTGGAGAACGCGGTGAAGGTGGCCCGTTTCCTCGGCTACGCCGGCCTGGTGCTGCTGGTCGGGCCGGTGCTGGTGCTCGCCGCGCTGTGGCCGCGGCGGCTCTCCCGCCGGGGGCCGAGCCGGTTGGCCTGGACCGGCCTCGGCCTGGTGGCCGTCGCCACCCTCGCCGACCTGTGGCTGCAGGTGCCGTACACCGCCGGTGGTGGCCTCTTCGAGGTGACCGGCGAGGGGTTCGGCAGCGTGTTCGGCAGCGCCTTCGGCACCGCCCACCTGGTCCGGCTCGGCCTGCTGGCGGCCTCGGCGTTCCTGCTGCGGCCGATGCTGGCCCGCCCGTCCCGGCGCACCGACGCGATCATCCTGGGCGTGCTCGGCGGGGCCGCGCTGCTGACCTGGCCACTGGCCGGGCACCCGGCGGCGTCTCCGGCGCCGGCGGTGTCGGTGGTCGTCGACGCGGTCCACCTCGGCAGCATGGCGGTCTGGCTGGGCGGTCTGCTGATGCTCGGCGCCTTCCTGCTGCGTCGGGCCGACGAGCGGGAGCTGGGCGCGATCCTGCCGATCTGGTCCCGCTGGGCGGCGCTCGCCGTCTCGGCACTGCTGCTGGCCGGCACCGTCCAGGCGTTGATCGAGGTGGCCACCCCCGACGCCCTGTTCAGCACCACCTACGGACGGCTCCTGCTGGCCAAGATCGGCCTGTTCGCGATCGTGATCGCCGTGGCCGCGTACTCCCGGCAGTTGGTGCGTCGACGCACCGCCGCGCAGCGCCCGGTGCCGGTGCGCCGAGCGGTCCTGGTGGAGCTGGCCGTCACCGCGGTGGTGCTGGGGCTGTCCGCGACGTTGGTGCAGACCACACCCGCGCGGACCGCGGTGGCGGAGCCCTCGGGCACCCAGGCCGGCCTGTTCAGCACCACCCTGTCCAGCCCGCTCTACTCCCTGCGGGTCGAGCTGGACCCGGCCCAGCGGGGCAACAACTCGGTGCACCTGTACGCGTACGCCCCGGGCGGCCAGTCGCAGCCGCTGCCGGTGGAGGAGTGGAAGGCCACCGTGGCGCTGCCCTCGGCCGGGATCGAGCCGATCGACGTCCCGTTGCTGCCACTGGTGGACAACCACGCGTACGGCGACGTCAGCCTGCCGGCCGCCGGCGACTGGCAACTGAAGATCACCGTCCGTACGACCGACATCGACCAGGCCACGGTGACCGCCACCGTGCCCATCCGTTAGAGAGGTTCGCGAAACCCATGACCCGACTCCGGCGTACCGCAACCGCCGCTGCCGCCCTGGCGTTCACCGCCGTCGCCGTCCTCGGCTTTGCCGGGCCGGCCTCCGCCCACGTCACGGTGAACCCGAAGGAGGCGACCCAGGGTGGCTACGCCCGGGTGGCGTTCCGGGTGCCCAACGAGAGCGACACCGCGTCGACCACCAAGCTGGAGGTGGTCATGCCGGAGAACGCCCCGGTCGGTTCGGTGTCGACCATCCCGGTGCCCGGCTGGACGGTGGCGGTGGAGAAGCGCAAGGTGGACCCGCCGATCGAGGTGCACGGCAGCCAGATCACCGAGGCGGTCGCCAAGATCACCTGGACGGCCGCCGGCGACGCCGCGGTGAAGCCCGGTCAGTTCCAGGAGTTCGGAGTCTCGATGGGGCCGCTGCCGAAGGTCGAGTCGATGGTCTTCAAGACCCTCCAGACGTACTCGGACGGCAACGTGTCGCGCTGGATCGACGAGCCGCAGCCGGGCGGCGAGGAGCCGGAGAAGCCGGCGCCGGTGCTCACCCTCACCGCCGCGGCACCGTCGGCGTCGGCCACGCCGGCCGCCGCCGTGGCGTCGACCGACGACGACGATGACGACGAGGGCGACGGCCTCGCGGTCGGCCTCGGCGTGGCCGGTCTCGCCGCCGGCCTGGCCGGCCTGGCACTGGGCGGTCTGGCGTTCGCCCGGACCCGTCGGGAGCCGGTCGCCAAGTCCTGACCCCCGCACATCCGCTGGCCCGCCGGACCACCCGGCGGGCCAGCGTGCTTTCCGGGGACGGGAGCCGCCCGTGCTGTGGATATCCCCTGATCAGACGGCGTACGTCGGTAAGGTCGGCCGGGTATCTGGCTACGGAGGGGGACGGTGCGAATGCGGTTCGTGCGGGCGATCGCCGGAATGCTGCTGTTGGTCATCGGGATTCCGGCGCTGTTCGCCGGCGGGGCGCTCTGGCTGGTGACCCGGCACGCCGACCCCGGTGGGGCCTTCGCCGCCCGGTTCGAGACGGTCCGCACACCGGGGCACGCCGTCGTGGTCGGCGACCTCGACCGGCTGCTGCGGGAGGAGGCGCCGTTCGCGCGTACCCCGCAGACCCGGCTGCGGGTGGACGCCCGCACGCCCGACGGCCCGGCGTTCGTGGGCTTGGCGCCCACCGCCGAGGTGCGTCGCTGGCTGGAGCCGGTGCCGCACGCCACGGTCCGCCGGGTCGCGCTGGCCCGGGGTCCGCTGCCGGTCCGGCTGGACCCGGCCGGCCCGGCCGTCGCCGCCGACGCGGCCAGCCCGCTGGGCCGCCCGTTCTGGGTACGCGAGGGCATCGGCTCGCTGGAGTGGAGCGCCGACGACGTGGCCGGCGAACCGATGAGTCTGGTGGTGATGCGTCCGGACGGCGGCGGCGACCTGGCCCTGGATCTGCGCGCCGAGTTGCAGGCCGCCTGGACCGGCCCGGCCACCTGGGGCCTGCTGACCGTTGGGGTCCTGTTGGTGGTGGGCGCGGTGCTGCTGCTGCTGCGACCGCAGCGCCCGCGCGAGGTGGTCTTCGTGGTCGAACCGGACCAGGTGCCGGTGCTCGCCGGCCGGCTGGGGGTCACCTCGCTCAGTGGCCTGGGCGTCCGGGATCCCGCGGCGGCCCCGCCGATGACCACGGTGCGGCAGCTCGCCCCGGTCGGCTCGGGTGAGCGACCCCGCTCGGCGATCGGTGCCGAGCCGGCCCGGCCGGCCACCCTCGCCGACCTGGACGCGCCAGCCGGGCAGCCCGGCCCGCCCGAGGTGACGTTGAGCCTGGCCTGGCCTCCCGTGGCGGCGGAGGCGACGGCCCGGCCGGTGACGGTGGAGGACAAACGATGAGCGGCCCTCCGCGCTGCCGACGCGGAGGGCCGCCCTCACCGGGGGATCGGTGCTACCCGAGCGAAGCTTGAGGTAGATGAGACCAGATTAACCCCGATCGACGCTACTGGGGAAGTCTGTCCATTTGATACGACTTTTCCTCGACCTGGTCCGAGCGGACCGGCAGGGCCGCCAGCAGCAGCAGGCTCAGCAGCACGTACCCGTTGCGCAGCACGAAGTCCACCGGATCGTCGGTGCGGACCGGTGCCACACCCCAGTCGTGAAACGACACGACGCCGTAGATGATCAGGGCACCGGTGGCCACCGCGAGCGCGGCCAGCCACCGCCGCCAGCGGACCTCGTCCGGCCGGTCGGCGCGCAACGCCGCGTCGGCGAGCAGCACCACCGCCGGCACGAACCAGTAGATGTGGTGGGTCCAGGTGATCGGGCTGACCAGGGCGCCGACCAGGCCGGTCAGGGTCAGGCCGGTCAACGGATCCCCGGCCCGCGCGGCGCGGACCGCCCGCCACAGCCCGTAGCCGGCCACCACGGCGACCACCAGCAGCCAGAGCAGCCGGTCCGGCTTCTCCGGCGCGGTGAAGCGGCTGAGCAGCCCGAACAACGACTGGTTGCCGGTGTAGTCGGTCCGGCCCACCCGCTCGGTGGCCCACAGCTCGTGCGTCCAGAACCGCCACGAGTCCCGCGGAGCGACCGCCGCCGCGAGCAGGGTCGCCGCCGCGGCGGTCACACTCGCCACCGCCGCGGCCCGCCACCGCCGGGTGGCCAGCAGGTAGACGATGAAGATGCCGGGGAAGAGCTTGAGCGCCGTCGCCAGCCCCACACCGACGCCGGCCCAGCGCCGCGCCTGCGGTACGGCGAACAGCAGGTCGGCCAGGATCAGCACGACCAGCAGCATGTTGATCTGCCCGAAGGTGATCGTCTCCCGGGTGCTCTCCACCGCCAGCACCAGCAGCACGGCGACGGTGAGCGTGAACGCCCTCGGCAGGTCGTGCCGGGCGATCACCGGCGTCACCAGCCAGCGGGTCGTCAGCACCACGGCCAGCACGGTGAGCACCGTGAAGATCGTCACGGTGGCGCCGAGCCTCAGCAGCCCGAACGGCCACAGCAGCAGCGCGCTGAACGGCGGATAGGTGAAGTACAGCTCGCCCTGCACCCGGTCCGGCTGGACGTAGTCGTAGAGCGGGTTGCCGGCCGTCCACCAGTCCATCGCGGACATGTAGATCTTCAGGTCGAAGAAGTTGTGCACCAGCCCTGGTAGGTAGAGCGCCGGCAGCACGGCGATCAGGGCCACCACCGTGACCAACCGACGGACCGTACGGCCGCCGGGGTCGTCCTCGGTGACGGCGGGCGGTGCGACGGGTTCTGCTGGCACTCCGAAACCCTAGCGGTCTGCTCCGCCGACAGCGCGCAGCCGCGGGGCGTGGGCTGCGCGTAGGCTGTGCCGGTGGCTGAACTCCTCGTCTGGATCGACTGTGAGATGACCGGTTTGGACCTCGGCAGAGACAAACTGATCGAGGTCGCGGCACTCGTCACCGACCCCAACCTCAACGTGCTCGGCGACGGGGTCGACGTGGTGATCCACGCCGACGAGGCCGCGCTGGAGGCAATGCCGGAGGTCGTCCAGACGATGCACGCCAGGTCCGGCCTCACCGAGGAGGTCCGCCGCTCGGCGGTGACCCTGGCCGAGGCCGAGGACCTGGTGCTGGATTACGTGCGCACCTTCGTCAAGGATCCGCGTACGGCTCCGCTGTGCGGCAACTCGATCGCGACCGACCGGGGCTTCATCGCCCGGGACATGCCCCGCCTCGACGCGCACCTGCACTACCGCATGATCGACGTCTCCTCGATCAAGGAGCTGTGCCGCCGCTGGTACCCCCGGGTGTACTTCGGGCAGCCGCAGAAGGGCCTCGCGCACCGGGCGCTCGCCGACATCCGGGAGAGCATCCGCGAGTTGGAGTACTACCGGCGCACCATCTTCGTCCCGCTGCCGGGCCCCGACGTCGAGACCGCCAAGGGCATCGCCGCCGAACTCTGACCCCCCGTCCGCTGAGCCGGGAACCCGCTGGACGGCCCCGGCGGCGGTGTGGCTATTATTGGTCCGCACCCCGCCCGGGGCGATCGACCGGGTGACGGCGGCATGGTGGCTGTAGCTCAGTTGGCAGAGCACCGGGTTGTGGTCCCGGTTGTCGTGGGTTCAATTCCCATCAGTCACCCCAGCAAGACTCAGGCCCCCTCACGCGAGGGGGCCTGAGTCGTTTGCGGGGCTCACGCGAAAGCCCCCTCCGTGGAGGGGGCTTTCGTCGTCCGCGTTGCTCAGGCGGTCGGCGTCGGAGAGGGCGTGTCCGCCCCGTCCGGGGTCGGCGAGGCGTCCGGGTCGGCCGGCGGCTCGTACGGCAGGGCGCTGCCCTTGACGTACTCGTCCCAGCTCATGTTCCAGTCGGTCCAGCCGTTGCCGTTCTGGAGCTTGCGCTCGGTGCCCTTGACCATGATCGGGTCGCCGACCTGGGTGTTGTTGAACAACCACTCGCCGTTCGCCATCGACACGTTGACGCAGCCGTGGGAGGTGTTGACGCTGCCCTGTTGGCCATCGGACCAGGGCGCCGCATGGATGAACTCGCCGCCCCAGGTGAGGCGCTGCGCGAAGTCAATCTTGGTGCGGTAACCCTCCTCGGGGCCCATTTCCGCGTACGTGTCGAAGACCGTCTTGCGCAGCTTCTCGATCACGACCATCGTGCCGCTGGACGAGGGGGTGCTCTTCTTGCCCAGGCTGACCGGGATGGTCTTGATCGCCTTGCCGTCGCGGGTCACCGTCATCCGCTTGGTCTTGTTGTCCACCGTCATGATCAGCGATGGGCCGATCTTGATGTCCACCGCGAGGTCCGCGCGGCCGTAGTAGCCGTTGCCCATCGGTAGGCCACCGGTCTGCACGCGGTAGCGGACCGTGCTGTTCGCCTTCCAGAACTCCTTGGGCCGGTACCGGACCTCGGTCGGGCTGACCCAGTGCCAGATGCCCTCCTGGGCCGGCGTCGAGGTCACCGTCATCCGGCGTTGCACGTCGTCGCGGTAGTCCTGCGGAACGTCCCGGTCGAACTTCACGATCAGCGGCATCCCGACGCCGACGACCTGCTCGTCACCGAGGAAGCTGCTCACCCGGATCTGCTTGGCCGGCTTGGCCATGGTGGTGAAGGTGCTCGTCGCGGTGGCCGGGCGGCCGTCGTCCCCGGTAGCGGTCACGGTGGCGGTGTAGCTAGTGCCGTACGCCAACGCCCCGGCCGGGAGCCACGTCTTGCCGTCCTTGGCGAGGGTGCCCTCGACCGCCTTGCCGGCCGCGTCCTTGAGCTCGACCGAGGTCTCCTCGGCGTCCTTCGTGGTGAAGGTGATTCCGGTGGAGGCCGGCACGTCCTTGGCGTCGGCCGCCGGTTCGCTGATGGTCGCCGCCGCCTTGGGCGGCGGGCTCTCACCGCCGCCCTGCCACGAGGACGGCTTGCCGCCGTTGCCGTCGGTGCAGGCGGAGGTCACGGCCAGCGCCACGGCGAGAAGCCCCGCCGCGAGCACGCGGCGTCGCCCACGGGGTCGGATCAGCTGGTCCTGGCTAGCTCGCATGATGTCCTCACAGTCGTGGTCCCTGACCCATCGTCCCCTACTGACGCGCCGGAGCGGGCCCCGGTTGCCGAGGGTGAACCGGAACACGCCGACCAGGATGCCGGAATTTTGCTACTATCCGGCGTTTCGTGATTGGGGCTCGTCTTCGTGCCGAGGACTGAGGGGTCGCCGCCGCCGTCGTCGCGTCGCGGGCAGTGCAAGGGTACGCGCCGGCCCCCGCATTCGCGGGGGCCGGCGCGAGGACGCCGACGCTCAGAGCGCCGGGCCGGACCCACCCTTGGGCACCGGCAGCGCGCTGCCCTTCACGAACTCCGACCAGCTCAGACTCCACGCCGTCCAGCCGTTGCCGGCGGCGATCCTGCGCTCGGTGCCCTTGATCGTGATCGGGTCACCGATCCGCGTCTTGTCGAACAGCCACTCGGCGTTCGCCATCGACATGTTGACGCAGCCGTGCGACACGTTCTGCCGCCCCTGCACGTGGTCCGACCAGGGCGCGGCGTGGATGTACTCGCCGCCCCAGGTGAGCCGCTGGGCGAACTGGATGTCGGTGACGTAGCGGTTGGCTGGATTCGGATCGCTGCGGGTGTCGAAGACAGTGGCTTCCTTCTTGTCCATCACGATCAACGTGCCGCTCGACGACGGCGTGCTCTTCTTGCCCAGGCTCACCGGGATGCTGCGGACCAACGCGCCGTTCTCGTACACCGACATCTTCTTGGTGGCGTTGTCCACCTTCATCTCGAGCGAGCGGCCGATCTTCGCGGTGGCCTTGCGGTCGACGTCGCCGTACTTGCCGTTGCTCAGCGGTACCCCCGCCAGCGCGATCCGCACCGTGATGGTCGTACCGGGCTTCCAGTACTCCGGTGCCCGGTAGTACGCCTGCGTGCCGTTGTCCACCCAGTGCCAGGCGCCCGGCTGCGGCGGGTCGGTCTTGACGAACATCCGCTTCTGCACCGCCGCCCGGTCCTTCTTCGGGATGCCCGGGTGGAACTCGGTGACCACCGGCATGGCCACGCCATAGCTCTTGTCGTCGAACAGGTACAGGCCGGACCCGATGGTCGACTTCGGCTTGGCCATCGTGGTGAAGCTGCTGGTGCCCTGACTGCTGGTGCCGTCGGACGCGCTCGCCGTCAGGGTGGCCGTGTACTTCGTCCCGTACTTCAACGGAGCGGACGGCACCCAGGAGGAACCGTCGGTGCGCAGCTTGCCCTCCACCGCGCCCCCGCCGTCGGCCGTCAGCGTCACCGCGGACACCTTCGTGCCGTCCGGGAGCTTGGCGCTGATCTCCGTACTCACCGGCTTGTTCTTCGTGCCGTCGGCCGGGCTCAACGTGAGCGCCGGCCCGCTCGGCGTCGCCGACGTCGAGGGTGCCGCCGAGCCGGGCTCGGCGCCCGCGCTCACGTCGGACGACGTGCCGCCCACGAATTCCGGCTTCTTCTGCTCGTCGCCGCACCCGGTCAGTGCCAGCGACGCCGCCAGGGTCAGAGCGCCCACCACCGCCCCGGCTCGCCTGAACCGTGCCATCCCCACCTCTGTTCTCGCGTACCTGGCGGACATCGTGCCGTATCGGCGCCCAGACCCACGCTCCCGTCTTCCGCATCCTGGACGGTTTGTGGCTGTATGCCCGGTAAGCTCGACCGAAGGGGGGAGTCGGGTAACCGAATTGGAGCCCGGCTCAGCCGGGTGCTAATGTTCTCTCCGTTGCCGACGAGCGCCGCTAGCTCAACTGGCAGAGCAGCGGACTCTTAATCCGCGGGTTCGGGGTTCGAGTCCCTGGCGGCGCACCAACGAGCAAGGCCCTGACCTGGTGGTTCACACCGGCCGGGGCCTTTTTCGTGTACCCGGGCCCAGGGCGGTCGGCACGAGTGGTGCCGGCGCCCGGAGGCGCCGGCACCACGGGTGTCAGCTGGCGTGGGTCAGACGCGTGGTGATGCGCAGACCCATGAGGGTGTCGTTCATCCACGGCACCCGCTCGTGGTGCAGACCGGCGGTCATCTGGTCCGCCCAGACCTCGTACCGCTGCGTCAGCGCGGTGGCGCGGGACCGCGCGCTGGTGATCAGACAGTCGCCGAGGGGGTCACCGGGCAGGTTGGACGAGTCGACGGCGGGCTCGCAGGGCAGCTTGAGGCTGACCTGGTCGCGTAGCGGGCGGCTGGGGTCGGGTGCACACGGGGGCGGCCCGCAGAGCGTGTAGTTCCCACTCGCCCTGGCGTAGGCGTTGCCGATCTTGGCATCGGTCGGCATGTTCACCGGAATCTGGTACTGCCCGAACAGGTTCGCGGACAGCACGTCGTCCGAGTCGAGGGCGTTGGGCAGACCCAACCGGGTGTACGCCTGGAGCAGCCGCGCCGCCGTGTTCAGCTTCTTCAGCGCGGCGGGCACCGGCCCGCTCACCTGGGTGCTCAGGTCCCGGACCCGGTCGTACATGGACTTCTGCCGGGCCTGCAGGAAACCGCGCAGGGTCGGTGTCAGCGAGGCGTTGAGCGCCGTGTTGTCCACGGCGGTCGCGGCGCTCGCGAAGGTCCACCGCCCGGACGGCCACTTCTGGGTCAGCGCCTGCTCGGGCGGGGTCTCGCTGTCACAGTTGAACAGCTCGCAGTCGACCTGGTAGACCTGCTCGTCGGGCCAGGTGTAGTCGGCTGTCCGCGAGTTCTGCCAGGTCCCGGTCGAGTTCAGCCGGAACCGGCTGTGGATCTGCAACCGCAGCTTGCCGTAGTGGCGGATCACTCCGGTGCCGTAGCCCGTCGTACGCGTGTAGACCCAGCTCGGCGTGTAGCAGTACCCCACCTCCGGCAATTCCCGTACGCCCGCCGGCGGCTCGTCGAGGCGCGGCGTGTACGCGTAGTGGAGCGTCCGTACCACGTTCGACATCAGGTCGTAGCGGACGTTGCTGGGCCGGTCGATCTGCCTGGTGCCGCTGCACGACGGCACCATCGCCTCGTCGGCCTTCGCCGGTGCCGGAGCGAGCGGCTTGTCCTCGTCCCAGAACAGGTCGTAGTTCTTCGGCGTCCTCACCTGCACGCCGTTGGCGTCCGGCTCCCAGCGGACCTGGACCTCGTTGGTCCGGAAGGCGGCCAACGCGGTCGACAGCTCGTTGGTGGCGCCGACGTACTCGTCGACCAGCCCCGTGATCAGGCCGTTGGCGTTGCCGTTGACGGGTCGACCGAAGCTGGCCGCGAGGTCGGCGATGCGGGTGCCCTCCGCCTCGATCTGCGCCGCGCGGCCGGCGCTGACCTGGGCGGCGTACGTCGGGTTCTGCAGCATCACCATCGCGTACGCCTGCGCGCCGAGGTTCCACACCGTCGGGTTGCCGACCGGCGTGGACGGTTCGACCATCGACGGGTCACGGCCGCTGGCGATCCGGCCCAGGTAGTTGATCGACCGGGCCTCGCCGAAGCTGTTGAGCACGGTGGTCGGGTCGATCGCCGGGTTGTCGGCGTCGGTTTTGGGCACCACGAAGGCGGCGCCGCTGGCCAGCTGCGTGGCGGTCAGATGGAATTCGTTCTCCGGGCCGACGAACTCGTTGTACGTCGGGATCGGCTGACCGAAGTTCTCCAGGTAGCCGACGTACTTGTTGATGTCGGCGCGGGCGTCGTGCAGGGTGGCGTCGCCGATCGCGGCGAGAACGGTCGCGGCGATGTCCTCCAGCCGCAGACCGAGCTGGGCGACCTGCTGCTGGACGAGGGTGATCTGCGCGGTGTTGCCGGCGATGGCGGCGTTCAGCTTGTCGAACTGGGCCATCATGTTCGCGTACACCGTGTTGATCTGGGCCTCGACCCGCGCGAAGCTGGCGCGCATCTCGTCGCCGAGCGCCCGCACCTCGTCGCGCAGGGCCTTGACCTGGGCGAGGATCTGCGCGTCCAGCGACGGCGCGCTGCTGCCGAAGAGGCCGACGACGGACATCACGGCACCGAAGATGTTGCCGGTCATCGCCAACGTCGCGGTGCTGAAGATCGAGCCCGCCAGGCCACGGCCGGCGATCGCCGCCGCGTACGTGGAGATCGCGCTGATCGTGCTGAGGACCGCCTCCCCGATCACCTTGGACTTCTTGCCGGCGTCCGGGTCGGCGAACCCGATGATGGTGGACACCATGCCGACCCCGGCCTTGATGTCGGAGATGGTCTGCTGCCGGTCCTTGTTCCGATCCTCGGCGGCCTTCTTGGCCGCCGCGGTGCACTCGGCGCTCGGCGGACCCTCTGGCGGGCACTTGCGGTTGTTCTCGCCGATCTCGAGGCGGATCTCCAGGCTCAGGCCGAGCAGTTGCGCGTGCAGCGAGGCCAACTGCTGCTTCGCCGCCGCGACGTACGCCACCGAGTCGCCCTGCAACGCCAGGATCGCGTCGAGGTCCACGCGCGACAGCCCGGGATCCTGCTCAAGTTCCTCGTAGGTGCTGGTGACGTCCACCCCGAACGGCGCACCGAGTACGGCGTTCCAGGCGGTGGCGACCGGCGCGCTGGCTGCTCCCGCCTGTCGGAGGGCCGTCCACACCGCGGCGAGAGAGTCGTCGCGGCCGCGCAGCCACTGGGCGGTGCGCAGCGCTCCGGATGCGAGTTCCTCGCGGGTGTCCCACGGTTCGACCGTCCTGCCGATCACGGACCCGACCAGGCCGGTGATCTCCGGTGCGGTCCGGGTGTCGCCGCCGGGGGTGCCGAGCAGGATGTCGACGGACCTGAGCAGCAGATCCTGTTCGGGTGCCAGGAGGTCGAACGCGGTCAGCGAGCTGTCGAGCAGCTGCTTGCGTGCGGTGAGCTGGGTCTGTGCCTGTTCGGCCGTGGCGTTCGGGTGCAGCCGGTGCCACTGGACGAACTCGGCCGACAGCGCGACGGCCTTGATCCGATCGGGTCCCTGGATGTGGATCTCGGCGACCTGACCGAAGGCCCGGTCGGTGAGCGCCGCCTGGGGGACGGGGACACCGACGGGGTCGGCCCACGCGGGTCCGCCGACCAGCACGCCTGCCGCCGTGACCGCGATCATCGCGACCACCGCGGTCCCGCGCCTCGCGCGCGGGGAATGCATGATTGTCATGCCGCGAACGTATTGAGCGGCCTGAAAGCGTGCTGAAACCGCGCTGACGCGCAGGTCGACGCCCCCTGGCCGGGGCGATGGGGCACCCGTGCGGACGCCACGGGCACCCCATCGGTGGTTCAGACCTGGGGAGCAGGCTCGACCGTCACCTCGTCGCTGTCCTGGCGCGGTGCCGGGACGAGCTTCTCGTCGCCCTCGTCGGCGAAGTAGTCGCTGCGGCTGGTGCCGTCCGTGCCGTCGGGCACCCGGCCCGCCTTCAGCGCGAGCGTCGCCAGTGCGGCGACCGCCAGGTTGACCAGTACGGCGACGATGCCGACGTAGATCGTCTTCGGGGTGTCGAAGCCGAACTTCTCCAGCGGGAACGCCGACCCGCCGAAGTGCGCGCGCTTCGTCGCCGCGTTCGGGATCTGGTAGAGCATCCAGACGCCCAGGCCCATGCCGGCCACCCAGCCGGCGATGAGCGCGCCGCGGTGGAACCAGCGGGTGTAGAGGCCCAGCGCCACGGCCGGCAGCGTCTGCAGGATGATGACGCCGCCGATGAGCTGGAGGTCGATGGAGAACTGGGGGTCGAGGAAGACGATGCAGGCGACCGCGCCGACCTTCACCACCAGCGAGGCGACCTTGGAGACCTTCGCCTCCTGGGCCGCCGAGGCGTCCTTCTTCAGGTACTCCTTGTAGATGTTGCGGGTGAACAGGTTCGCCGCCGCGATCGACATGATCGCCGCCGGGACCAGCGCGCCGATGCCGATCGCCGCGTACGCCACGCCGGCGAACCAGTCCGGGAAGGTGTGGTCGAACAGCAGCGGTACGACGGTGTTGCTGTCGACCGTGCCCTCCTTGGCCCCGGGCAGCGGCTTCACCCCGGCCGCGATGGCCATGTAGCCGAGCAGCGCGATGAGCCCGAGCAGCAGGGTGTACGCGGGCAGCGCCGACATGTTCCGCTTGATCACGGCACGGCTGCGGCTGGCCAGGACGCCGGTCTGGGTGTGCGGGTAGAGAAACAGCGCGAGTGCCGAGCCCAGCGCCAGCGTCACGTACTGCAGTTGGTTGTTCTGGTTCAGCAGGATGCCGTCACCCGGCGCGGGCGTCGCCGCGAACTTGGCGTCCGCCGCGTCGAAGATCTTGCCCCAGCCGCCCAGCTTGTACGGCAGGTAGATCACCGCCACGAGGATGACGATGTAGATCAGGCTGTCCTTGACGAACGCGATCAACGCGGGCGCGCGCAGCCCCGACTGGTAGGTGTACGCGGCGAGGATGGCGAACGCGACGATGATCGGCAGGTGCCGGGCGACCGTGCTGTCGCCGGTGACGCCCATCGTCTTGAGCACCGCCTCGATGCCGACCAGCTGCAACGCGATGTACGGCATGGTCGCGGCGATACCGGTGATCGCGATGATCAGCGCCAGGGTCGGCGAGCCGAACCGGGTCCGGACGAAGTCGGCCGGCGTGACGAACCCGTGCCGGTGCGACACCGACCAGAGCCGGAGCAGCACCAGGAAGACCAACGGGTAGACGATGATCGTGTACGGCACGGCGAAGAACCCCGCCGCACCGGCACCGAACAGCAGTGCCGGCACCGCCACGAAGGTGTACGCCGTGTAGACGTCGCCGCCGACCAGGAACCAGGTGATCCAGCCGCCGAAGGTGCGCCCACCCAGACCCCACTCGTCGAGATGGGCCATGTCCTTCGGGGCCCGCCACCGCGCCGCCAGGAAGCCCATCCCGCTGACCAGCAGGAAGAGCACCGTGAAGACGATGATCTCGGTGAGGTGATCCCGCCACATCACGACGTCACCGCCCGCACCCTGGTCATCCGGTAGACAACGCTCGTGGTGGCCACACCGAGCACGATGAAGGCCAACTGGAGCCAGTAGTAGGCGGGAAAGCCGAACAGGCGGGGCGAGTCCATGTTGAACAGTGCGGGGACCAGCGGCACCACGATCGGGAGGAAGAGCAGCCAGTTCCAGGGGCTGCGGTCGGTCGCCTCGCGCGACGGCGGCGCGGCGCCGGGTGGCTCCGGTGTCACGGGCGGTTCACTCATGATGGCATCTCGTTTCGTCGAAGCGTGGTGACGGGATTCGTCACGCAACAATGGGGAAATGTGCACCGGCCGAACGTCGAGTCCCAGCCCGGAGAGAGATTTTAAACAGGCGGCCGGCGGTGTCACCGGCATTGCGACGACGGTCACGAGAAGTCTATTCGGGAGGACTCCGGCGCTGGTCAGGTGGCCTGTGCTCGGCACTGGACGGACACTTTAATGCAGTACCTGTCAACACCTCGGTAAGAAATGAAGCGGCAATTCAGTAATCCGGACAGGCGTCGCCGAGGTGGCCCGGGCGGCCGGCACCCACGACGTGTACCTGGTGCTCGACTCCCCGCTGCGACTGGCGACCTTCACCGTCCGATGAGGAGGGCCGGGTCGGGGCGGAGGTCGCGCCCCGGCCCGGTGTCGTGCCCGGCGTCCGCGCATTCATCCGACGACCGATCGGCCGGGCACCGCCGCGATGGGTGATTCACGCAATACGTCCACATAAATACATAGACGTCCTACGATCAATGGTTGCATTCATCACACGTGTGACCTACGCTTCGGGAAGATTTCGAGGCGATTAACAAGAGAGTGCGGTTGGGCGACGACAAGCCCCGCCGACCGAGATGGTGTCGCTGTTTCCGTACTCATCGCCCGATACGCACGGGGTCCCCTGTCGACGGCACCTGAGAGGAACAGTCCGTGAGGTCAATCGTGTCGACTGCTCGAACGGCACTGCTGGCGGTGGCGGCTCTCGTCGCCGCCACGGTGCCGGCCGTGCTGGCCAATCAGCTGCCGGCCTCGGCAGCGGTGCAGGCGACCTACTACGTCGCCCCCGACGGTAATGACACCAACCCCGGCACGCTGGCGTCCCCGTTCCGGACGATCCAACGCGCGCGCGACGTCGTTCGCACGATGAACGCGAGCATGACCGGCGACATCAACGTGTATCTGCGCGGCGGCACCTACCCGGTCGGCAGCACCATCGAGTTCGGTGCCAGCGACTCCGGCTACAACGGCTTCCGGGTCAGCTACGCCGCCTACAACGGTGAGACGCCGGTCCTCGACGGCGGTGTGCAGGTCACCGGATGGACCCAGCACAGCGGCAACATCTGGAAGGCCCCGCTGGACCGCGCCAACAAGCTGCGGGCGCTCTACGTCAATGACAAGCGCGCGTACATGGCGTCGAAGACGGTCAGCTCGGCGGGCTGTTACGGGACGTACACCATCACCGCCGGTCAGGCCTCGTGGGCGTGGGAGTCGGGGTCGCAGTGTGACGGCGCCAAATACAACCTGAACGACTTTCCCGCCATCGCCCGCAACCACGACGACATCGAGATCGAGACGGGCACCACCTGGACCACGGCGATAGTGGGCGTCCGGCAGGTGACCACGAGTTCCGACGGCGCGAACCGGGTCGCCCTGTTCCAGCAGCCGGGCGCGGCCATCGCCCAGGGCGCGTTCAACGGCAACGCCCAGGTCGGCGGCACCCACAAGCTGATGAACGCCTACGAGTTCCTGGACACCCCCGGTGAGTTCTACTTCGACAAGAGCAGCCGGACGGTCTACTACTACAAGGCCAGCAGCGAGAACATGGCGACCGCGACGGTCTACGCGCCGAACAACGTGACCACCGTGCTGCGCGTCGCCGGCACCTCGACGAGCAACCACGCCCGCAACATCACGTTCTCCGGCCTGACGGTGCGGCACTCCGACTGGAACCTGTTCACCGTCGCCGGCTCGTCCTTCAAGCAGGCGCAGCAGGGCAACCTCGGCGCCCAGGTGTACGCCAAGGGCAACTTCCACGTCTACTTCTACCGCAACGTCGACGTCACTCCCGGCATCGTCCAGCTGCAGAACGCCGACGGGATCCTCCTGCACCGCAACCGGATCCAGCACACCGGCGCGGACGGGATCAACATGGTCAACGACGTGCAGGGCTCGCAGTTGATCGGCAACCACACCAGTGACATCGCCGGGTCCGCCATCACCGTGGGGCATCCCCAGCACGTCTTCATCGGAGACGGCACGTCGACAAACAACGAGAAGTACTCCGCCCAGGTCGAGGGGCTGCCGAAGAACATCGACATCAGGAACAACTACCTCTACGACAGCGCGGTGCTGTTCAACGGGCACAGCCCGATCTCGGCGTACTTCGCCGACACCCTCACCATCCAGCGCAACCGGATCGAGAAGGCCCCGTGGTCGGGCATCACCCTCGGCTGGGGCTGGTGGAACTTCGACGGGTCGTCGGGTTCGATCACACCGAACCGGCCGACCACCACGGCCCGGAACAACACCATCAGCTACAACCACATCATCGACACGGTGCAGCGCCTGAGCGACACGGCACCGATCTACACCCTCGGCGCTCAGCCCGGTACGACGATCACCAACAACTACCTCCAGGGCGTGCCCTCCGGTCACAAGTACGGGCTGCACCCGGATGAGGGATCGGCGTTCATGACGTTCCGGGACAACGTCCTGAGCATCGACAAGAACGTCACCTGGATGATCAATTCCGACGACTTCGGCCGGAAGCACGATCTGACCATCACGCAGATCTACGGCCCGATCAACAAGGTCTCGAACAAGAACCTGCCGAACAGCACGATCGGCGACATCCTGGTCTCCTCCGACTACGTCTGGCCGGCGACGGCGTACGGCATCGCGGTGAACTCCGGCCTGGAGGACGCCTACCGGGACATCATCCCGGCGAGCACCTTCTCCGCGCCGAACTACGTCCTGCCGGCCAGCACGTTCGTCGCCAGCGCCACGGCATCGATCCCGATCCGGAGCACCGGCGATGCCACCAGGTCGGTGTGGCTGGCGCCCTCCGGCACCACCACCTTCACCGCCGGGCCGACGATGACCAGGGCGGGTGGCACCGCCACGTCCATCGCCGTGCCGACCAACCAGGGGGAGTACCGGCTGTTCGTCGTCGACGCCCAGGGCAACCGGTCGGCGGAGTCGACCTCGATCGTCCGGCAGCAGCAGGGCGGCGGCAGCGGTACCGGGAGCGGGCAGCTCGTCGGCGGCCAGTCCGGCCGCTGTGCGGACGTGCCCAACTCCACCACCACCAACGGCACCCAGGTGCAGCTCTACGACTGCTCCGGTGGCACGAACCAGCGGTGGACCCACACCAGCAGCAGGCAGCTGACCGTGTACGGCAACAAGTGCCTGGACGCCTCCGGGGCGGGTACGGCAAACGGCACCGCGGTCATCATCTGGGACTGCCACGGCGGTCTGAACCAGCAGTGGAACGTCAACGCCAACGGCACCCTGACGAACGCCCAGTCCGGGCTCTGCCTCGACGCCAACGGCGCCGCCACCGCCAACGGCACGAAGCTCATCCTGTGGAGCTGCAACGGAGGCACCAACCAGCAGTGGACGTTGCGTAGCTGAGCACCACCGGAACGCGGGGCCAGGCCGACACGGGCCTGGCCCCGGCTATTTCTGGTAGCCGTAGTTGTCGCAGGTCCGGCGTCCCAGGACACAGTTCTTGGTGCGCTTGTTCATGGTGTTGACGTCCCACATGACGAAGGCGTCGCCGTGCATCGACGAGGCGCTCTTGCCCTCCTTGTCGGAGGAGAGGTAGTAGCCCGCCGGGGTGCCCTTGGCCGGGTACTGGATGTCGAAGGTGATCGCCGGGATCCGCACCGGGTGGCTGGTCGGGCAGGAGTTGCCGCTGCCGTACGCCACATGGTCCTTGTGGTTGGGGCTGTCCAGGTGCGTGCCGTCCCAGCAGTCGGGGAACTGCAGCATGAAGTGCAGCGTCGCGTCGCCCCCGCAGATCGGCCAGTTGCCGTTGGTGCTGCGGGCGACGCCGTCGAGGTCGCCGGGGCCGTAGAAGGCGCAGTAGAACTGGCCGGTCGCGCCACGCGGTGTCGGCTTCTTCTTCTTGGCGTCACCGGAGATCATGCGCAGGCCGTTGGGCATCGGCATCTGGCCGGTCGAGTTCTTCGCGAGCGAGCGGTAGTAGACCCGGAAACCCGTGGTCTCGACCGGCTTCCCGGTCGCGTTGTCGTAGAGGGTGGGCACCCAGTAGGCGGAGTGATCCTGGACCGGCTTGCAGGACGTGGCCGTGAACGTGGTCAGGTCCCCGGCGACGGTGTTCGCGTCGACGGCCTTGTTGCCGACGAACGAGTGCATGTGTGAGGCGCCCGGGAGGCCGGGAGCGACGATCGGGTCGTCCGGCAGCCGGTGGCTGTACTGGCAGTCCGCCCGGAACTCCGGGAGGTTGCCGACGCCGGCCGGGGCGGGGTCGATCTTCAACGCCCGGTACGCGTCGGCCTGCGCCTTCCAGGCCGTACTGTCGACGGGAACCCAGCCGGTCCTGGGGGTTGTCGGTGTGGCAGCGGTCGGCGTCGCGCCGGTCGATGGTGTCGTGGAGACCGACGGTGTCGCGGCGGCCGACACCGCCGCTCCGGGCGACTGAGCCTGCCCGGCCGACGGCGATGGGTATTCGAGGGCGTTGGCCGCGTTCGACGGCTCGGGCTGCGCCGCGCCGTTGCCCAGGTACACGGCCCCGGCCGCGACGACGAGCACGACAGCCGCGCCCGCGGCCACGCTCAGCTTCTTGCGGGCGAGCCACCCCGGGGAACGATGACGTGACGGCGGCGGGCCTTCGTACGACACGGGTCACTCCCACAGAGCAGACGACAGGCTGACCCGAACGGTCACGGCCGCCGTATGGTAGACGCTCGCCGCCCGCGCGAGACAGGTCTTTAAACCTCCCTTAAAGAACCCGGCCCGACCTCGGGGTCCGGTGGTGCGACCGGACGACAAGTGGGTAATGGTGGACGATGAAGTCAACCTGGAAGCCCCACGAGAAGCACGGCGGCCTGACCGACAAGGACAAGCGCGAGCTGCCGGAGACCGTCTTCGCGTTTCCCGGTAAACGCAAGGAGCCGATGACCGACGCGGGCCACGTCCGCAACGCCATCGCCCGCTTCGACCAGGTGCAGGGCGTCACCGACAAGGACCGCGACCTGGCCTTCCAGAACATCCTCGCCGCCGCGGCGCACTACGGCGTCGAGGTCGCGGAGACGAACTGGCACCAACTCGGTCGACTGCCGCACACGCCGAACCCCGCGCACTGAGCGATCCGAGGCGTGTTAGCGTGCTCGTCGTTGTCAGCGAGCGCCGCTGGCTCAACTGGCAGAGCAGCGGACTCTTAATCCGCGGGTTCGGGGTTCGAGTCCCTGGCGGCGCACCAACGATCAAGGCCCTGACCTGGTGGTTCACACCCGGGTGGGGGCCTTTTTCGCGTACGCCGGGTGGGTCGCTCGGCGCGAGTTCGCAAGCGGTTGGACCGGGCTGGCGTTGCTGGGGCATCCGCTGCGCTTCTTCGAGCATTCAGTCGTTGGTGATTACGCTGGTGGCGTGGGGGGACAGCTGCGGGTTCGCGTGCAGGGGGACCTCTATCACCCGGTGGTGCCGCCCGGTGCCGTGTATGTGGGGCGGCAGGGCTTCGGGTTGCGGCGTTCTCCCTGGGCCAATCCGTTCAGCCTGCGAAAGCATGATCGGGCGGAGGCGTTACGCCTCTATCGGCAGTGGCTTGTGGGGCAGCCGGCCCTGGTTGACCGGGCGCGTCGAGAGCTCACGGGGAAGCAGTTGGCGTGCTGGTGCCGCGTCGAGGATGCGTGTCATGCCGACGTGCTGGCCGACATCATCGGTTGAGGTGCAGTCGGCGTCCAGCAACTGGGCGCCTCGGTGCGTAGACACCGCCGATGCTGAAGGACTGGGGTCTTGCCGCTTGGTTGCCTACAAAGAAGGCAACGTCGCGGTCAGCGGCGCTGAGCTGGTTGAGGAACTTGTTTCTCAGATGCTCAGCAGCCTCCGCGTCGCTGAGCTGGTTCAGACGGCGTTGTAGGGCGACGAACTCCCAGTCCCAGAGTGTCTGCCGGTGACCGCGGCAATGACGGTCTGCGCATCGGTAGCGGTAGGCGCCGGTGAAGCGTGGTGCTTGAAGTGGGCCGCGCTTGGCCGGTTCCAGCAGGTCGAGCTGGTTGAAATACGCGGCGATCTTCTTGCGATCCTCCGCCGACCAGCCGGGATGCCGCCTGACCTGAAGCGCCGAGATGTCGACCACGCGAATCAGCGCGATCGATCGTGCGCTCCGGTCGTCGCGGGCCTGTTTGTTGAGCCGGCACATGGAGTCTTCGACGAGCGGATCGAGGAGGTTTCGACGCGCCTGCCGACTGGCAAGGTGCCGCTCGGTGGTGATGGTGTCCACGATCGGTTTCCAGCTCTCGCGCCGCTGGTCTTGCCTGGCTGGCAGTGCCTCGACGTGGATGATGTCGTACTTGTGGAACGTGCCGTCGTCGTCGAGGTCTCGGTAGTGGAACGGGTAGAGGCGGATCCAACCGGTCCAGGGCGGGTCCATGCCCAGTGCCCCCACGCAGACCGTCTCCCCGTACCGCGCGGAGAGGTTGGGTGCCGCCTTCACTGTGATCAGGAGGCGGAGTTTTGCTGGTCGTGCCAGGACCGGCTTCGGTCTCGGATCTTCGTCGGTGCTCAGTCCCCACAACGGAAGCTGTTCCAACGGCACCACCCACGTCGCAGAGTGCGGCTACCAGGACACACTTAGTTACATAGACAGTTTCACATCTGAGGGGATTGGGCGCTAGCCGGTAGGGCGAGGGTCCACCTCTCAGCCTCCGCCGTTGCCCTACGCTGGCGCCATGAGGGAACCCAGCGCGGACCGGACTGGTAGGTGCTGATGAACCGGCGTGCGGCGGCACCTGCCGAGGTGATCCCTGACGCGATCCGGGCGGACGTGGAGAGGCTGTGGCGCTACCACGACCTGCACCACGAGTTGCGCCCGTGCACCGTGGGAATCGGGCTGGGAAGTCATGACCTCGGCGTCGCGGTCATCGCGACGCGACTGTTCCGCGAGGGCCTGTTCCCAAGGATCGTGTTCACCGGCGCGAACGCCCCGACGACCGTCGAACGGTTTCCTAGGGGAGAAGCGGTGCACTACCGCGAGTACGCGATCGAGCAGGGCGTACCCGCGGAAGCAATTCTCGTGGAGCCGCGTGCCACGAACACCGCTCAAAACCTGGAGTACTCGCGTCAGATCCTGACTGAACACCGGATCCCGGTGCAGTCGGTGCTGATCATGTCGCGGCCCTACCAGCAGCGTCGGGCCTACGCCACGTGCAGGCTGATGTGGCCGGAGGTTGATGTGGTGTGCGCGTCGAACCCCCTCGAACTAAACGACTACGTGCGCAGCATCGGCGACCCGCGGCGGGTGGTGGACATGCTGGTCGGCGACACGCAGCGGATCGAGGTGTACGCCGAGCGCGGCTTCGCGATCCCGCAGGAGATGCCGGACGAGGTACGGGCGGCGTTTGAGCGCCTGGTGGCGGCTGGCTACACGAGCCGGCTGATCTGAGTTCAGTTACCAGCGCGGCCCTCCCGACCGGACGCCCATCCGGTCGCTGAGTTCGACGGCCAGTCGGGGCGGCCGAGGGCGGGTGAGGATATCCCGAACGAGGTCGCGGGAGAGCTGGTGGTAGCGCACCTGGTCAGCGCCGATGATCTCTGCGTTCAGGAGCGCGGCGAGCGCGTCGTCGATGCGGTTCCACCGGGCAAGGGCTCGGGCGGTTTCGATGGCGTGTCGAACCTGCCGCTCGACGGGCACGGTGCTGGTGTCGAGTGGGGCGCCGATGGCGATGGCGCGTTGCACGTCGCCGAGTTCCATCGCCACGGTCGTCTTGTGGATCGACACGTTGGTCGGCCCGAACGCGGTCCACACGTGGTTGCCGTCGGCACCGAGTCTCTGTGCGGCGGCGTCGGCCTCGGCGATGTGGGTGTCGGCGGAGGCGCGGTCGTCGTCTCGGGCTGCGGCCAGCGCGCAGACGAGGTGCAGGCTGCCGTAGACCGACAGCAGCTGCGGAGTGGGTTTGGCGAGCCGTGGTTCCAGGAACTGCGCCGCCGTGGCGGCGAGGCCACGAGCCTGCGCATATTCGCCAATGGACGCCAGCGAGTGCGCGGCGGAGCGGCTGAGCGAGCCGATGACGACGTGGTCGTGGCTGGCGTTGGCGGCGGCCAGTCCACGGCTGGCGGCGGTCCACGCGAGGTCACCTTCGCCGAGCTTGGTGAGGAACAACGCGGCGAGCTGGTGGGCGTAGGCGGTCATCGCGTGCGCTCGCTGGCCATCGTCTCCGTCGTACGCCTCGGTGGCGGTGAGGCAGTCGTGGATGAGGTAGGGCAGCCGGCGGGCGAGGGTGCCGTATCGCGAGTGTTGGTAGGCGGTCCAGATCTCGGCGACGTCGTTCTCGATCTCGCGCAGGGCGGGGGCCTCGACGTCCCCCGTGCTGGCCAGCGTCGGCGCGAGGTGACGATAGTCGTGAAGCGCGGCCCGCAAGGCCGGGATGGTCTCGCGCCCTGATTCGTCCGACCACTCGAACAGGCTCGGTGCGCCGATCAGGTCGCCGAGGGACACGTCGAGGGCTTTGGCGATCGCGCGTATGACCGACAGCCGATCGAGGTCTGCCCGGTTCGTCTCGACCTTGCGTAACCACTCCTGGGTCTTGCCAACCAGACCGGCCAGCACCTCCTGGGAGAGGCCTCGTCGACGTCGGTAGAAGGCGACGCGCTGGCCGATGGTCATGTCGTCCGTCATCCCTCGCACACCATCACCCTGCCCGCTGAAGGCCGCCGGACCCGGTACGGATTTTCCCGGTCCTCCGTACGGACCGCCCCTACGTTCAGTTCACCCCAGATCACCGGCGCGCGTCGATGCCGGTGTCAGGGATGACTAACAGGGAGCTGCAGATGGAGGGATCGATGAGCGGCGCACCACACCACGGATTGGGCCGCAGGCTCGGCCCGTCCTGGAACGAACTGTCTCGGTGTTCTCCCCGCCTGCGTACCGCCATGAGGGCTGCGTGGGTGGGTGATCGGCGGCCTGCTCCCAGCCGCCGTGATGCGGCGGCGGGCTCGCCATTCCCCCGGCGAGCCCGCCGCCCATCGTTCCTGGTGGGGGTGGAGGCATGACGGTGTACGTCTCGCGTAACGCAATGGCCAGCCAGTCCCGGCGCCCCGAGCCCAGGTGGACGTCCTCACTGGGGCAGGTGCGGCGCGCTGATCCTCCGCTGCTCACCTTCGTGTGGCGTCGGCTGTTCGCGCAGCAGGCCCGCGAGGGTGGTCGCCGGTGACCGGGCAGCAGCGCCGTCTCGCGGCGAACCGGCTCGCGCCAGCCGAGGTGGAGCATCTGTCGATGCGCCCGCTGTGGCTGTGCCGACGGTGCGGGCAGCCGTGGCCCTGCGGCGCGGCGAAGCTCGCGCTCCTCGCCGAGTACCGAGAAGTGCCGGTGAGTCTGTTCCTCTACTTGGCCGGCTGCCTGCACGACGCCATCGACGACCTGCACCGGCTGAACCCGAGCGTGACGGGCAGCGCCGGGGACATGTTCGACCGGTTCCTCGGCTGGCCCGCCCGCCACACCCACGCCTACCGCGTCAGTACCACCACGGCCGCCAGCATCGAAGAGGCCTCCTCGTGAACGGCATCGGCCTCATCAACGTCACCGGCCAGCCGGCGGTCGCACCTGGTGGCGTGCCCACCCCGCGCCCAGACTGGTTGAAGTCACATGCGCACCATCACGATCGGCGACGTGAAGGTCCTGGACAACTTGCGCGGCGTCACCCTCAGCGAGGACCAACTTTATGACCTCACCCAGTTGGCCGTCGCTGCGCTGGATCTCACCGTCCGCAACAGTTGAAGCCGAGGAGGCATCGTGCTTGCTGAACCCACTGGCAGCCCGGACACGATGCTCGTCTGCATCCGGGGCAACTCCGGCTTCGGCAAGAGCAGCATCGCCCGCAAACTACGACGCCGGCACGGCCGGGGCTACGCCCTGGTCGAGCAGGACTACCTGCGCCGCATTCTGCTGCGCGGCGCAGGGGCGGACATGGCCCAAGAGGCTAACCCTCACCCCGTCAACGGCTACCTTCGCTCTCGGTGAGAACGGGCACCGCACCGATCTCCCCAAGGCCACTCGTCTCGCTGCTGGTCCGTGCGGGCAGGCGTGCGCCACCGACGGCGACCACGGCAGGGGCGGCGCCGGGGGACATCTCGCCGGAACCTTTCCGCTCCGGCGGCGCCGGTGACTCGACCACGTGAGCGAGGGGCAGGTCGGGCCAGCTCTAGCGTGGCGGTGAGACGTACAGCCCGACCCGGCATCCCGTCTCGCCCGGCTCCAACCACCCGAGGTTGTACTCGGGTGACTCGATCGTTCCGGCGGGAGTCCGGACCAACAGGAGGCATTCCCGCTCGGCGGGTACGCCCACCGCGGCGACGAGCACGCCCTCGTGGGTGGCCGTGTCGACGGTGACGTACTGCGCGGGAAAGGCGGCCCGCACCGCGCCCGCGAGCGTGTCCGGTGTGGCGGTGCGCAGCGCCGCGCTGAGCCGGTCACGCGCGTCCGTGGGCAGCGCCGGGAACGGTGCCGCGCTGGGCACCGGCGGAGCGGCCCCCGACGGGCAGTCGATCTCCTGGTACGGCAGGTAGTGATGGAGTTCGAGCCGGTAGCGGTAGCACCGCGTGGCCTGGCCGGCGGAGTTGCCCAGGTCGCCGAAGGTAGCCCCGTCGGCTTGCGCCACCGTCACCGTGATCCGTACGTCGATGACGGCCTGCTCGTTGATGCCGGTTCGCCCCGACCTGGCGAATGCTTCGCGGCGGATGGTTGAGCTGTCGCCCTCCACCGCCTTGGGGACGTGGGTCGCGACGAGCCACTCGGCGTCCCGGACCCGGTCGCGAGTGAGATCATCATCGAGGCGCTTCGCCTCGGCCGCCGCGTGGTTTTCCGCCAGCGTGTCGCCGTCGCGCTGCTGCGCGCACCCGCTCAGCAGCAGACAGACCACCAACGGCAGCACGCTGATCCGGCGGGAGAGAGCCATGGCGTCGAGCATGCCGGCCAGCCAACACGGCGGGATGAGTGCTCGTACTCAATCTGGCACCTCCTGTGGCAGCATCGACGGTGCTGGCCTTTCTGCGGGAGGACGCATGGCGTTGGGACCTGTGCTGGTGGTCGGTCTCGATCCCGAGAGGATCCCGGGTTGGGATCCGGAGCCGGTCGTGGCCGCCATCGCGCGTGGTCAGGCCCGGTTCGGGGAGCACGGCATCGAGGCCGACCTGTGCCTGGTGGTGCCCGACGAGACCGCCGAGGCGGCCATCGTCGAGGCACTCACCAGGAAGGAGTACGCCTGCGTGGTGGTCGGCGGCGGCATCCGCAAGCACGAGCCGCTGCTCCCGCTCTTCGAGACCGTGGTCAACCTCGTCCGGCAGCATGCCCCCGGCGCGGCCATCGCCTTCAACAGCAGCCCGGAGGACACCGCCGACGCGGCACTACGATGGCTGCCGCAGGACGGAACGCGGCATCGTGACCGTTGACGCCTCCCCGACCGGCAGCCCGGACACGATTCTGGTCTGTGTCCGGGGCAACTCGGGCTCGGGCAAGAGCAGCATCGCTCGGGAGCTGCGGCTGCGGCATGGCCGGGGGTGTGCGCTGGTCGAGCAGGACTACCTGCGCCGCATCCTCCTGCGCGAGCGGGACCGGCCCGGCGGTGTGGCGCCGGCGCTGATCGGGCAGACCGTCCGGTTCGCGCTGGACCACGGCTACCACGTGGTGCTGGAGGGCATCCTGCACTCCAGCCGCTACCGGCCGATGCTGACGGCTCTGCGGGACGGCCACCGTGGACGGTCGCTGTTCTGCTACCTCGACGTGTCCCTGCCCGAAACCCTGCGCCGGCACCTCACCCGCCCGCAGGTCACCGAGTTCACCGCCGAATTCATGAGTGGGATCTATGCCGCCCACGACGTCCTGGGCTGGCCCGACGAACTCGTCCTACCGGAGAGCACCACCTTGGAGGGGGCCGTCGAGACCATCGCCACGACGGCGGGGTTACCGCAGACCGGACGGGTGGACGACGTGATCCCGATCCTCCCCTGAGCGCAGGGGGCGCCTCAGCGACGTCGTCGCGCCGCGTCGAGCAGGGCGGGCGGGGTGTCGAACTTCTCGTGGGCGGCGAGGTCGACGCCGGGGGCGACGATCGTGTCGATCGCGTCGAGCACGTCGGCGGAGAGTGTGGTGTCCGCGGCGTCGAGTTGGGAGCGCAGATGCTCCATGGTGCGGGGGCCGATGATCGCGCTGGTCACGGCGGGGTGCGTGGTGACGAAGCCGAGCGCGAGTTGGATCATGGTGAGGCCGGCCTCGTCGGCGACCGTGGCCAACCGTTCGACGGCGTCGAGCCGGGCCTGGTTCGCCGGGATGGTGGTGTCGAAGCGTTGCGGAAGGATCGCCGAGCGGCTGGTGGTGATCTCCCGGCCCGCCCGGATCGCGCCCGACAGCCAGCCGGAGGCCAGCGGGCTCCACGCCAGCACGCCGAGCCCGTACTGCTCGGTGACGGGCAGGACGTGTGCCTCGACGCCGCGTTGCAGGATCGAATAGCTGGGCTGCTCGGTGACGTACCGGCCCAGGTGGTGTTCCCGGGCGGCCCACTCGGCCTGCACGATGCGGTACGCGGGGAACGTCGACGAGCCGAAGTAGCGGATCTTCCCGGCGCGTTGCAGGTCGGTCAGCGCCGACAGTGTCTCCTCGTCGCTGGTGCGCGGATCCCACCGGTGGATCTGGTAGAGGTCGACGTGGTCGACGCCGAGGCGGCGCAGGCTGTGGTCCAGTTCGGTGACCAGCCAGCGCCGTGAGCTGCCCTGGTGGTTGCGCTCGTCGCCCATGGGCATGCCGGCCTTCGTGGCCAGCACGAGGTCGTCGCGGCGACCGACGATGGCCTTGCCGACCATCTCCTCCGACTCGCCCTGGCTGTACATGTCGGCGGTGTCGATGAGGTTGATCCCGGCGTCCAGGGCGGCACCGACCAGAGTGGTGACCTCGTCCTGGGTGGTACGCCCCAGGCTGCCGAAGTTCATCGCGCCGAGCGCGAGTGTGCTGACCTGGACGCCGGTGCGACCCAAGGTGCGGTACTGCATGACTGCCCTCCACGAGCGGGTAGATTCGGATAAGCGGAGCGCTGTTCCGCTAGGAACTATACGGAACATTGTTCCGCTTGCCAAACCGCCCTCGCTATGTGGCACGATTTGGCCTGTGACCAGCACACCTGCCGAGGAGCAGCGCCTGCGCGACCTGGCGCGGCTGCGCCGCGTCCGGGACCGGATCGACCGGGAGTACGCGCGGCCGCTGGACGTCGAGGCGCTCGCCCGGGGCGTCCACATGTCGACCGGGCACCTCAGCCGCGAGTTCCGGCAGGCGTACGGCGAGTCGCCGTACAGCTACCTGATGACGCGGCGCATCGAGCGTGCGATGGCGTTGCTGCGCCGGGGTGACCTCAGCGTCACCGATGTCTGTTTCGCGGTCGGCTGCTCGTCGCTGGGCACCTTCAGCACCCGATTCACCGAGCTGGTGGGTGTCCCGCCGAGCGTCTATCGACGAGAGGCGGTACGCGCGACGGCGGGGATGCCCTCCTGCGTGGCGAAGCAGGTGACCAGACCGATCAGGAATCGAGAAGCGGCGCACCTCGAGCCGCACCTAGCCTGACTGTCATGGACATCAGCATTCACAGCAGCTTCCTGCCGCACACCGACCCGGACGCCTCCCTGGCCTTCTACCGCGACGTCCTCGGCTTCGAGGTCCGCAACGACGTCGGCTACCAGGGGATGCGCTGGATCACGGTCGGTCCCGTCGATCAGCCCGACACGGCGATCGTCCTGCACCCGCCGACCGCCACCCCCGGGCTCACCGACGACGAGCGCCGCGTCATCGCGGAGATGATGGCCAAGGGCAGCTACTTCGGCGTCAACCTGGCCGCCTCCGACCTCGACGACACGTTCGGCAAGCTGGCCGGCAGTGGCGCGGAGGTCGTGCAGGAGCCGACCGACCAGCCGTACGGCGTTCGGGACTGCGCCTTCCGCGACCCGGCTGGCAACATGGTCAGGATTCAGGAGAAGCGCTGAGCGGTCGGCCGGGCCGGGCGACAGATGGAGACACGATGACGCACGCAGCCGACAGTCACGACCTGATCCGTGTGCAGGGTGCGCGCGTCAACAACCTCAGAGACGTCAGCGTCGAGATCCCGAAGCGCCGGCTGACGGTGTTCACTGGCGTCTCCGGCTCCGGCAAGAGTTCGCTGGTGTTCGGCACCATCGCCGCCGAGTCGCAGCGGATGATCAACGAGACGTACAGCTCGTTCGTGCAGGGCTTCATGCCGACGCTGGCGCGCCCGGACGTCGACCTGCTGGACGGCCTGACCACGGCGATCATCGTGGACCAGGAGCGGATGGGCGCGAACTCCCGTTCCACGGTGGGCACCGCCACCGACGCGAACGCGATGCTGCGCATCCTGTTCAGCCGGCTCGGGCAGCCGCAGATCGGCTCGCCCAACGCGTACTCCTTCAATGTCCCCTCGGTGCGGGCCAGCGGCGCGATCACCGTGGAGCGCGGCGCGGGCAGGACGAAGACCGAGAAGGCGACCTTCACCCGCCTCGGCGGCATGTGTCCGCGCTGCGAGGGCATGGGGTCGATCAACGACATCGACCTGACCGCGCTGTACGACGACACCCTGTCGCTCAACGAGGGCGCGATCACGATCCCCGGCTACAGCATGGAGGGCTGGTACGGCCGGATCTTCCGCGGCTGCGGCTACTTCGATCCGGACAAGCCGATCGCCAAGTACACCAAGCGGGAGCTCGACGACCTGCTCCACCGGGAGCCGACCAAGATAAAGATCGACGGGATCAACCTGACGTACGCCGGTCTGATCCCGTCGATCCAGAAGTCGTTCCTGACCAAGGACGTCGACGCGTTGCAGCCGCACATCCGCGCCTTCGTGCAGCGGGCGGTCACGTTCACGACCTGCCCCGACTGTGGCGGCACGCGGCTCAGCCGGGAAGCACTCTCGTCGAAGATCAAGGGCAGCAACATCGCCGATGTCTGCGCGATGCAGATCAGCGACCTGGCCGCCTGGGTCCGAGGTCTCGACGAGCCGTCGGTGGCCCCGCTCCTCAAAGGGTTGCAACACCTCCTCGACTCGTTCGAGGAGATCGGCCTGGGCTATCTCTCGCTCGACCGGCCCTCGGGCACCCTGTCCGGTGGTGAGGCGCAGCGCACCAAGATGATCCGCCACCTCGGTTCGTCGCTCACCGACGTCACCTACGTCTTCGACGAGCCGACCATCGGCTTGCACCCGCACGACATCCAACGGATGAACGAGCTGCTGTTGCAGTTGCGCGACAAGGGCAACACCGTGCTGGTCGTGGAGCACAAGCCGGAGGCGATCGCGATCGCCGACCACATCGTCGATCTCGGTCCCGGCGCCGGCACGGGTGGTGGCACCGTCTGCTACGAGGGCACCGTGGAGGGTCTGCGCGGCAGCGGCACCATCACCGGTCGCCACCTCGACGACCGGGCGTCGCTCAAGCCGGCGGTACGTACCCCGACCGGGGCACTGGAGATCCGCGGCGCCACCGCCCACAACCTCCGCGACGTGGACGTCGACGTTCCGCTGGGGGTGCTCTGCGTCGTCACCGGCGTCGCCGGATCCGGCAAGAGTTCACTGATCCACGGCTCGATCCCGGCCGGCGCGGGCGTGGTGTCGATCGACCAGGGTGCGATCCGCGGTTCACGGCGGAGCAACCCGGCCACGTACACCGGTCTGCTCGATCCGATCCGCAAGGCGTTCGCGAAGGCCAACGGCGTGAAGCCGGCGCTGTTCAGCGCCAACTCCGAGGGCGCCTGCCCGACCTGCAACGGCGCCGGCGTCATCTACACCGACCTGGCGATGATGGCCGGCGTCGCCACCACCTGCGAGGACTGTGAGGGCAAGCGGTTCCAGGCGTCGGTGCTGGAATACCACCTCGGCGGTCGGGACATCAGCGAGGTGCTCGCGATGTCGGTGTCGGAGGCCGAGAAGTTCTTCGGCGCCGGCGACGCGCGGACGCCGGCCGCGCACGCCATCCTCGACCGGCTCGCCGACGTCGGGCTGGGGTATCTCAGCCTCGGCCAGCCGCTCACCACGCTGTCCGGTGGCGAGCGGCAGCGGCTCAAGCTGGCCACCCACATGGCCGAGAAGGGCGGCGTCTACGTCCTCGACGAGCCGACCACCGGCCTGCACCTGGCCGACGTCGAGCAACTGCTCGGTCTGCTCGACCGGCTCGTCGACTCGGGCAAGTCGGTCATCGTCGTCGAGCACCACCAGGCGGTCATGGCGCACGCCGACTGGATCATCGACCTCGGTCCCGGTGCCGGGCACGACGGCGGCCGGATCGTCTTCGAGGGCACACCCGCCGACCTGGTCGCCGCCCGCTCCACCCTCACCGGCGAGCACCTGGCGGCGTACGTCGGCACCTGATCGCGCCCCCCGCCACGACCCCGTCAGGCGCTCGTTCGGGACGCGAGGATGTCCAGGTAGTGCGGGTTGGTCATGACACCCAGCAGGTTGCCGAACGGGTCGACCACCGAGGCCGTGACGAAGCCTTCGTCGCCGTGCGCGGTGATCGGCTGGTGCTGTGTGGCGCCCAGCGCCAGCAGCCGCTGCACGGTGGCGTCGAGGTCGTCGACGTGCCAGTGCATGATCGTGCCGCCGGGCGCGTCGGCCGTGCCGGGTGGCGCGTACCTGCGGTCGATGATGCCCAACTCGGCCTCGTAGTCGCCGACGCGGAACTCGGTGTACGCCAGGCGTCCGTCCGGGCCCGAGCGCCGGAAGTACGCCTCCTGGCCCAGGAACTCCGCGTACCAGGCGGTGGCGGCGGCGACGTCGTCCGCCCAGATGTTGAGGGTCGCGAATCCCCGCAGGCTCATGGTGTTCCTCTCGTCGGTGTGTGGCTTCCCCCGTGCACGCTAGCGAGCATTGCGGAGGGAGCGGTTCCGCGATGCTCGCCACCTCGACGTCAGCGGACCGGGGTGCGGCACTCAGCGGGTGGCGCCCCCGGCCCCGTACCCGGTGTGTGAGACGCCGCTCGCCGGGTAGCCACCGCCGTCGGACCGAGTGGCGGGAGTTCGTGTGAAGCCCTACCCCGCGGTGGAGGAGCACGGCCTGATCGGCGATCTGCAGACCGCGGCCCTGATCAGCGCCGACGGCACGGTCGACTGGTTCTGCGCGCCCCGCTTCGACTCGCCGAGCGTCTTCGGCGCCCTGCTGGATGCCCGCAAGGGCGGCCACTTCCAGCTCGCCCCGGACGGGGTCGATTACACGAGCAAGCAGCTCTACCTCCCCGGCACGCCGATCCTGATCACCCGCTTCCACGGCGCGGACGGCGTGGGGGAGCTGTTGGACTTCATGCCCGTCACCGGTGCGCAGGCCACCGACCGGCACCGGTTGATCCGGCTGGTCCGGATGGTCCGGGGCAGCATGCGGTTCCGCGTCGACTGCCAACCCCGGTTCAACTACGCCCGCGACCCGTACGAGCTTGAGGCCCACCCCGAGGGTGACGTCTTTCGCAGTTCGACCATGAGCCTCACCCTCACCCCGTTCCGGGACACCAAACGGCTCATCGACGCGCAGGACATCCGCCGCGACGCGGAGGGCCTGTCGTCGCGGTTCACGCTGCAGGCGAACGACATCGGCGGGGTCGTCCTGGAGACGGCCTGCCCGAACGCGCCCCGCGCGATCAGCACCGAGCAGGCGTGCGCACTGCTCGCCGAGACCCGCGACTTCTGGCGGCGGTGGCTGGACCGGTCCCACTACACCGGCCGCTGGAGGGAGATGGTCGAGCGGTCCGCGATGACTCTCAAACTGATGACGTACGCCCCGACCGGCGCCCTCGTGGCCGCGCCCACCGCGGGGCTGCCGGAGCAGGTCGGCGGGCAGCGGAACTGGGACTACCGTTACACCTGGATCCGCGACGCCTCCTTCTCGGTGCACGCGTTGCTGCGACTGGGCTTCACCGACGAG
Source organism: Micromonospora sp. ALFpr18c (assembly GCF_008868155.1). Lineage (GTDB taxonomy): Bacteria > Actinomycetota > Actinomycetes > Mycobacteriales > Micromonosporaceae > Micromonospora. Next base: position 35,323 of record NZ_WBKR01000027.1, read on the forward strand.
GCCGCGAAGTATCTGTGCTGGCTCGACGCGCGTATCCGGGACGCCCGCGACGGCGACCTTCCCCTGCAGATCATGTATCGGGTCGACGGCTCATCGGACCTTCCCGAGGAGGTGCTGGGCCACCTGGAGGGCTACCGCGGCTCGGCACCCGTACGGATCGGCAACGGCGCGGCGGGCCAACTGCAACTCGACATCTACGGTGAGGCGCTCAACTCACTGGAACTCGCCGACCGGCACGGGCTGATCGCCCCGTACGAGGGGTGGCGCAAGACGGCGGGGCTGATGGACTGGCTCTGCGATCACTGGGATCAACCCGAGGACGGCATCTGGGAGACCCGGTCGGGTCGGCAGGACTACACCTACGGACGGATGATGTCCTGGGTGGCGCTGGACCGGGCCATCCGCCTCGCCCAGCGCCGTGCGCGACCCGGCGACACCACCCGCTGGACGACCGAACGCAACGCCATCTACGAGCAGATCATGGCTCGTGGCTTCCACCCGAAGCGTCAGGCGTTCGTGCAGCACTACCAGACCGACATCCTGGACGCCTCGCTCCTCGCGATGTCCGAGCTCGGCCTCATCGCGCCGACCGACCCGATGTGGGAGTCGACGCTGCGGGCGGTGGACGCCGATCTGGTCTCCGACAGCCTCGTCTACCGCTACGACCCCCGGGCCTCCCCGGACGGCCTGGCCGGCACCGAGGGCACCTTCAGCATGTGCACCTTCTGGTACGTCCAGGCCCTCGCCCAGTCCGGCCGGATCGACGACGCCCGGCTGACCTTCGAGAAGATGCTCACCTACAGCAACCCGCTCGGCCTCTACTCCGAGGAGATCGCCCCCACCGGCGAGCAGATCGGCAACTTCCCGCAGGCGTTCAGCCACCTCTCGCTGATCAGCACCGCGACCCACCTCGACGAACTGCTCGACGAGCGCCGCCCCTAGAAGAGGGTCAACGGCTCGACCGGTACCGGCTCGGGCAGCGGGTCGAGGCCGGGCACCCGGGCCCGTACCTCGTCGTGGAAACGGCGGGCGAGCACCGGCGCGTCGGCGTTGTCCGGGGTGTGCACGAACACCGTCGGCGAGCGCCCCTCCCGCAGCCAGTCGGCGGTGACGTCGACCCAGCGCTGCCACCCCTCGACCGTCCGGGTGGTGTCGTCGCGGCCGAGGTAGCGGACGATCGGCCGGTCGGTCAGCGCCACCGACCGCTGCGGCACACGCGGCTTCTTCATCCAGGCGTCCCGTTCCGCGTCGCTGGTCGGAGGGGTGGTGAAGAACGCGGTGGTGTCGAACGGGATCCACCCGGCGTCCGCCTCGCCGAGGGTCTGTTCGAGGAGCCGGATCGCGCGGGAATCGGTGAAGAACGCCGGGTGGCGGACCTCCACGGCGTACCGGTGGGATCGGGGGAGTTGGCCGAGGAAGCGGCTCAGGGTCGGGACGTCGGCGGGAGAGAACGAGCCGGGCAACTGGACCCAGAGGGCATGGGTACGCGGACCGAGCGGCTCGATGGCGTCCAGGAACGCGCGCAGCGGCTCGTCGGTGCCGGTGAGCCGGCGCTCATGCGTGACGACCCTGGGAAGTTTGAGGACGAAGCGGAAACCCGGATCGGTCTGCGCGGCCCACGAGGCGACGGTTTCCCGGGTCGGTGTGGCGTAGAACGTGGTGTTTCCCTCCACCGCGTCGCACCAGCCCGCGTAGTGCCGCAGTCGCTCCTGTGGTGCGAGCGGATGCGCCAGCAGCCGGCCCTGCCACGCCCGGTGGGTCCACATCGCGCATCCCACGGCTAGCCGCACGACCGCCCTCCCTCCGCCGCACCGGGCCCCGGCCGGAGCCCACGGTATACGCGCGCCGGCAACGACGGCAGCGGCGGTGTGGCAGGTAGGGTCGCACGCCATGCGCCTGCTGTTCGCGAGCCTCGCGTCCGTCGGTCACACGTATCCGTTGATCCCGCTGGCGGTCGCCGCTCGGGACGCCGGTCACGAGGTGCACTTCGCCGCCGGTCCGGCGGTGCACGCGCCGCTGGCCGCGAACGGCCTGCGGCCGTTCCGACCCGGCGACGCCTTCTACGAGGTGTACGCCGAGGATCTGGAACCCGAACTGGCCCGGCTGCGCCCGGATCTGGTGGTGCACGAGTGGGGGCTGCCGGGGGCGGCCATTGCGGCTCGGCGGGCCGGCATACCCGGCATCTGGCACGGGTTCGGCCGGCTGTTCCCCGACGACATCGGCCTCGAACCGCCCACGAAAAACCCCGAGGTCGCCGGTCGAGCGCACCTCGACATCTGCCCTCCCTCGTTGCAGGACAAGGGCTTCGTCGCCACGCAACGGCGCATCGAGCTGCGACCCGTCCCGTTCTCGCCGTCGGGTCCGCTGCCCCCGTCCGCCGCTCGTGACGGCTCCCGACCGCTGGTCTATCTGACGCTCGGTACGGCGTTCGGCACGTCGGAGCTGCTGACCACGGTCATCGCCGGACTGGCGGCGCTGGGCGCCCAGGTGGTGGTCGCCGCTGGTCGGGTGGCGCCGGAGGAGCTTGGCGAGATTCCCGACCACGTGACGGTGCATCGATGGCTGCCGCAGGCGGAGTTGTTGTCGCAGGTGGACCTCGTCGTGCACCACGGCGGTAGCGGCACGACCCTCAGCGCGCTCGCGGTGGGCGTACCGCAGCTGATGCTGCCGCAGGGCACCGACCAGTTCGCCAACGCCGACGCGGTGACCGCCGCGGGCGCCGCCCTGCGGCTGCTGCCTGCCGAGGTGCGTCCGGGTGCCGTGGCCGAGCAGGCGCGCAGGCTGCTGCCGCGTGACGGCGAGCACCGCGACGCCGCCCGCGCGCTCGCCGAGGAGATCGCCGCCATGCCCTCCCCGGCGACGGTCGCGCACCACCTGCCGGAGTACGCCGCGGCCGCCTGAACCCCAGTCGTGATCACGTCATGCTCAGCAGTCCCCTCGGGCCGTCCCCCGCTGCTGAGCGTCAAGTGATCATCGCGGGATCGATCGTCAACTTACGGTTGACGTAAGCGCACGCGTCAACTTATGGTTGACGCATGACGGAACCCATCCAGATCGGCAACACGATCAAGCTCGACGACCTCATCCAGGCCATCAAGAAGGCGCACACCGACGCCCTCGACCAGCTCACCGACGCGGTCCTCGCCGCCGATCACCTCGGCGAGGTCGCCGACCACCTGATCGGGCACTTCGTCGACCAGGCGCGGCGCTCGGGTGCCTCCTGGACCGACATCGGCCGCAGCATGGGAGTCACCAAGCAGGCCGCCCAGAAGCGCTTCGTGCCGAAGGCGACCGACGCGGCGGCGCTCGACCCGAACGCCGGCTTCGGCCGCTTCACCCCCCGGGCCCGCAACGTGGTGATGGCCTCGCAGGAGGAGGCCCGGGCCGCCGGGCAGGCCGAGATCGGCCCGGAGCACCTGGTGCTGGGCCTGCTGGCCGAGCCGGAAGGGCTGGCCGCCAGGGTGATGACCGATCGCGGCGCCACCCCGGAGGCGGTACGGGAGGCGGTGGGCGCGGCCCTCCCGCCGCCGGCCGACCAGGTCCCGGACCTCATCCCGTACGACGCGCGCGGCAAGAAGGCCCTGGAGCTGACCTTCCGGGAGGCGCTGCGCCTCGGGCACAACTACATCGGCACCGAGCACATCCTGCTCGCCCTGCTGGAGCAGGAGGACGGCACGGGTGTGCTCACCGACCTCGGCCTGAGCAAGGAGACCGTCGAGGCCGACCTGTCCGCCGCCCTCGCCGCCGCAGTCGGGCAGGAGTGACCCGTCGGGTCAGGAGACCCCGGGGAAGCCGTAACGCAGGGCGTGCTCCGGATCGGCCGGGTCGATCTGGCGCACGCCCGCGTCGGCGAGCCGCTTGTTGACCTCGTCGAGCTGGTCGCGCACCAGCCGGGCCTCCTCCTCGGTGACCCGGCCCCGGTGCGGCTTGCCGGCGTGCTCCAGCGTGCCGTAGTCGAATTTCTCAGCGCTCTTGCGGGCCTTGGGCGGGCGGACCCGCTCGGCCGTCTTCAGCAACTGCGCCATGGGCACGTCGGTGGCCATCGCGTCGAACTCGCTGGCGGTCAACACCACCCGACGCGGCTCGCCACCACCGTGGCGGTCGTAGATCTCGACCACGGCCACGTCCAGGGCCGCGTCGTCGATGTTCTCCACCTCGGCGGGGGTGGCGTCCAACTGCACAGGCCCGGCGACCAGGTCCGGGTGCTCCAGGACGACGACCCGCACCGCCTCGTCGTCCTGCTGCAGAACGGTGCCGGTGAAGTCGGAGACGTGGATCGTCTTCTTGCCCATGCGCGGAGCTTCTCCTGTCGTAGGCCGGATGCCGGACCACAAGAAATTACCCGACAGGTGTGCGAATGCCGCCGCTGGACCTCCGCCGGTGTGTCGTCCGGCGCGAACTCAGAGACTGCCCGTCGGCGCCACCCACTCGGTGGGCTGGCCGGTGACGGCGCTGATCCGGTCGTAGTCGGCGTCGTAGTGCAGCACGGTTGCGCCGTGCTCCTCCGCGGTCGCTGCGATGTAGGACGTTGGTGCGTCAGCGCGTGTTCAGGCCGTGCCTGCCGGAGCTGCCGACGGGCAGCCTGTTCACCGTGGCCCACGACATGCCGTCACCCGTCTCGCGAGGTCCCCGGTGGCGCGGTTGGGCCGGGCCTGCACCTGGCCGCCTGGCTCGGGCAGTGGCCGGCCGGGCCGGGCCTGCACGTGGTCGGCTCACACCGCCGGGCCAGGCCGGCCTGGGACGGTCGACTGCGCCCGGCGCTCGCCGTGGACACCGGACGCAGCGGGGTGCTCTCCGTGGCGCCGGACCGGGTGGCCGCGATCCGCGCACTGGCGCACGACGCACCGGACCGGTTGCTCGCCGCGCTGCCGGAGGCCGTCGGGCGGCCCGAGTTCTGCCTGCACGACGGGCCGTTCCGGTGGAGTGTGGCACCCGCGCCGCTGCCCGACGTGGGGGAGTGGACCGCGTCCACCGCCCCCGGACTGCCACCCTGGCTGCGACTGTTCGACCGGCCGGTGCTGGTGGTGCGCGACGCGGACGGCACCTACCTGGCCGGGGCCGGCATCAAGCGGCACGACGCGTACGGGCACGAGCTGGCCATCGGCACCGTGCCGGCCGCGCGGGGTCGTGGCCTCGCCCGCCGGTTGGTGGCGCAGGCGGCGCGGCGGGTGCTCGACGAGGGCGCGGTGCCCACCTACCTGCACGAGTGGGACAACGTGGCCTCGGCCCGGGTCGCCGAGGCGGCGGGTTTCCCGGACCGGGGTTGGCGCGCGTACGGGGTCTATCCGCGCTGACGCCCGACCCTCGTCGGCGCGGACCGTGGATCCCGGGCCGGATCCACGGTCCGCAACCTCCCCCCAGGTCCCGGTTTCGGGCGACCGTCCACGCACGGGGCGGGCCGGTTCGTGCCGATCACGCTACGTATCGAGCAAGCGCGGTGCAAGGTGCGAGCTGTCGGTTCGGAGTGTCTAATAGTGGACTTGACCTGCGGCTGAGCTGGCAGAGGATGCCGGTCGGGTCAGTGACGTAGCGTGCGGATCAGGTCGAGGACCTGCCGGGTCACCGGGCGCAGGAGCCGGAGCCGGGACAGCGCCACGAGTCGGTCGATCAGGGGAACGGCGCCGTCGATCAACTGCCGGGTCTTGGTCTGCCCGGGCGACCGGTCGTGCACCCAGTACAGGATCACCCCCATGTACGCGAGCCAGAGCAGCTCGGGCAACTGCGGGCGCAGATCGGCGTCGACCTTGGCGGTCGAGCCCGTCAGCACCTCGGCGAAGAGGTCGATGGCGGCCTGCCGGGGGCCGGACGACTCCGCGGAGAACGGGCTGAGCGGGGATGTCGGCTCCGCCGCCGTCTTGAAGAAGGTCGCCGCGAACTCGTGCGACGGCGTGAGCACGTCGATCCCCGCGTGCAGCACCCCGGCCAGCCGGGCGCCGAACGCCTCCTCCCGGTCGAGCACGGGTTGCGCGGCGGCCCGGTGCTCGACCTGGGACTGGGCGTAGAACTCCTGGATCAGGTGGTCCTTGGAGCCGAAGTAGTAGTAGGCGTTGCCGACCGCCACGCCGGCCTCCTGCGCGATCGCCCGCATGGTGGTCTGGGCGTAACCGCGCTCGCGGAACAGCCGCATCGCGGTGTCCCTGATCAGCTGCCGGGTCTGCTCGCCTCGGGCGGTGGCAGGGTCACCCGCAGTGGTCGTCGGCGCAGGTTGGTCGGTCATCGGGGCCACCGTATCCCGCCAGTTCGTCCGTCGGCTCGGCCCACGGGTCGCGAACCCGTTCCCGGATCGCCGAGGCGGCCGCCACCACCTGCCGGGCGAGCGGCATCAGGTGGGGGCGGGCCAACCGCTCGGCCGCGGCGCGGTGGTCGGCCAGCGCCCAGAGGCAGGCGAACCAGGCGCCGTCGCCCGCGTACACCTCGCCGGTGTCGGCGATGACGGTGAGGTCGCGCAGCGTCGCGTCGTGGTCCAGGCCGGGGAAGCGCCGCCGCGCTTCGGCCGACCCGGCCGGCACGAACTCCAGGGGTACGAGCTGGGCGCGCGACGCCAGCCATCGGCGGGCGGCCCGACAGAGCGGGCAGCTCGCGTCGAACAGGACCGTGAACCCCCGGATCCCACCGCCCCCGTGAGCGGTGGGATCCGGGAGCCGGCCGACGCCGTCGGTCGGTGGCACGGTCATCGGGTCGGTGCTGGACCGGTCGGCCCGGTGCCCGGCTGG
>NZ_WBKR01000028.1 GCF_008868155.1 Micromonospora sp. ALFpr18c
GTGCGGGATCTCCGGTACAAGATGATCATGGCGTTGAACGCGGCGGATCTGGGCGACCCGATCTGCGAGCAGGTGGCCGAGATCTGCGCCGAGATCGCCGAGCAGCACTGCGCCGAGTTCGGCCACACGCCTGCGCTGCGTACCGGCGAGATCGCCGAACTGGCCACCGGCGAGCCGGCCCTGACCTGGGCGCCGTCCACCCCCGACGCCGGGCAGCGTGCCTGGTGACCGCCCCCGCCCCGGCGGTCGACGTACGCCGTGCCGACGACCGGTTCGCCACCCGGATCTCCTGGCTCGACTCCAAGCACTCGTTCTCGTTCTCCCGGCACTACGACCCGGCGAACACCCACCACGGCCTGCTGCTGGTCAACAACGACGACGTGGTCCGACCGGGCGCCGGCTTCGAGACCCACCCGCACCAGGACATGGAGATCGTTACCTGGGTGCTGCGGGGCTCGCTGGTGCACCAGGACTCGACCGGCCACTCCGGGGTGATCTACCCGGGTCTGGCGCAGCGGATGAGCGCCGGCACCGGCATCCTGCACTCCGAGAAGAACGACGCCTGGCGGCTCAACAACCAGGAGCCGCACAGCGACCCCGTGCACTTCGTGCAGATGTGGGTGCTCCCCGACGAGCAGGGCGTCGACCCCGGTTACGAGCAACTGGAGATCGAGGACGAGCTGCTCCGCGGCGGCCTGGTGCCGATCGCCTCCGGAATGGACCGCTACGACGGCGCGTCGGCGATCCGGATCCGCAACCGCTACGCGACCCTGCACGCCGCCCGGCTCGTCCCCGGCGACGAGGTCACCATCCCGGACGCGCCCTTCGTGCACCTGTACGTGCCCGACGGCACGGTCACCCTGGAGGACAGCGGCCCACTCGCCACCGGCGACGCCGCCCGGCTCACCATGACGGGCGGACGACGGGTCACCGCCGACGAACCGGCCGAGATCCTCGTCTGGGAGATGCACGCCACCGTCGCGTGACCGGTGACAGCTCGCACCTGCGTCTCCCGTGATCACGCTCGAACATGGATGTAGTGGCCTCCCCGGATACGGAGGCCACTACATCCTGGATCGAGCACGATCTTGCGGGCACCCGCGCGGGCGCGCGGGCCGCGAGGCGCGCGGGCGTGGAGCGCCCGCGCGCCGTTGCGCCTACGCGGGGGACTCGGTGCGGTCGCCGGCCCAGGTGGTGTGGAACGAACCCGCGCGGTCGACCCGCTGGTAGGTGTGCGCGCCGAAGTTGTCCCGCAGACCCTGGATCAGCGCGGCGGGCAGCCGCTCCGCGCGCAGCGCGTCGAAGTACGCCAGCGACGACGAGAAGGCGGGCGTCGGCACCCCGGCCCGCGCCGCGTCGGCCACGACCCGCCGCCAGCTCGGCACGCCGGCGCCGACCGCCTCGGCGAAGTACGGTGCCACCAGCAGCGTCGGCAGGTCCGGCTGCTCGTCGTACGCCTCGCGGATCCGGTTCAGGAAGCGCGCCCGGATGATGCAGCCGCCCCGCCAGATCGTCGCCGTGCCGCCGAGGTCGATGTCCCAGTCGTACTCCTGGCTGCCGGCGCGAATGTGGTCGAAGCCCTGCGCGTACGCGACGATCTTGGAAGCGAGCAGCGCCCGGCGGACGTCCTCGACGAACGCGTCCCGGTCGGCGACCTGCCACTTCTCACCGGCGTCCGGGAACGCCCGGCGTGCCGCCTCGCGCTGGTCGACGTGCCCGGACAGCGAGCGGGCGAAGGTCGCCTCGGCGATCCCGGTGATCGGGATGCCCAGGTCGAGGGCGCTCTGCACGGTCCACCGTCCGGTGCCCTTCTGCTCGGCCCGGTCCTGCACGATGTCGACGAACGCGCGGCCGGTCGCCGCGTCCGTGTGCGCGAGCACGTCGGCGGTGATCTCGATGAGGAACGACTCCAGCTCGCCGTTGTTCCAGTCGCGGAAGATCTCCGCGATCTCCGCCGGCGTCGCGTCCAGACCGGCCCGCAACAGGTCGTACGCCTCGGCGATGAGCTGCATGTCGGCGTACTCGATGCCGTTGTGCACCATCTTCACGAAGTGCCCGGCACCGTCCGGCCCGATGTGCGTGCAGCACGGGACGCCGTCCACGTGGGCGGCGATCTTCTCGAACATCGGCCCGAGCTTGGCGTACGACTCGGCGGAGCCGCCCGGCATGATGCTCGGCCCGAGCAGCGCGCCCTCCTCGCCACCGGAGACGCCGGTGCCGCTGAAGTGCAGGCCCTGCGCGCGCAGCGCCTCCTCACGGCGGCGCGTGTCGGCGAAGTGGGCGTTGCCGCAGTCGACGATGATGTCGCCCTCCTCCAGCAGCGGCACCAGTTCGTCGATCACCGCGTCGGTGGGCGCGCCGGCCTTGACCATCACGATGACCGCGCGGGGCCGTTCCAGTGACGCCACGAAATCGGCCATCGTCTCGCCGGGCACGAACGTGCCCTCGTCGCCGTGCTCGGCGACGAGGCTGCGGGTGCGCTCCGGTGATCGGTTGTGCACCGCCACCGTGAAGCCGTTGCGGGCCAGGTTGCGGGCCAGATTGCGGCCCATCACCGCCAGCCCGGTCACACCGATCTGCGCCGTCGCCTGCTCAGCCATCCGTGCCGCCACCCTTCGTCGCCACTATTGACTTGAACCTATCGTGACGCGCGCCGATACGGACCAGTGATCGACGTCCCGTTACTCCTGGTAGTTTCGGTGCTGCCGACGGTGGCCCCCGGGGGTCAGCCCTCGGCGAGGCGGGCTTCGATCCGGGCGACCTTTCCGGCGAGCGCATCGGTGACCCCGGGCCGGACGTCGGCCTTGAGCACCACGCTGACCCGGGGTGCCTGCGCGGCCACCACGTCGACCGCCCGCTTCACCACCGCCATCACCTCGTCCCACTCGCCCTCGACGGTGGTGAACATGGCATCGGTCCGGTTGGGCAGGCCGGACTCACGGACCACCCGCACCGCCTCGGCGACCAGGTCGCCCACGGAGTCACCGCCACCGAGCGGGGTGATCGAGAACGCGATCAGCATGTGCCGATCGTGCCAGTAATTCGGGTGCGCGTCCGGCCGGGCGGTGGTTAGGGTTTCGGGCATGCGTAACTGACGCCCCATCTTCCGAGCCGGTCCGCCGCCCCGGCGTCGCGGTCCGTGCGCTCCCGGGCGTCCCGCATCTCCCCGCCGCCGTGACACGGCTGGCGCTGCCCGACCCCGGTGAGCAGTCCCTTCCCCATTCGACCGTCGCGTTTGCGGCGGTCGCCAGCCGATCCGACCGGCCGCCGGAGCGCGGGACCGGCCGTGCCGGTCGGCACCGAAGGAGGCCCGGATGCCCGCCAGGCGTAATCCGAAGAAGTCCCGTACCCCGCAAGCGACACCGCTCGGCATCGACCCGGCGGCCGGCCACGGCCCGCTCCCCACCCTGCCCGTGGAGTCGGCGCTGCCGGTCGAGGTGGGAGCGGCCGGGACGCCGACGCCCGACGTGCCGGTCGTGGTCGACGTGCCCGCGGTGCTCGACGCACCGCCTGCGCTGGACGTGCCCGCGGTGCTGGAAGCACCCGCGGTGCCGGACGTTTCGCCGGTCGACCCCTCGCCGGCCGCGAAAGCGGTGGCACCGAAGGCCGGCCCGCCGCAGACCGGCGGAGCCCGCTCGGCAGGCGGCAAGAGCCAGCGAGCCGGCCAGCCCCGCCGCTACGCCTTCCGCCGCAGCTGACCACCCCGCGGGGCGGGGGGATCAGCTGAGCAGGGGGCGGAAGGTGCCCAGGAGGACGCTTGTTGTCAGGGCTGCTCCGGCGAGCAGGACCGAGCCGGCGATCAGGAGGGCGTCGGCGCGGGTGAAGGACTGCCGGCGGGCCACGGTGCGGGGTGTGCCGGCGTCGAAGCCGCGCGCGTCCATCGCCACCGCGAGCCGGGTGCCCCGACGGATCGCCCCGACCAGCAGCGCGAACGCGGTGGAGGTGAACAGCCGCAGTTTCGCCACCGGGTTGCGTCCGGCGTCGACGCCCCGCGCCCGCCGGGCCATGCTGATCATCTGCCACTCCTGGCCGAGCAGCGGCACCAGCCGGAACGCGGCCAGCGCCCCGATGGCGAACCGCGCGGGTGCCTTCGCGTTCTGGATCAGCGCGTCGGCCAGGTCGGTGGGGTCCGTGGTGGCGAAGACGATCACGCCGGGCAGGGCCACCGCGAACACGCGCAGCACCAGACCGAGTGCGGTGAGCAGCACACCGGTGCTCACCAGCACCGGCCCCGCGTCCAGCAGTACCCGGCCGGAGCGGTCGGCGGCGAACAGCACCAGGGTGACGAGGATGCCGGCGGCGCTGAGCAGTAGCGGCAGGGCGCGCCGGGCCAGCACCCGGTAGCGGATGCCGAACAGCGGCAGCAGCGCGAGTTCGAGTGCGATGGCGATCGCCGGGGCGACCGGGTCCAGAGTGGCCAGCAGGATGAACGAGAAGGCCAGCGCGGCGGCGACCTTCGCCACCGGGTTGCGGCGGGCCAGGGGCGCGCCGGGCGCGGCGACCGGCTCGATACTGATCATCGGCTGCCGGCCGGGGCCCGCTGGAGGGTGACGGTGCGGTCGGCGAGCGCGGCGACGAAGTCCGCGTCGTGGGTGACCGCGACGATGCCGTGCCCGGCGTCGCGGAGGTCGGCGAACAGGTCGACCAGTTCCCGCCAGGTCCGCCGGTCCTGGCCGAAGGTGGGTTCGTCGCAGATCAGCAGGCGGGGCGCGGTGGCCAGGGCGGTCGCCACGCTCAGCCGCCGCGCTTCCCCACCCGAGAGGGTGTACGGGTTGGCTGCCGCGAGCCGTGCCAGTCGTAGCCGCTCCAGCAGCGCGGCCACGGTGTCCTTGACGGCTGCCTCGGTCTGGCCGGTGCGGCGCGGGCCGAGGGCCAGTTCGTCGAAGACGGTGCCGGTGACGAACTGGTGCTCCGGGTCCTGAAAGACCGACCCGATGCGCCGGGCCAGCGCGGGCGCACGCCAGCGGTGCGGGGGAGTGCGGTGATCCGGCCCGGCCAGCTCGGCGGAGGCGGTGACCCGGCCGGTGCCCGGTCGCAGCAGCCCGCCGAGCAGTAGGGCCAGGGTGGACTTGCCGGCGCCGTTGGGACCTCGTACGGCGAGTGCCTCGCCGGCGCGTACCGCGAGGTCGGTGGGGCCCAGCCGGGGCGGCAGGCCGAGCCGTTCGGCGGTGATCAGCAGGTCCCCGGCGGCGGCGGTGGCCGGCCGGGGCGTGATGGGGTGACCGGGCACCCACACGCCCTGGGCGGCGAGGGCGGCACCGTGCGCGGCGAAGACCGCCTCGGGTGGCCCGTCGGCGCGGACCCCGCCGCCGGGTTCCAGGACGACCACCCGGTCGACCAGCGGCAGCGCCTCGGCGACCCGGTGCTCGACCAGGATCAGCGTGGTGTCGGCGTCCAGGGCGCCGGCCACCGCCTGCCGGACCAGGTCCGCGCCGGCCGGGTCGAGGTTGGCGGTCGGCTCGTCGAGCAGCAGCAGGCCGGGCCGCAGGGCCAGCGCGCCGGCCAGGGCGAGACGTTGCTGTTCCCCGCCGGAGAGCGCCGCCGTGTTGCGGTCCCGGGGGTACGGGAAGCCGACCCGGCGCAGCGCCTCGTCGACGCGGGGCCAGATCTCGCCGGTCGGTACGCCCCGGTTCTCCAGCCCGAACGCGACGTCGTCGCCGCTGCGGGCCATCACCAGTTGCGTCTCCGGGTCCTGGAAGACGATGCCGACCCGTTCCCGGCCCTTGCGCGGGTCGAGCCCGTCGATCTCGACGGTGCCCTCCTGCTCGCCGGAGTCCTCCGGCAGCAGCCCGGCGAGCGCGCTGAGCAGGGTGCTCTTTCCGGCCCCCGAGGGACCGAGCAGGAGAACCCGCTCGCCGTCCTCAACCCGCAGGTCAACCCCGCGCAGAGCCCACGCCCGCCGCCCGGCGTGCCGCCACCCGAACCCGCGCAGCAGTACCCCGCCCACCACACCCACCCCCTTCCGACCCGGGCTCCACCCTGCACGGCTGATCATGAGGTTGACGGTGGTTCTGACGATCCATCCACCCGTCAACCTCATGATCGACGCGAGTGGGTGGGGTCAGATGGGGGCTCGGTCCCGGGCCACCGGGAAGCGGTCCAGGACGCCCGTGTTGGCCAGGGCCTTTGTGAGCAGCCAGCCGCCTACGCCGGCGATCACGGTGGCGCTGACGACGGTCAGCAGCGCGTACGGGATGCGGTAGTCGACCAGCGCGTAGTCGACGTTCCAGATGAAGAAGTCGAACAGCGCGGCGCTGAGACCCGTCAACGCGCCGGCCAACACGGCGGTCGGCAGCCGGAACGACCGGTACCGGAAGGCGGCGAACGCCAGTTCGGCGCCGAGGCCCTGCACGATGCCCTGCGGGATCACCGTGCCGGCCCACTGGCTGCCCAGCAGCGCGGAGAGCACCGCCGCCACCGTCTCGCAGTAGAGGGCGGCGCCGGGCTTGCGGATGACCAGGCCGCCGATGACGGCCGGCATCAGCCACACGCCGTAGAGCAGGGTCTGCGCCGGTGGGAAGAAGGCGAACGCCCCCTCGGTGGCGCTCCAGACCAGGCCCCAGGCCCAGAAGATGACGCCGAAGGCCACCGCGATCACCGAGGCGACCACGATGTCGATGGTGCGCCAACGGTTGGTGGTGTTGTCCATGCTGTGCTCCCAGTTCAAGGAAAAGAACCAGGAGAAGACGCACGCCGCGCCCGGTGGCACCGGACGACGGCGCGGCTGGAGGTCGACCGAACTCCCTGCGCTGGCATTACCCAGATCAGGTTCGAGGGTCTGCGGGCGTGCCCGCACTCTCAGCGCTGTGCGCTCCCCTGTCGGATGTGAAGTTGTCTCGCTGACGCTAGCACCGACCAGGGGTGCCAGCCCAGCAGGGCGTCCGCCCCACCTCGGCGTCCGGCCCGGCGGAAGCCGGCTGGGTAGGCTGACGATCATGCGGGTCGACGCACGAGGTCTCATGTTCGAGGTACGCGCCGGTGGGCCGCCGGACGGCGAGGCCGTCCTGTTGCTGCACGGCTTCCCCCAGCACAGCGGCGAATGGGACGACGTCGTCCCCGCGCTGCACGCGGCCGGGCTGCGCACGTACGCGCTGGATCAGCGCGGCTACTCGCCCGACGCCCGACCGGCGGCGGTGGACGCGTACCGGATCCCGGAACTGGTCGCCGACGTGGTGGCGGTGCTCGACGCGCTCGGCCTGGACGCCGTCCACCTGGTCGGCCATGACTGGGGCGCGGTGGTGGCCTGGGCGGTGGCGGCCGCGCACCCCGAGCGGGTCCGCACGCTCACGGCGGTGTCGGTGCCGCATCCCGCGGCCATGGCGCACGCCCTCGCCACCGACACCGAGCAGAAGGCGCGCTCGTCGTACATGGCGTTGTTCCGCAAGCCGGGCACGGCCGAGAGGGTGCTGCTGGCCTTCCACGCCGCGGCCCTGCGCAAGATGCTCGGCAGCGTGGGTGACGCGTCCCGGGTAGCCCGCTACGCGGACCCGATGCGTGAGCCGGGCGCGCTCACCGCCGCCCTGAACTGGTACCGGGCGATGTCCCGATCCGACCTGGCCGGCGTCGGCCCGGTCGAGGTGCCCACCACGTACGTGTGGAGCGACCGGGACGTCGCGATCGGCCGCACCGCCGCCGAGGCGTGCGCCGCCAACGTCACCGGCGACTACCGCTTCGTGGCGTTGCCCGGGGTGAGTCACTGGATCCCGGACACCGCGCCCGGGCCGCTCGCCGAGGCGATCCTGGCCCGGGCCACCGCAACGGCCTGAGCCGGGCGGTCGACATCGGGATGTGGCGGGTCGATGCGCCGGCGGGCGGCGGTCGACCTCGCGTGCACTGGCTGGCCCGCAATCGGACGACGGAGGACGCATGACGGTGAGTGCCGAGGACTACCTGGCCGTGGTGACCGAGACGATCGGGCGGGTGGCCGCCAGTCAGCGCGAGGCGGTGGGGCGGGCCGCCGACCTGATCGCCGACGCGGTCCGTGCCGACGGGGTGGTGCACGCGTTCGGTACCGGCCACTCGGAGGCCCTCGCCATGGAGATCGCCGGGCGGGCGGGTGGCCTGGTGCCGACCAACCGGATCGCGCTGCGTGACCTGGTGCTGCTCGGCGGCGAACCGGCCGAGCGGCTCGGCCCGCTGCTGGAGCGCGACCCGGAGGTGGCCCACCGGCTCTACGAACTGGCCCCGGTACGGCCCACCGACGTGTTCGTGCTGGCCTCGAACTCGGGGGTCAACGGCGCGATGGTGGAGTTCGCCGCGCTGGTGAAGGAACGCGGGCACGGGCTGGTGGCGATCACCTCCGCGCTGCACTCCGGCCGGATGACCTCCCGGCACCCGTCCGGTCGCAAGCTGGCCGACCTCGCCGACGTGGTGCTCGACAACGGTGCGCCGTACGGCGACGCGACCCTGCCGTTGCCCGGCGGCGGCGCGGTCGGCGCGGTCTCCTCGATCACGGCGGCGCTGCTGGCCCAGCAGGTCACCGTGGAGGTGGTGGCCCGGTTGCTGGCGGCGGGGGAGCGGCCCCCGGTCTACCTGTCGGCGAACATCCCCGACGGTGACGCGCACAACGCGGAGTTGGAGGCCCGGTACGCGGGTCGGATCCGGCGCGGGTCCTGACACACGTCGCCGAGATGAACGGCAGGTGTCGTGAACCTGTTTCACGCTCGGCCGGGTGGGGCATTGGCGTTGCTGCCGGCGGCCGGGACCGCCGGCAGTAGCGTCTCACCGGAGGTAGCGCGTGTCGAAGGAGACCGAGAAGCAGCGCTGGCAGCGCAACTTCGCCGACCTGTTGCAGGAGTTGCGGGTCGCCCAGACCGGCGTGCAGATCCTCTTCGCATTCCTGCTCACGCTGCCGTTCAGCAACGGCTTCACCCAGACCACCGAGTTCCAGCGCGACGTCTACATCGTGGCGCTGCTCGCCGCGGCCGCCGCCACCGCGATGATCATCTCGCCGGTCGCGTTCCACCGGGCGCTGTTCCGTCAGGGGCGTAAGCCGGAGTTGGTCCGCTTCGCCCACCGGATGGCCACCGGCGGCCTGGCCTTCATGCTGATCGCGATGGTCAGCGCCGTCCTGCTGATCACCGACTTCGTGCTGGACCGGCCGATCGCCTTCGTGCTCAGTGCCCTGACCGGGCTCTGGTTCCTCACGTTCTGGGTGATGCTGCCGTTCGCCCGCCGCAGCTGGGGTGAGGACGACATCGACGACGAGGACGACGACCCGGACACTCTCAGCGGTCGCTGATCGGGCCGATCTTCACGCAGCGCTACCCCTGGGTAACAACCGGGGGTAGCGTGGCGGTAGTCGCGCACGTCGACGCAGCCGCACCGAGTTCGAGGGGGCAGCCGTGACCACGACGCAGGACGGCCGACCGGCACCGGACGGCCCTGACGCCGAAACCACGCCCGGCACCGCCGGTGCCGCCGCGCCACTTCCGGCCGAGGCCGGGCAGGTCTCGGAGAAGGAGGCCCGGCAGGTCGCGGAGGCCGCCCGCGAGTCCACCTGGGACCGGCCCAGCTTCGGCAAGGAGCTGTTCCTCGGCCGGTTCCGGCTCGACCTCATCGACCCGTGGCCCCGCTCCGACCCGGACGACGTGGCACGCGCCGAGGAGTTCCTCGCTCGGTTCCGCGCCTTTCTCACCTCCGAGGTGGACGGTGCCGCCATCGAGCGGGACGCGTCCATCCCGGACACCGTGTTCCACGGCCTGGCCGACCTCGGCGCGTTCGGCATGAAGATCGACCGTAGGTACGGCGGTCTGGGGCTGAGCAACCTGCACTACTGCCGGGCACTCATGCTGGCCGGCTCGGTCAGCCCGGCCATCGGCGCGCTGCTCTCCGCACACCAGTCGATCGGCGTGCCGCAGCCGTTGAAGATGTTCGGCACCGCCGAGCAGAAGCAGCGGTTCCTGCCCCGGCTCGCCGCCGGCGAGGTGTCCGCGTTCCTGCTCACCGAGCCGGACGTCGGCTCCGACCCGGCCCGGCTGGCCACCATCGCCGAGCCGACCGAGGACGGCACCGGCTACCGGCTCAACGGGGTGAAACTCTGGGCCACCAACGGCATCGTCGCCACCCTGCTGGTGGTGATGGCCCGGGTGCCGGCCGGCGAGGGCCGGCGCGGCGGAATCACCGCGTTCGTGGTGGACGGCGACAGCGCCGGCATCACCGTGGAACGGCGCAACGAGTTCGTCGGCCTGCGCGGCCTGGAAAACAGCCTCACCCGGTTCCACGACGTGTTCGTGCCCGCCGAGAACGTCATCGGCGGCGAGGGCAAGGGCCTCAAGATCGCGCTGACCACGTTGAACACCGGCCGGCTGTCGCTGCCGGCGATGTGCGTGGGCGCCGGCAAGTGGGCGTTGAACGTGGCCCGCGAGTGGGCCGCCGACCGGGTCCAGTGGGGTCGGCCGGTGGGCGAGCACGAGGCGGTCGCGCAGAAGCTCTCCTTCATCGCCGCCACCACGTACGGCATGGAGACCATGCTCGACCTGTGCTGCCTGCTCGCCGACGACGACCGCAACGACATCCGCATCGAGGCGGCGCTGGTCAAGCTGTACGCCAGCGAGATGGCCTGGAAGATCGCCGACGAGCTGATCCAGATCCGGGGCGGGCGCGGGTACGAGACGGCCGACTCGCTGGCCGCCCGCGGCGAACGCCCGGCCGCCGTCGAGCAGATGCTGCGTGACCTGCGGATCAACCGGATCTTCGAGGGCTCCACCGAGATCATGCACCTGCTGATCGCCCGGGAGGCCGTCGACGCCCACCTGTCGGTGGCCGGCGACATCATCGACCCGGACGCGGGGCTCGGCCGCAAGGCCCGCGCCGGTGCCTTCTACGCGAAGTGGCTGCCCACCCTGGCCGTCGGCCGAGGCCAGAGCCCGTCGGCGTACGCCGAGTTCGGGCCACTGGCCGCCCACCTGCGCCAGGTGGAACGGTCGTCGCGCAAGCTGGCCCGGTCGACGTTCTACGCGATGTCCCGCTGGCAGGGAAAGATGGAGCGCAAGCAGGCGTTCCTCGGCCGTGTCGTGGACATCGGCGCGGAGCTGTTCGCGATGTCCGCGGTCTGCGTCCGGGCGTCCGCCGAGCGGGACAGCCGTCCGGAGAACGTCGAGCTGGCCGACCTGTTCTGCCGGCAGGCGCGGGTACGGGTGGACGCGCTGTTCAACGCCCTGTGGGACAACACCGACTCGGTCGACACCGCCGCCGCGAAGCGGATCCTCGCCGGCCGCTACGCCGGCCTGGAGGACGGCGTCATCACCCCGTCCGACGAGCTGCCCTGGGTGGCCCGCTGGTCGCCCGGCCCGTCCACCGCCGAGGACGTCCGCCGTCGCATCCCGCCGAAGCCGTAACGCGCGCTGCTTATCGCGCTGCCCGCTGCTAGCTGCCCGCTGCCGCGCAGAGCCGAGAGCGGTCAGCGGTCAGCGGGCGACCGCCCAGGCCAGCACCGCCGCCAGGATCAGGCCGTTGAGCACCGCCAGACCCAGGTACGCCGCGGGCGGAATCTTCCTGCCCCGGCGGACGAAGGAGACCAGGACGGCGGCGTACACGAGCAGCAGGACGGCGATGACGACCAGGAAGTAGAACACCCGAAGACCTTAACGGCACCATCGCCGCAGGTCGGCTGCGGCAGGCGGGGATGGCGTGGATCGCCGCCGGGGCGGCCGTCCGGGCCCTTCCGAAGAGCGCCGCCGACGTACGTCCGGCGGTATGGCCGGCCTCAGCGGCCTCTGCCGCGCAGGCCCAGCTGGCGCAGTTCAAGTGCGGCCAGGGCGTCGACGGTCTCGTCGTCGCGGCGCCGCCACGCCTCGGCGACGTCGGGCGCGATCCGGGTCAGCCGGCCCAGCGGCTGGGTGGCCAGCGCGCGCAGGGCGAGCAGATCCCGCCCGGCCGGCCCGGCGGCGAGCTTCGCGGCCGATCCGGCCCGGCGCATCCAGCGCACCCGCAGGGGCAGCCACCCGAACAGCACCAGACCGAGCGGGAAGATCAACACCGCGATGGTGAGGGCGAGGGCGAGCTGGTCGACGAAGTGTTGCTGGTCGCGGCCGGCGTCGGCGAGCCCCCGGGCGGCGTCGGCGGCCCGCTGGAAGGGCGCGGTCAACTCGTCGCCGACTAGCGGCACCCGGCGGACCTTGCTGCCGGCGTCGCCCAGGTTGTCGGCGAGTCCGCTGCCGGCGCCCTCCAACTTCTGCCCCGGCACGGCGAGCTTCTCCACCAGGTCGTGCAGCCAGAGCGCGCCGCGGATCGCCACGTACACCCAGGCGACGACGAGCAGGTCGGTGAGCAACTGGCGGGCGGCGGTCGGAAACCGATCGGCATAGATTTTCACGCCGGACAGCGTGCCACGAACGCCTTCGGCCCGACACCCGTCGAATCAGCGCTCGGGACGACACAAACCATGATCACTTTGTCGCCAGTAGTTGCCAGCGGGCTCGAAGAACTGCTGACGACAAAGTGATCATGACGGTGCCGCTCGGCGGCCAGGTGTCAGCGGACGCAGGCCGGGCAGGTGCCGAAGATCTCCATCGTGTGGCTGACATCGGCGTACCCGTGTTGGGCGGCGACCCGGTCGGCCCAGCTCTCCACCGCCGGGCCGGCCACCTCGACGGTGCGGCCACAGGCCCGGCAGACGAGGTGGTGGTGGTGGCCCTCGCTGCACCGGCGGTAGAGGTGCTCGCCGCCCGGCGGGCGCATGACGTCGATCTCGCCCGCGTCCGCCAACCCCTGCAGGGTGCGGTAGACGGTGGTCAGGCCGACCCGCTCACCGCGCTGGCGCAGCATCGCGTGCAGGTCCTGAGCGCTGTGGAAGCCCTCCATCTCGCCCAGCAACGCGCTCACCGCCGAGCGCTGTCGGGTGTTGCGCACCGCGGCGCTGCCCTCGCTCATGATCCCTCCCCGGCGTGGCTGACCGCGTCCGCCACGATGTGCGCGACGTGCTCGTCGACAAGGGTGTACGCGATCTCCCGACCTCTGCGGGAGCCCCGGACGACGCCCGCCCCGCGCAGCACCCGCAGGTGCTGGGAGACCAGCGGTTGCGCGGCACCCAGCTTCTCCACCAACTCGTGCACACACCGCTCACCGTCGGCCAGCTCGCTCACGATGGCCAGCCGGATGGGCGCCGACAGGGCGCGGAGCAGCTCGCTGGCCCCGTCGAACCCGTCGTACCCCGTGGTGCTGGTCATCGTGCAACGGTAACCAATACCGCCGGCCTTTCGCTGATCAGGATGAGCCCAGCACCACCTCGTGCGGCTCCGCCGTCGGCGCGGCGGCCGGCGTCGCCCGGCGACGCAGCCGCCGCCAGACCCCGGCCGCCACCGCCACCACCAGGAAGGAGGCGATCGCCAGCAGCACCACCGAGGCGCCCGGGGCGGTGTCCGCGGTGGCCGCCACCCACACGCCAGTGCCGGCGGCGAACAACCCGAGCGCCATCGCGGCGGTCATCGTGCTGCGGAAGCCCCGGGTGACCTGCTGGGCGGTGGCCACCGGCACCACCATCAGCGCGCTGATCAGCAGCACACCGACGGCGCGCATCGCGATGGTGACGGTGATCGCGGTGGTGACCGCGATCAGCAGGTTGAGCGTGCGCACCGGCAGTCCGGAGACCCGCGCGTACTCCTCGTCGTGGCTGATCGCGAAGAGCGCCGGACGCAACGCGATCATGGCGACCAGGATCGCCGTGCCGAGCACCGCGATGGTGATCAGGTCGCCCGGGAAGATGGTGATCAGTGACCCGAACAGGTAGGCGTTCAGGGTGGCGCTGGTCGCGTCGGAGAGGCCGACCAGCATTACGCCGCCGGCGATGCCGCCGTAGAAGAGCAGCGCCAGGGCCAGGTCGCCGGAGGTACGCCCACGGGCACGGACCACCTCGATGGCGATCGCGCCGGCGGTGGCCACGATCACCGCCACCAGCACCGGGGAGCGGTTGAGCAGCAGCCCGGCGCCGACACCGGTCAACGCCACGTGCCCGATCCCGTCGCCGATCAGCGCGAGGCGACGCTGCACCAGGTAGATGCCGAGCGCCGGCGCGGCCAGGCCGATCACCAACGCGGCGATCAGGGCCCGCTGCATGTACGGGTACTGGAAGAGTTCCATGCTCAGTTGCTCCACAGCCCGGCGGGCTCGTCGGGACCGTGCGGATGCACGTGGTCGTGGTCGGGCTCCGCGTGATGGCCGGCCGGGTCCGGCACCGCGCCGTCGTGGCAGACACCACCCTGGTGTACGACGACACAACGGGTGATCACCGGCCGCAGCGGACCCAGTTCGTGTGCCACCAGGAGCACCGTCCCGCCGCCGGCGACGAAGTCGCGCAGCGCGCTCGCGAACGCCTCCTGGCTGGCCGCGTCCACCCCGGCGGTGGGTTCGTCGAGGACGAGCAGTTCCGGCTGACCGGCCAGCGCGCGGGCGATCAGGGTGCGCTGCTGCTGGCCGCCGGAGAGGGTGGCGACCGGGTCGGCGGCCCGGTCGGCGAGCCCGACGGCGCGCAGCGCGGCGTCGACGGCGGCCCGGTCGGCTCGGCCCGGCGGGCGGAGCACCCCTCGGCGGGCCAACCGGCCGGAGGCCACCACCTCGCGGACGGTGGCCGGTACGCCGCCGCCGGCGCCCAGGCGTTGCGGGACGTACCCGATCCGCTCCCACTGCCGGAACCGGCGCAACGGGCGGTCGAAGAGGGTGACCGAGCCGGCGCTGAGCGGCACCAGCCCCAGCACGGCGCGGATCAGCGTGGACTTGCCGGAGCCGTTGGCGCCGAGCAGCGCGACCACCTCGCCGGCGGACACGGTGAGCGAGATATCCCGGAGCACGGGACGGCCGTCGTAGCCGACCGTCGCGTGCCGCACGGCGATGACAGGTGTGGTCACGAGCAGCTCAAGGCCGTCCGCAGTGCCTGCAGGTTCGTACGCATCACCGAAACGTAGTCCCCGTTGCTGCCCGCTGCGAGCCCTTCGATCGGGTCCAGCACCGCGGTCTTCGCGCCCACCTGACCGGCGATGGTCTCGGCGACCTTCGGGCTGACCAGCGTCTCGAAGAAGATCGTGCTGGTCTTGTGCTCCTTCGCCTCCTCGATGACCTGTGCGAGCCGCTGCGGGGAGGGCTCGACGTCCGGGCTCAGGCCGGTGATGCCGACCTGGTCGAGCCGGTACCGGTCGGCGAGGTAACCGAACGCGGCGTGGCTGGTGACGATCTCCCGCCGCTGGCAGGTCGCCAGGCCCTGGGTGAACTCGCCGTCCAGGGCCGTCAGGTCGGCGCGTAGCGCCGTGGCGCGCGAGGTGTAGTCGCCGGCGTGGCCCGGGTCGGCCTTGCCGAGCCGCTGGGCGAGCTGGTCACCGATGGCGGCCAGCCGGGTCGGGTCGAGCCAGACGTGCGGGTCCTTGCCCCCGGCGTTCTCCGCCTCGGCGTGCTCACCCTCGTGGTTGTGGCCGCCGGCGGTCGCGTCCAGCAGCGGTTGCACGCTCGTCACGTCGAACGTCCGGTCGCCGCCGTTCTGCGCGACGGCGTCGTCCACCGCCGGCTGGAAGCCCTTGAGGTAGACGATCAGCTCGGCCTCGGTGACCTGGCCGACCTGGCTCGGGGTGAGTTCCAGGTCGTGCGGCTCGGCGCCGGGCTTGGCGAGGTTGGTCACCCGTACCGCGTCGCCGCCGATCCGTTCGGCGAGGAACTGCAGCGGGTAGAACGCGGCCACCACGTCGACCCGTTGCGGGTCGGCGCCGGCGGGACCGCCGGTGGAGCAGCCGGCCCCGGCGCCCAGGGCGAGCAGGGCGGTCGCGGCGGCCAGGACGCGGGACGTGGTGCGGTTGGTCATGTCGTCAACTGTCCGTGGCAACGATAATGATTGTCAAAAAAGCATGATTGCATGTCAGAGCAGCTTCGCGAGGCCCACCGCCACCAGGAGGGTCAGCATCAGCAGCCGGATCATCCGGGTCTGCGGCGCCTGAACCGGCCAGGTCGTCGCCAACAGGGCGATCAGCACCGCCGCGAGAGCGAGCGTCAGCAGCCCGCCGATCACGCCGGGCGTGAAGAACGCCACCAGCACCACCACCAGGGTGAGCAGGAACACCGACGTCGGGTTCGCCCCGGCCAGACGGGCCAGCAGAGGGCGCTGCGTACGCTGCATGCCACAGACTCTACGAGGAGGAACCCCCGGTGCTGGTGACCAACCGGTTCGTGGTCGACGTCGATGTCGCCGACGACTTCACCGAACGGGCGCACGCCGCCCTCACCGCGCTGGCCGCCTGCCCCGGCTACCTGCGTGGCCAACTGGTCCGGGCGCTCGACGACCCCCGGTACTGGTCCCTGGTCACCGAGTGGGAGTCGGTCGGCACGTACCGGCGGGCACTGGGCGCCTTCGAGGTCAAGGTCAGCGCCGTTCCGTTGCTCGCGCAGTCGGTCGACGAACCGTCCGCGTACGAGGCGCTGGCCACCGCCGCGCCCGGCGGGGCCGTGGTCGTCGCCGAGAGTGATCGGGCTGCGGGTCCTTACCGCTGAGCCGCCGGACACTACGCTGCTCCTATGACCGCACCCGCCCCGCCGCCCGGTCCCGGTGTGGCTCCGCCGTTCGCCGCGCCGCCCACCGAGGGCCGACGGACCCGGCTCTGGATCGGCCTCGGCGTCGGCGCGCTCGCCGTACTCCTCTGCTGTGGCGGTGGCGGCACGGCCGTCGTCGGCCTGGCCGTCAGTGGGGTGCAGGCCGTCCGGGAGCAGGGCCGCACCGTGACCGGCGACTACTACCAGGCGCTGGTCGAGAAGGACTACGGGCGGGCGTACGACCAGCTCTGCGACGACGCGCAGCGGCGCGAGTCGCGCGCCGAGTTCGAACGACGGGCCGCCGCCGAGCCCCAGGTGGCAGCCTTCCGGGTGGGTGAGGTGGACACCACCAACCTGACCGTCCCGGTCGACGTGACACTCGACGGCGGCGACCGGGAGCAGCAGCAGGTCGATCTGGGCCAGGACGGCCAGACCGGAGGTATGGAGGTCTGCGGGGTGAGCTGACCCGCCCCCGGTATTCTGCTGGGCTTGGGGTGACGGTGGTCGTACCGTTGTCCCGAACCGACCGTTCCATCCACATCTCGCCCCCGCCGACCGCCAGCCGGCGTAGGAGGAAACATGCCAGTCGACCGTATCGACGCCGTCGTCAGTCTCGCCAAGCGCCGAGGCTTCGTCTTCCCCTCCAGCGAGATCTACGGAGGCACCCGATCGGCGTGGGACTACGGCCCGCTCGGCGTGGAACTCAAGGAGAACGTCCGCCGGCAGTGGTGGAAGACCATGGTCCAGCAGCGTGACGACGTGGTCGGTCTCGACTCCGCCGTGATCCTGGCCCGCAAGGTGTGGGAGGCGTCCGGCCACATCGCCGAGTTCGTCGACCCGCTCACCGAGTGCCAGTTCTGCCACAAGCGCTTCCGGGCGGACCACCTGGAGGAGGCGTACGCCGAGAAGCACGGCAAGCCGCTGACCTCGCTCGCCGAGCTGAACTGCCCCAACTGCGGCAACAAGGGCACCTTCACCGAGCCGAAGATGTTCAACGGCCTGATGAAGACCTACCTGGGCCCGGTGGAGAGCGACGAGGGGCTGCACTACCTGCGCCCGGAGACCGCGCAGGGCATCTTCGTCAACTACAAGAACGTCGAGACGGTCGCCCGCAAGAAGCCGCCGTTCGGCATCGCGCAGACCGGCAAGTCGTTCCGCAACGAGATCACCCCGGGCAACTTCATCTTCCGGACCCGCGAGTTCGAGCAGATGGAGATGGAGTTCTTCGTCGAGCCGGGCACCGACGAGCAGTGGCACGAGTACTGGCTCCAAGAACGCTGGAACTGGTATCTCGACCTCGGCCTGTCGGCGGACAACCTGCGGCTCTACGAGCACCCGAAGGAGAAGCTCTCCCACTACTCGAAGCGCACCGTCGACATCGAGTACCGCTTCCAGTTCGGCGGCACCGAGTTCGCCGAGCTGGAGGGTGTCGCCAACCGCACCGACTTCGACCTCTCCACGCACAGCAAGCACTCCGGCGTCGACCTGTCGTACTTCGACCAGACGAAGAGCGAGCGCTGGATGCCGTACGTCATCGAGCCGGCCGCCGGTCTGACCCGCGCGGTGCTCGCGTTCCTGCTGGAGGCGTACGACGAGGATGAGGCGCCGAACACCAAGGGCGGCGTGGACAAGCGCACCGTGATGCGGTTCGACCCGCGGCTGGCCCCGGTGAAGGTGGCGGTGCTGCCGCTGTCCCGCAACGAGGCGCTGTCGCCGAAGGCGAAGGACCTCGCCGCGCTGCTGCGCAAGCGGTGGGTGGTGGAGTTCGACGACTCGCAGGCGATCGGCCGCCGCTACCGCCGGCAGGACGAGATCGGCACCCCGTTCTGCGTGACCGTCGACTTCGACACCCTGGACGACAACGCCGTGACGGTGCGCAACCGGGACACCATGGCCCAGGAGCGGGTGTCCCTGGACCAGGTCGAGCGTTACCTGATCGAGCGCCTCCCCGGCTGCTGAGACGGTGGGCACGGGGCCCCGGCCGACGCGGAAAGCGCCGGTCGGGGCCCCGTACACTTGTGCGGTGACTGCGTCGACCGTGCCCGCGCTGCGCCCGCTGACCCTGGGGCCGCACCAGGTGTGGCCCCCGGTGGTCCTCGCGCCGATGGCGGGGATCACCAACGTCGGGTTCCGCCGGCTCTGCCGGGAGCAGGGCGGCGGCATCTACGTCTGCGAGATGATCACCACCCGGGCGCTGGTCGAGCGGAACCCGAAGACGCTGCGCATGATCGCCTTCGGTGACGACGAGAAGCCGCGCAGCCTCCAGCTCTACGGCACCGATCCGGAGATCACCGCGGCGGCCGTGCGCATCGTCGTGGAACGCAACCTGGCCGACCACATCGACCTCAACTTCGGTTGCCCCGTACCCAAGGTGACCCGACGTGGCGGCGGCGCGGCGCTGCCCTGGCGGCGTCGGCTGTTCGCCCGGCTGGTGAAGGCCGCGGTCGCTGCCGCGTCGCCGGCCGGGGTGCCCGTCACGGTCAAGATGCGCAAGGGCATCGACGAGGACCACCTGACGTACGTCGAAGCCGGGCTCGCCGCCCAGGACGCCGGCGTGGCCGCGGTGGCCCTGCACGGGCGGACGGCCGCGCAGCGCTACTCGGGCACCGCCGACTGGGACGCCATCGCCACCCTGAAGCAGGCCCTCGACGTGCCGGTGCTCGGCAACGGCGACATCTGGGAGGCCGACGACGCGCTGCGGATGGTCGCGCACACCGGCGTCGACGGCGTCGTGATCGGGCGTGGCTGTCTGGGCCGGCCGTGGCTCTTCGCCGACCTGGAGGCCGCGTTCAACGGTCGGCCGGAGCGGCGGCTGCCCACCCTCGGCGAGGTGGCGGTGACCATGCGCCGGCACGCCGAGCTGCTGGTCGACCAGTTCGTGGCGGGCGCGCGCAACCCGGCGCGGGGCGAGCGGGACGGCTGCACCGACTTCCGTAAGCACGTCGCCTGGTACCTCAAGGGCTTTCCCGTCGGCGGTGAGCTGCGCCGCTCGCTGGCAATGATCGAAAGCCTGGCCCAGCTCGACGACCTGCTCGGCAAGCTAGACCCGGCGGAGCCGTTCCCGGTCGCGGCCCTGGGCCAGCCGCGCGGGCGTACCAACTCGCCGGGCAAGGTCTTCCTGCCCGACGGGTGGCTCGCCAGCCGGGACGACGACACCGTCCCCGAGGGTGCCGAGATGGACGACTCCGGCGGCTGAGCCGCTCCGCGACCGGTGAGCGGACGGTGGTGGTCCCGTCCCCGCCCGTGGCCCGCTGCCTGCGGCCGGCAGCCTGATGCCCGCGGTCCGCTGCCTGCGGCCGGCTGACGTTGGCGGCCGCGCCTGATTCGTTGACGACATCAACTCCAGGGACTAGCGAGGTACACCCGCCCCCGGGACATGCCGAAGGGCCGGGCCCCGGTTGGGGTCCGGCCCTTTCGGTGTGTGGGTGTGTGGGTCAGCTGGTGGAGTAGCCGCGGGTGGCGATCCAGTCGGCGAGGTGCTCGACGCTGATCCAGTAGGAGGCGGTGTCGGGGTTGGCCGAGTCGGCGATCTTCACGGTGTTACCACCGTCGCGGTAGCCGACGACGCTGATGTAGTGCCCGCCCTCGAACGAGTGGGTGATGCCGTCGGTGTCGGTGCTGGTGCCGGCGATGTTGGCGACCACGGCCCGTCCGTCGTCGACGGTGGTGACGATGTCGGCGCGCAGCTTGTCGGTCTGTGTGGCGTCGGCGTCCGGGTTGGGGATCTCGACGGAGTGGTAGGCGTCGGGCTTGCCGGTTTCCTTGTTCAGCACGGGGGTGATGTCGTTGATGGAGTTGGTGCCGGCCTCGGTGGTGCCCATTTCCTTGGCCATGTCGTCGACGTTGATGTTCTTGCCCTGTACGGACAGGGCGTTGCGGGTGGCGGCGGGGCCGCAGTAGTAGAAGTTCGGCTGGGCTTCGTAGCGCACGCCCAGCTCCCGCTCACCGCTCTTGCGGTCGCTCTGGGTGTGGGTGCTCGGCGTGGTCTGCGACGCGGCGTAGGCGGCGGTGACGGGGCCGGCGATGGCGCCGCCGGTGAACGCGAGGCCAGCGGCGGTCAGGGCGGTCTTACGGATCAGATCGGTACGCATGATGGCGTGCTCCTCTGCCTGTCGGGGGAATACCGCAACGGCACGCTGGGGGTGCGTGCCGGTGCGGGGGAAGTTCAAGGGGATCTGCCCGGCGACCCACAGGGGGGCCGGCGTCGGGACAGGGTGTAACGGTCCGCAGCGGCGGATCATTCCGCCGGGCCGCCGGGCCGCCGGGCCGCCGGGCCGCCGGGCCGTCGGGCCGTCGGGCCGTCGGGCCTGTGGTGCTTGTGCCGGGGGTGTAACCGGGGCGGCCTGGCCGGTGTTCCCGGCGACCGCCGTGCGCCAGCGACCGTGCAGTCGCGGTGGCGTGCCAGGTATAACGACCCCGGCCCGCCGCCGATTCCGTCGGGCGGGTGGCCTTGACCACGGGACGGTGATGGTCAGACGGGACGATATGCGCGCCGGACATCCCGACAAAACGGACAGGCCGCGTGATCGATTTCGGGTCGGTCATGTCGCGGTCTTCCGATGCCGGGCGGGCGGGGACACCCCGACATCGGCGAAGCCGAGTTGGATCAGGGGCCTATGTCGGGTTGACGTCCTCGCGCGTCGGGGTGCGCTGGGTGGGGACGGTCGGTGCGGACGGCCAGGGGATCTCGGGCGCGCGGTGGAAGGTGACGCCGGCGGTCGTCCAGCGCGGGCCGTGCCCGGCCAGCCGCTCGCGGAAGTCGTCCCAGTCGTGCGTGGCCCGGGGTGACCAACCCAGCTCGGCGATGGCGGGCAGACGGGGCAGCAGCATGAACTCGATCTCGGCGAGCGAGGTGACCGATTCGGTCCAGAGCGGGGCTTCCACGCCG
Source organism: Micromonospora sp. ALFpr18c (assembly GCF_008868155.1). Taxonomy (GTDB): domain Bacteria; phylum Actinomycetota; class Actinomycetes; order Mycobacteriales; family Micromonosporaceae; genus Micromonospora. Next base: position 21,395 of record NZ_WBKR01000028.1, read on the forward strand.
AGTACGGCCGTGGCGGGTACGCCGGCAACGTGTGTGGCGGGATCCCAGTCGTACGCCCTCCGCACGTCGATCAGACCCGCCCAGTCGTGCCCGATCGGGGTGTCCGGGGCGTACTTCATGTCCAGGTAGGCGTGGTTGCCGGGGGAGACGATGAGCCGTGCACCGCGGCGTACCGCCTCGGTCGTCGTCGGGTCATCGCCGCCGTTCGTGCCCCACCACTGCAGGACCCTCCCGTCGACGTGCCCGGCCGGCGCGAGCTGGTGCCAGCCGACGACGGTCTTGCCGAGCCCGGCCACGATGCGCTGCACCCGCTCGACGAAACCGGTGTACACCTCACCCTTGACCTTGAACGCCTCGTCGCCGCCGATGTGCAGCCACCGGCCAGGGCTGAGCGCGGCCACCTCACCGAGCACGTCGGCGATGAAGTCGTACGTCCGCTCGTCGGTCGGGTCGACGTAGCTGAAACCGACCTCGGTGCCGGTGTACGGCGGGGGTGCGACCTTGTCCGGCGCCAGTTCCGGGTACGCGACGAGCGCCGCGTTGGTGTGGCCGGGCAGGTCGATCTCCGGGACGACGGTGATGTGGCGGTCGGCCGCGTAGGCGACGATCCGCTGGTAGTCGGCCTTCGTGTAGGACCCGCCGGGCGCCCCACCGACCGCCGTCGTTGCGCCGACGGTGGTCAGCTTCGGCCGGGAGTCGACCGCGATGCGCCAGCCCTGGTCGTCGGTGAGGTGCAGGTGCAGGTGGTTGAGCTTGTACCGGGCGAGGTGGTCGACGACGCGCAGGACGTCCTCGACGGTGAAGAAGTGCCGTGCCACGTCGAGCATCGCGCCCCGGTACGGGAATCGGGGAGCGTCGGTGATGGTGCCGCCGGGCAACGTCCACCGTTCGCTGACCGGGGTCGGGCTCTCGATCGACGGCGGCAGCAGCTGACGCAGGGTCTGCCCGCCGTAGAAGAGGCCGGTGGCCGTGGCGGCGGTGATGGTGACGCCGGCGCGGGTCACGGCGAGCCGGTACCCCTCGGCGCCCAGACTGTCGTCGCCGACCAGCGTGAGGGTGATGCCCCCGTCCTGCGTCGGTCGGGGTGAATCGGTGACCGGCAGCGGGTATCCGGTGGCCGGGCGCAGCAGGTCGGCGAGGTGCGTGGCGACCGTCAGCGCGGCCGGGTCGGCGCTGGCCACGATGACCGCGTCGGGTGGCAGCAGCCAGTCGTCGGTCGAAGCCGGCTCGACCTGCCGCGGGGCGGGTACGACGTCGGACAGCCGGATCGGAGTCGGTGGGGCGAGCAGATCGCCGGCGGACCGCTCGGCGGCCCGGGCCAGCGCGGCAGCGTCCGGTTCGTGCGACGGCAGCGGCACCGGGCCGGTGGGTCCGGTCGCGCCGGGGGTGAGACCGGGGGAGGGAATGGTCGACACGGCAGCGACTCCGAGGGGTGTATTCGCGTCGGTTATGGCAAAAGTGAGGTTCGCCGGCTGGCGTGCCGTCAAGCGTACGGCGCTGGGCCGGGATGCGTGATCCTGCGCGTGGAAGCGTTCCCAAAAACCGGTACGAACGCGGATAGTCGTGATGGCTGTGCCTATTGTCACCGAACGGTCGCAGCCCACTCGATGTTCGCTTAACCTTCGCCCTGAACCTTCGTTAAGTGTCAATCCCGGCGCGCGTGGGAGGCTCTGGTGGCATCGCAAGAGACCGTCGATCACAAATACGTCTACGACTTCTCCGAGGGCAACAAGGACCTCAAGGACCTGCTCGGCGGAAAGGGCGCCAATCTCGCCGAGATGACCAACCTCGGCCTGCCGGTGCCCCCCGGCTTCACGATCACCACCGAGGCCTGCCAGGCGTACCTCGCGACCGGTCGGGAGCCCGACGGGCTCGCCGGTCAGATCGAGAGGCACCTGGAATCGTTGGAGCGCGCCATGGGCAAGCGCCTCGGCGACCCGCAGGACCCCCTGCTGGTGTCCGTCCGCTCCGGCGCGAAGTTCTCCATGCCCGGCATGATGGAGACCGTCCTGAACGTCGGCCTCAACGACCAGAGCGTGGAAGGTCTCGCGCGGCAGGCCGGCGGCGCGACCGGCCAGGCCGCCTCCGGCGGCGCGACCGGCCAGGCCGCCTCCGGCGGCGCGGACAGGTTCGCCTGGGATTCCTACCGGCGACTCATCCAGATGTTCGGCAAGACCGTCTGCGAGGTGCCGGGCGAGGAGTTCGAGCACGCCCTCGACGAGATCAAGAGCGCCAAGGGTACGCACAACGACCTGGATCTGGACGCCGACGACCTGCGCGGGCTGGTCGACGCGTACAAGAAGATCTTCCTGAAGCACACCGGCCGGGAGTTTCCGCAGCAGCCGCGCGAACAGCTCGACCTGGCCATCCGTGCCGTCTTCGAGTCGTGGAACGCCGAGCGCGCGGTGCTCTACCGCCGCCAGGAGCGGATCCCGGCCGACCTCGGCACCGCGGTCAACGTGGTGAGCATGGTGTTCGGCAACCTCGGCCCGGACTCCGGCACCGGCGTCGCGTTCACCCGCGACCCGGGGAGCGGGGCGCAGGGCATCTACGGCGACTACCTGGCCAACGCCCAGGGCGAGGACGTGGTCGCCGGCATCCGCAACACGGTGCCGTTGCAGGAGCTGGAGCAGCTGGACAAGTCGTCCTACGACGAGCTGCTCGGCATCATGGCCCGGCTTGAGGAGCACTACAAGGATCTCTGCGACATCGAGTTCACCATCGAGCGCGGCAAGCTGTGGATGTTGCAGACCCGGGTCGGCAAGCGCACGGCCGCCGCCGCGTTCGTCATCGCCGGGCAGCTCGTCGACGAGGGTCTGATCGACCTGGACGAGGCGCTGCACCGGGTCAACGGCGCGCAGCTCGCGCAGTTGATGTTCCCCCGTTTCCAGATCGACCACGAGTTCGAGGCGGTCGCCACGGGCATCGGCGCCTCGCCCGGTGCGGCGTCCGGCACGGTCGTCTTCACCTCGGCGCGGGCCGTGGAGCTGGCCGCCGAGGGGCAGTCGGTGATCCTGGTCCGCCGGGAGACCAACCCCGACGACCTGAACGGCATGATCGCCGCCCAGGGCATTCTCACCTCCCGTGGCGGCAAGACCAGCCACGCCGCCGTGGTGGCGCGAGGCATGGGCAAGACCTGCGTGTCCGGTGCCGACGCGATCGACGTGAACGTGCCGGCGAAGCGGTTCACCGTGGCCGGACAGACCGTCAACGAGGGTGACGTCGTCTCCATCGACGGCACCACCGGCAAGGTCTACCTCGGTGAGGTGCCGGTCATGCCGTCGGAGGTCGTGCAGTACTTCGAGGGCAGCCTCGACCCCGAGCACATCGACAACGCGCTGGTCCGGGCCGTACACCGGATCATGACGCACGCCGACGGGAAGCGGCGGCTCGCGGTCCGCACGAACGCCGACACGGGCGCGGACGCCGCGCGTGCCCGGCGTTTCGGCGCCGAGGGCATCGGGCTGTGCCGCACCGAGCACATGTTTCTCGGCGATCGGCGGGAGCTGGTCGAGCGGCTGATCCTGGCGCGGGCCGAGGGTGAGCGGGAGGCGGCGCTGGCGGCACTGCTGCCGTTGCAGCGGGACGATTTCGGGGAGATCTTCCGGGAGATGGACGGGCTGCCGGTCACGGTCCGGCTGATCGATCCGCCGCTGCACGAGTTCCTGCCGCCGTTGGAGCAGCTCGCGGTCAACGTGGCGGTCGCTCAGGAGCGCGGCGAGGACGTGGCCAAGGAGGAGGCGCTGCTCGCGGCCGTCCGCCGGATGCACGAGGAGAACCCGATGCTCGGGTTGCGGGGCGTCCGCCTCGGCCTGGTCATCCCGGGTCTGTTCGCGATGCAGGTGCGGGCCATCGCCGAGGCGGCCGTCGCCTGCGCCCGGGGCGGCGGGGTGGCCAAGCCGGAGATCATGGTGCCGCTGGTGGGTGCCGTGCAGGAGTTGGAGACCGTCCGCGCGGAGGCCGAGAAGATCATCGCCGAGGTGGTCGGGGACAGCGGCGTCGAGGTGCTGATCGGCACCATGATCGAGGTGCCCCGGGCGGCGCTGACCGCCGGGCAGATCGCCGAGGCGGCGCAGTTCTTCTCCTTCGGCACCAACGACCTGACCCAGATGGCCTGGGGCTTCTCCCGCGACGACGTCGAGGGCGCGTTCTTCTGGCGCTACCTGGAGTTGGGCATCTTCGGCATCTCACCGTTCGAGTCGATCGACCGCGACGGCGTCGGCCGGCTGGTGCGGATCGCCGCCGAGGAGGGCCGGGCGGCCCGCCCCGGGCTGAAGCTGGGTGTGTGCGGCGAGCACGGCGGCGACCCCGACTCGGTGCACTTCTTCCACGAGGTCGGGCTGGACTACGTGTCCTGCTCGCCGTTCCGGGTGCCGGTGGCGCGGCTGGAGGCCGGCCGGGCGGCCGTGGAGACCGGCGGGTCGGACAGCCGCTGACGTGGGCCGGCGGCGGACCGGGCGACCGGCCGCCGTCGGCACCGACGCTGAGATCGGCGGGCGACGCTCAGATCGGCGGGCGACGCCAGGTCGGTCGGGCCGAGCGGCGCAGCTGCGTGGGCAGGGTCGCCATCGGGGTACGCACGGCCAGCGGGGCGTGCGCGTCCGGAACGGGGGTGGCGCCGATCCCGCCGCCACGGGTGTCCAACACCGAACCGGCCCGGCGGGCCACCGCCCGAGCCTCCTCGTGCAGCGCCTCCAGGTCCTCTGTGGCCGACGCGGTGACCAGGGTCAGCAGGGCGGTGCGCCCCGCCGGGTAGGTCACCACGCAACCGGCGCTGGTGCGTACCACCGATTCCCGGAACTCGCCCCGGCGGACGGTGTCGGCCACCCGGTGGCCGAGCCCGAAACTGGCCGCGGCGAGCGCGGCGAGATGGGTGGCGTCGGTGCTGGGCAGGTCGCTGGAGATGAGCAGTCCGTCGGTGCCGGCCAGGACGGTGCCGGTGACCTCGGGGCGGCGTCGGCGCAGCCCGCGTAGTTCCGTTCCCACCACCGGGTCTGCGTCCACGAGATTGTCCCCTTACCGGTCGGGCTCTGCGCGTCGGTCGGCTGGTCACGTTCCGCGCTGGGAACGCTACCGGCGGCCACCCTCCGTCCGCGAGCCCGTAACCGTCGGCAATCGGTCGACAACTGCCGGCCGATCGGCGGTTGTGGACCCGCCACCGATGCGTCGCGGGCGGGTCGAGCGGGGTCGGCGGGCGTAACCTTGGCACGCTCGCACACGGCTGATTGCGTATGCCGGAGAACGGGAAGGGTGACTGAATGACCAGCGTCTGGGAGAGCCTCACCGTCGATGCCCGCGATCCGGCCCGGCTGGCCCGTTGGTGGGCCGAGGCGCTCGGCTATCAGATCGTCGCCGAGAAGCCGGGTGGCGTGGAGATCCGCCAGTCCGCGGACCGGTCTCCCGCTCTGTTCTTCGGTCTCGTGACCGAGGGCAAGGAGCGCAAGAACCGCCTGCACCTCGACCTGCGCCCCACCGATCGGGAGGCCGAGGTCGAGCGTCTGGTCGACATGGGCGCCCGGCACGTCGACATCGGCCAGGGCGACGTCGACTGGACGGTGCTGGCCGACCCCGAGGGCAACGAGTTCTGCGTCCTGCGTGAGCAGTGAGCAGTGAGCCGGACGCCCGGCTGGTCGGGGAGTCGCCCAAGGACACCGGGCACCGCCGGTCACCGTACGAGCGTGACCGTGCCCGGGTGCTGCACTCCGCGGCGTTTCGTCGGCTGGCCACCAAGACCCAGGTGCACACCGCCGGGACGGACGACTTCCTGCGTACCCGGCTGACGCACTCGCTGGAGGTGGCGCAGATCGCCCGGGAGATGGGTGCCCGGCTGGGCTGCGACCCGGACGTGGTGGACGTCGCCGGGCTCGCCCACGACCTCGGGCATCCGCCGTTCGGGCACAACGGCGAGGCGGCGTTGGACCTGCTCGCCACGCCCTGCGGTGGCTTCGAGGGCAACGCGCAGACGCTGCGGGTGCTGACCCGGCTGGAGGCGAAGGTGCTCGCCCCGGACGGCTCGTCCGCCGGCCTGAACCTGACCCGGGCATCGCTGGACGCCATCGGCAAGTACCCGTGGCCGCGCCGTCCCGGGCAGCGCAAGTTCGGGGTGTACGCCGACGACCGGGCCGTCTTCGACTGGATCCGGGCCGGTGCGCCCGGCGACCGGCGCTGCCTGGAGGCGCAGGTGATGGACTGGACCGACGACGTCGCGTACTCGGTGCACGACGTGGAGGACGGCATCCACGGCGGGTACGTCACGCTGCGCCCGCTGCTCGACGACGCCGACGAACGGGCGGCGCTCTGCGCCGACGTAGCCGCCACGTACTCCGGGGAGTCCGCCGCCGACCTGGCCGACGTGCTGGTCGCGTTGCTGTCCGACCCGCTGCTCGCCCCGCTCGCCGGCTACGACGGCAGTCACCGGGCCCAGGTGGCCCTGAAGGCCACCACCAGCGGGTTGACCGGCCGGTTCGTCTCCGCCGCGGTCGCTGCCACCGAGGAGCGCTTCGGCCCCGGCCCACACCTCCGTTACGCGGCCGATCTGGTGGTGCCGCGGCTGGTCCGGGCCCAGTGCGCCCTGCTCAAGGGCATCGCGTTGCGCTACGTGATGCGCCGTTCCGGCTTCCGGGGCCGCTACGAGCGGCAGCGCACGATGCTGGCCGAGTTGGTGGCCGCGCTGGTCCGGCGCGCGCCGGACGGGCTCGATCCGATCTTCGCGCCGCTGTGGCGGGCCGCGCCGGACGACGCCGCCCGCCTGCGGGTGGTGATCGACCAGGTCGCCTCGCTCACCGACCCGGCGGCGGTGACCTGGCACACCCGTCTGGTCGGCGACAGCGCATCGGGCGACTTAGGTTAACCTAACAATATGACGGTCACCTCGGTCCGGGTGCTGCGCACCGAGCGACCCACCCCGCATCTGATCCGGCTCGTCCTCGGTGGGGACGCGCTGGCCGATCTGCCGGTGGGAGAGTTCACCGACCACTACATCAAGCTGGTCTTCCCGCAGCCCGGCGTCGCGTACCCGCAGCCGCTGGACATGGCGGTGATCCGCCGGGACCTGCCCCGCGAGCAGTGGCCCCGGCTGCGCGCGTACACCGTGCGGCGCTGGGATCCGCTGGCCGAGGAGTTGACCGTCGACGTGGTGCACCACGGCGACGAGGGGCTCGCCGGGCCGTGGGCCGCCGCGCTGCGCCCCGGCGACCCGGTGCACTTCGTCGGCCCCGGCGGGGCGTACGCGCCGAGCCCGGACGCGGACTGGCACCTGCTGGTCGGTGACGAGAGCGCGCTGCCGGCCATCGGCGCCGCCCTGGAACGGCTGCCGCTCGGCGCCCCGGCCCACGTCTTCGTGGAGGTCGCCGACCCGGCGGACGAGCAGAAGCTGCTCAGCCCCGGTGCCGTCCAGCTCACCTGGCTGCACCGCGGCGGCCGCCCGGTGGGCGAGGCGCTGGTGACGGCGGTACGGGAGCTGGAGTTTCCGCCCGGGCAGGTGCACGCCTTCGTGCACGGCGAGGCGACCTTCGTGCGGGAGTTGCGCCGGCTGCTGCGCGCCGAGCGGGGCGTGCCCGCCGACCGGCTGTCCATCTCCGGTTACTGGCGGCGCGGCATGGACGACGAGGGGTGGCGCTCCACCAAGGCCGACTGGAACCGGCAGGTGGCGGCCGAGGAAACCTCCGCTCTTCCGGCTTGAGCGGGGGTCAGGCTTGCCGTTCGTCGAGGCCCGGGGCCGAACAGGGCAGCCCGATGGAGCGGGCAACGTCGAGCATCCGCCTGTCGTAGGTGACCAGGGCGGTCAGCGCCGGACCGATGATCTGCGCGCTGGCGACGTGAATGGCGTCGAGCGTCCTGACTCCGGCAGGCAGTAACGCAGCAGTGTCGCGCACCTCCTCGGTGAGGAGGATTTCGGTGAAGGTGCGCACGAGATCACTCATTGTGTCGGGAAAGTCGCCGACGCGGTCCAGCGTTCGGACGGTTTCCACGAAACCGATGGTGCTCGTCGCCATTGGCAGGCCGGGATGGGTGGCAAGGAAGTCCCGCAACTCGGACGCGTACGAGCGGCCCGAAACCAAGGTGATGATGGCGGACGCGTCGAGGTAGATCACCGTTCGTCCTCGGCTCGCTCGCCGAGAAGCTGGTCCAGCGGAGACATGTCGTCGGGTATGGCATATCGGGCAACGCGGTCGAGGTCGCTCGTGGTCGTGGCCTTGAGCTTGATCGCACCCTTGGCCACGAGCGGAGCGTACCGTCCCAGGGTGCCCGAGCCCGGCAGCAGCACGGCGATCACCTTGCCGTGTCTGGTCACCTCGATCGTCTCGCCTTGCTCGGCCCGGGCGAACATGCCACTCGGGTTGTACGAGAATTCGCGAACGGAGACACTGCTCATTCCTTCACCTCCCACATGTACCTACATGCTGCTCATCGTACCCACGTGAGTGCCAGGTGTGGCACGTTGAATGCCAGTAGAGGACCAGCCCGCAGAGCGTCCAGGCCACCACCGGGCGACGGTGGCCGCCACACCCGGCGTCCCCCGGCGGGCACGTCGTCGGTCCGGCAGGGCAGGATGTACGGCGAGGGGGTGGCGCATGGCTGGGCGGATCCGGGACGAGGACATCGCACTGGTCCGGGAACGCACCTCGATCGGGGATGTGATCTCCGAGACGGTCACCCTGAAGTCCGCCGGTGGCGGCAACCTCAAGGGTCTGTGCCCGTTCCACGACGAGAAGAGCCCGTCGTTCAACGTCTCCCCGGCCCGCAACGTCTGGTATTGCTTCGGCTGCGGCGCCGGTGGTGACGCGATCAAGTTCCTGATGGACGCCGACCACCTGAGTTTCGTCGAGTCCGTCGAGCGGCTGGCCGGCCGCGCCGGCATCCAGCTGCGCTACGTGGAGGACGACCGGGGCACCCCGCGTCCGCGTCCGCAGCAGGGCCAGCGGCAACGTCTGGTCGCCGCGCACGCCGCCGCCGTGGAGTTCTACCGGGCGCAGCTCAGCACCGCCGGTGCCCGGCCGGCCCGCGAGTTCCTGGCCCAGCGGGGCTTCGACCGGGCCGCCGCCGAGCGCTACGGCTGCGGGTTCGCGCCCGAGGGCTGGGATCCGCTCACCAAGCACCTGCGCCAGCAGGGCTTCACGCATCAGGAGCTGGTGACGGCCGGGTTGTCCCGGGAGGCCCGCTCCGGCACGCTGATCGACCGGTTCCGTCGCCGGCTGCTCTGGCCGATCCGCGACCTGGCCGGCGACGTGATCGGCTTCGGGGCGCGCAAGCTCTTCGACGACGACGACGGCCCGAAGTACCTGAACACCCCCGAGACGCCGATCTACAAGAAGTCGCACGTGCTCTACGGCATCGACCAGGCCAAACGGGAGATCGCCAAGCAGGGTCGGGCGGTGATCGTCGAGGGATACACCGACGTGATGGCCTGCCACCTGGCCGGCGTGACCACGGCGGTCGCGACGTGCGGCACCGCGTTCGGCGCGGACCACATCGGCGTGCTGCGCCGGCTCCTGCTGGACACCGACTCGGTGGCCGGCGAAATCATCTTCACCTTCGACGGTGACGCCGCCGGTCAGAAGGCCGCGCTGCGCGCCTTCTCCGACGACCAGCGCTTCGTCGGCCGGACGTTCATCGCGGTCAGCCCCGACAACATGGACCCGTGCGAGCTGCGGCTCGCCAAGGGCGACCTCGCGGTGCGCGACCTGGTCGCCCGGCGCGAGCCGCTTGTCGACTTCGCGCTGCGGCACGAGATCAGCCGCTTCGACCTGGACACCGTCGACGGCCGGGTCGAAGCGATGCGCCGGGCCGCGCCGCTGGTCGCGCAACTGAAGGACCGGGAAAAACGCCCCGAGTACGTCCGCAAGCTCGCCATGGACCTCGGCATGGAGATCGAGCCGGTGCAACGGGCGGTGCTCGCCGCCGCCAACACCCCGCCGTCCGGCGGCCGGGACGGCGCATCCGCCGCGCGGCCCGCCCCGGCCCGCCCCGAACCGGTCCTGGACAGCCCGCAGTCGATGGTCGAACGGGAGGCGCTGAAGCTCGCCCTCCAACAACCGGTGCTGGCCGGGCCGATGTTCGACGCGGTCGAGGCCACCGAATACCGCCACCCGGTGCACGTCGCGGTCCGCACGGCCATCGCGGCGGCCGGTGGGGCCGCGTCGGCGACGGGTGGCGCGGTCTGGATCGAGAAGGTCCGCGACTCCTGCGACGATCTGGCGTCGGCGGCGCTCGTCGGCGAGCTGGCCGTCGAGCCGGTGCGGATCGACGGCGAACCGGATCCGCGCTACGTGTCGATCACCATGGCACGGGTGCAGTTCGGGTCGGTGACCGCCCGCATCCGGGACCTCAAGTCCCGGATCCAACGCATCAACCCGGTGAACAACAGGGACGAGTACTTCGCCGCCTTCGGCGAGCTGCTGTCACTGGAGCAGCACGCCCGGGCGCTGCGCGAGCAGGCCGCGGGAGGGCTCTAGATGGGACTGTTCAGCCGCAAGCCGAAGCTGCCCCCGACCGACCGGCCGCCGTTGGCCGCCGACGAGCGGGTGCTCGCCTGGGCGGCGGCCGGCAACGGCGAGGGCGACGGCGTGGTGGTCGCCAGCAACCTCGGACTGTGGCTGCCCGGCCGGGGCCACCGCCTCGGCTGGCACGACATCCTCAAGGCGGTGTGGTCCGGTCGGGAGTTGACCGTCACTCCCACCGAACACGTCGCCGAACGCGACGGCTACGCGCTGGTCGCCGACGGCTCCGCCGAGACGTACCTGCTGCTCGACCCGGGTGAGCTGCCGCACCAGGTGCGGGCTCGGGTGACCCGCTCGGTCGCGTACACCGAACACCACCGACTGCCCGGCGGCGCGGCACGGGTCGCGGCCCGGCGGGTGGCCGGGGTCGACGGTCTGACCTGGACCGTCCGGCTCGACCCCGGCACCCCGGCGGACGACGTGGCCCTGCTCGCCGAGACCGACCATCTGGTCACCGTCGCCCGTGCCGCCACCGCACCGGTCGACGGCTGACCGGCCTCAGTTGGCGCCGAGATCCTTCAGCGCCTTGTCGGCGCCCCGGTGCAGCGGCACCGGCTCGGTCCGGCGGGCGGTCTCCAGGGAGATGCCCTTGGCCGCCGGGTTCCCCTGGGCCAGGGCGTCGCGCTTGTCGAACACCGTGCGGGTGATGGCGCAGGCGACGTTGGCGTCCAGATCCTTGCGCACCAGCAGCACGTTCGGCACCACGATGGTCGGTGTGTCGGTTGCCGTCCGGTAGGCGTCTCGGCCGATGGTGCCGGCCTGGTAGGCGGGGCTCAGCTCGGCCATCTTCGGCAGCAGGGGCGCGAGGTCGACGAGTCTGACCTTGTCGCCGGCCGTGGTGAACAGGTCGGTCAGGCCACCGGTGGGCAGGCCACCGGACCAGAAGAACCCGTCGACGCTGCCGTCCTTGACGCCCTCGACCGTCTTGGTCAGGTCGAGCCGCTGCGCCTTGACGTCCTTGGCCGGGTCGAGGCCGGCGGCCTTCAACAGCCGATTGGCGATGACCTCGGTGCCGGACTTCGGGGAACCGGTGGAGATCCGCTTGCCCCGCATCCCGGCCACCGAGGTGATCCCGGAGTCGGTGCGCACCACCACCTGCGTGTAGTTATCTTCGATGCGGGTGAGCGCCTCGACCGGCTGCGGCGCGCTGAAGCTGCCCTTGCCCTCGACCGCGTTGACCGCCGTGTCGAACAGCGAGAACGCCACGTCGTACGCGCCGCCGACCAGCAGCGCCGCCGCCTGCGGCCCGAGGCCGGTCTTCGTGGTGGTCGCCGTGATGATGCCGGCGGCGGCACAGACGGCGGTCACCGCGAGCACGCCGCGTACGCCGGTGACGAGTGCGGTCACCAGCCGGGCCGGGGTGAGCCGGTACGTCCGGTCCGCCGTGCGGGTCCAGGAAGGACAGCGCGACCGCCAGGAGGGTGGCGAAGACGACCGCCCTGGTCGCGGACACCCCCACGGCGAGGAACACGATGATGGCGACCAGCGAGGCGAAGTGGTAGCCGAACCGGGCCAGCAGACGCCACGGCGAGCCGACGTCGATCACCACCGGCCGTACGCCGGAGCGCCGGGCGTCGATCTCCACGGAGAGCAGGATGCCGAGGTAGTAGAGCACCGTGGCCCAGCCCAGCACCTGCAGGTACGACACGCCCAGGTACTCGGCGATGATGAACGCCGCCGCCCCCAGCGTCGGTGGCGACAGGATCGCGCCGACGCCGGCGGCGGCCAACATGCCCCCGGCCCGCTTCGGGGGGTAACCGGCGCGGCGCAACAGCGGCCAGGTCACCGCGCCGATGCTCACCGTCGTCGCCGCGCCGAACCCGGAGACGGTAAGACCCGCCGGGCGCGATCCGATCGGTGACTCGCGGTATCGAGTCGAAGGGCTGCCTGCCGCACCAATTAGCGCGGCAGGCAGCTCTTCAATTCGGGGTGCGGCTCACCGACGGACCCGGCGTCGCTCTGGTCTCGACAGACCAGCTCACAGCCCCGCGCAGCGACAACGCAAAGACCCTGACGTCCCGGGAGAGTCATCAATCGAGATGCCGCGCATTACAATCACCGGCGGGAAGGATGTTGAGCCGGATTTGGGTTAGAGCCAGAGCCTGATCCGCCGCGGTGGAGGTGGGGCAGGTTTGCAGGGGAACCCTGACCCGCAGTGGAATGACTTCCTGCGGACATCACACCACAATCTCCAAACGCTCCAAGTGCTGCTGCTGCCGAGAACAGTTCGTTCATACCCCTGTGAAGATCCATGTCTTGACTCGTATACAACGGAGTGCTGTTCGCCAGCCTATTCCAGTCAGCCAACTTTACATTTTGACTACACCAGATCAGTTGGGGTTTTGAGTGCTCCGCAGAGTACTGAAATCGGAAACCGCGCTTCTCCATAGCCGCAATTTCGTCCAGATTTTCAACTCCGCCCCTCCCGAAGCGCCAAATTCTTGAATAAAGGTGTTTGTCAGTTGTGGGCGACGGCATGTTAGTTCCGTTCTCGGCTTGCCATTTGTCGATCTCCGATATCATCAGTGCAACGTGCGGTCGCATTGCATCCCTCTCGTGACCATGTAGTGACTCGTCGTTCACGGCTGCTGCAGCGTTGCAGCGCCACCGTTGGGTCGGTGACAAGATTTTCTTTCTTGTAAGGAACGCGAAAATGGCCCTCCAGGTTCATGCCAGGTCGCGGGTCGCCCGTTCGGCGCTGCTCGGCTCGGTGCTGCCGGGCGGGGTTGGTTCGGCTGGGGCTCGCGGTCGGGGTGGCGCGTCCTCGGTGCCCGCGGCCGGCCCGCCGACGGGAGAGTTGCCTGGTCGGACGGGTGGCGACGAACCATCGGGCGAGCTGATGGGCGACACAAAGGGACGATGCACGTCGATCGGTCGACCGGTGGGGCATCGACCGGCGTTTCGGTGGCGGTGCCCGGGCGGCAGCGCGTCCGGCTGGTCGCGGGAGCGTATGTGCGTGGAGCGCTGTCGGACCCGGCGGTTAGGGTCGGGCGGTGACTTCGGGGCGATCACTGATTGAGGCTCGCGGGCTGGTGAAGCGGTTCGGCGACTTCACCGCCGTGGCCGGCATCGACGTCGAGGTGCGCTCGGGGGAGGCGTTCGGCTTCCTCGGGCCCAACGGCGCCGGCAAGTCCTCCACCATGCGGATGGTCGGCTGCATCTCCCCACCGAGCGGCGGCGAGCTGCGCATCCTCGGCATGGATCCGGTGGTCGACGGGCCGGCGATCCGGGCCCGGCTCGGCGTGTGCCCACAGTTGGACAATCTCGACCCGGAGCTGACCGTCCGGGAAAACCTGACGGTGTACGCCCGCTACTTCGGCATCGCGCGTCGGGCGGCCCGCGAGCGGGCCGACGAGCTGCTCGACTTCGTCCAGCTCAGCGAGCGCGCCGACAGCAAGGTCGAGCCGCTCTCCGGTGGGATGAAGCGCCGGCTGACCATCGCCCGAGCGCTGGTCAACGATCCCGAGATCGTGCTGCTCGACGAGCCGACCACCGGCCTGGATCCGCAGGCCCGGCACCTGGTGTGGGAGCGACTGTTCCGGCTCAAGCAGCAGGGCGTCACGCTGGTGCTCACCACCCACTACATGGACGAGGCCGAGCAGCTCTGCGACCGGCTGGTGGTGATGGACGGCGGGCGGATCGTCGCCGAGGGCTCGCCCCGAGCGCTCATCGAGCAGCACTCCACCCGCGAGGTGGTCGAGCTGCGCTTCGCCGCCGAGTCGCAGGAGCCGTTCGCCGGCAAGCTCGACGGGCTGGGGGAGCGGGTGGAGGTGCTGCCCGACCGGGTCCTGCTCTACGTGCCCGACGGCGACGCGGCGGTCGCCGAGGTCTCCGCGTTGGGGCTCAACCCGGCGAACGTGCTGGTGCGGCGCAGTGGCCTGGAGGACGTCTTCCTGCACCTGACCGGCCGCACCCTGGTCGACTGACCGCACCGCCGGGCTGATCGTTGGCAGTTCAGCCACCACATCCCCGGCGTGTCGTACCGCTGAGCTGCCAACGATCACCGCTCATCGCGTCCTGGCCCAGGTGAGGAAACGGTCGGTCAGCCCGTCGTGCCCGGCGAGGTCCCCGGTCGCCTCGTCGAGCAGCGTGGCGAGGTAGATGAGCAGGCCGATCCGGTTCTCGCGGTATTCGCCCAGCAACGCCAGGCGGGCCGGCGAGCAGGGCCACGCGGCGCCGCAGACCCGGCAACGCCAGGACGGGCGCGCCGCCACGTGCGGACGGTAGCGGGGCATCGGAGCCTCCCATGGTCGTGAGCCGGCCGGGCGAGTCGTACCGGGGTGGGTGGGAGCGCCCCGGATCGGGGGTCACGGGGCGCTCCCGGCCTGGTTCCGCCCGTCGTCCGATCCCGTGAGCGGTCCCGCTGCGTGACAGTCTGCTGAGCAGCCGACTACCGTGGGAGGTTCCGCGCGCCGACGACCAGCGCGTACGGCGATCGGCCCGGCGCGGTACGGGAATGTACGGAGGCTGTCCGTGGAGAGTTCGTCCATGCTGGAGCACTTCGCGGAGGAGCTACGGCTGGCCCGGGCCACCAGTGGCATGTCCCAGGCGGCGTTGGCCGAGGCGTTGAGCTATTCCGGGGCGCTGGTCGCCAAGGTGGAGACCTCCGAGCGTCGACCGAGTCTGGACTTCGCGCGGCGGTGTGACGCGGTGTTCGCGGCCGACGGGCGGTTCGAGCGCATCCAGCGGCGGATCAGCCGGGAGGCCGTGGTGCCCTGGTTCCGTGACTGGGCCGGCATCGAGCAGGAAACCACCGCGCTCCGCTCGTTCGAGCCGCTGTGTGTGCCGGGCCTGTTGCAGACCGAGGGGTACGCGCGCGCGTTGATGACCGGTGGCGGGCTGTTCGCGCAGGACGAGATCGAGCAACAGGTGACGACCCGACTGGACCGTCAGGGACTTCTGACCCGTGACCGGCCTCCGCTGATCACTGCCGTGATCGACGAGCACGTGCTGCGTCGGACTGTCGGTGGGCCTGGAGTCATGCGGGAGCAGATTCAGCACCTCGTGAAACTCGGCTCGGCGTTCCCCAGGGTCCGTATCCACGTAGTGCCGACCCATGTCGGTGCTTACGCTGGGCTCGGGGGGCCGTTCGTAATAGCGAGTTCGCCGCAGGGGGAGGATCTCGTCTACCTCGCCGGCCAGCGCCACGGGCAGGTCATCGACCGCGTCGAGTACGTCCGTCAGATGGTCGAGGTGTGGGAGTCGATCCGGGGTGAGGCACTATCGCACCGGCAGTCCCTGGACCTGATGGCGGAAGTGGCGGAGACATGGATCTAACCGGCGCCCGGTGGCGCAAGAGCATCCGTAGCGGCCCGGACGGCGGCAACTGTGTGGAGGTTGCCGACAACCTGCCTGGGCTGGTGGCCGTTCGCGACTCGAAGGATCCGGGCGGTCCGGTGCTGGTCTTCGCGCCCGACGCCTGGCGCGCTTTCGTCGGGCCCGGTGCCGTCCGCCAGTTGTAGCGGCAGCGCTCCTCGGAGATCTTGGTACGAAAGTGCCCCTCCAGGGGCAGTGTCGTACCAAGATTTCGGCCCCGCCCACTCGGACCGGGTCATGATCAAATCAGGATCGCCGATCTCGGGGTGTCCCGCTGCGGACACCCCGTTTGCAGTGACCCGAGCCGATCAGTGCGCCCGAAACCCGGACGACACGTCGACGGGGTCGCCGTAGGGTGACCGGCGGTCTGTCGTACCCCGGGGGTAGACAGGTCGGGGACGGGGGGTGGTCGTGGTGAGCGTTGTGCAGCGGGCGCGGGTCCCGTGGGTGCCGGCGTGGGCCGTGTTCGAGCACTACCTGGTCGGTCTGCGGCGCACGTGGCGGGCGGGGGTGTTCTCCTCGTTCCTGCTGCCGGTGCTGACCGTGCTGGGCTTCGGGTTCGGCGTCGGCGCGTACATCGACCAGGGTGTCGGCGGAGTGCGTTACCTCGACTGGCTGGTCCCGGGGCTGATCGCGTCGACCGCGCTCCAGGTGGCCGTGGGCGATTCGACGTGGCCGGTGTTCAGCAACTTCCGGTGGGTCAAGACCTACTTCGCGCAGGGCGCGTCGCCGCTGCGGGTGGGCGACATCGTCGCCGGGCACCTGGCGTTCGTGCTGTTCCGGGTGCTCACCACGATCGCGGCGTTCCTGCTGGTGACCGGGCTGTTCGGGGCGCTGCGCTCACCGTGGGCGGTGGCCGCCCTGCCGGTGGTCGCGCTGCTCGGGCTCGCCGTGGCCGCGCCGACCTTCGCGTACGCGGCGTCGGTGTCCAGCGACAGTTGGTTGGCGATGCTGTTCCGGTTCGCGGTCATCCCGATGACGCTGTTCGCCGGGGTGTTCTTCCCGGTCGAGTCGCTGCCCGAGGCGTTGCGCTGGCTGGCGTACGCGACGCCGCTGTGGCACGCCGTCGACCTGTGCCGGGCCGCCACGCTCGGCGTCGCACCGCAGTGGTCGATCGTCGGGCACCTGCTCTACCTGGCCGCCTGGGCGGTCGCCGGGTGGCTGCTGGCGCTGCGCGCGTTCCGTCGCAAGCTCGTCGTCTAGGGAGGGTTCGTGCTCACGCTGGTCCTGCCCCGGCTGGTCGACGTCTCCGCCGCGTCCCGGCGGTCGGTGTCGGTGGTCGAACGCAACGTCGCGGCGTTGAAGTCGGTCTACTGGCTGTTGCTGCTCTCCGGCTTCGTGGAGCCGCTGCTCTACCTGCTCTCCATCGGGATCGGTGTCGGGGCGCTGGTCGGTGACCTGCCGTTGCCCGACGGGCGGCTGGTCTCGTACGCCGAGTTCGTGGCCCCGGCGATGCTCGCCTCGTCGGCGATGACCGGGGCGCTGGCGGAGACCACGTTCAACTTCTTCGGCAAATTCAAGTACATGAAGCTGTACGACGGGATGATCGCCACCCCGGTGCGGCCGTTCGAGATCGCCCTCGGGGAGCTGGGCTGGGCGATGCTGCGGGGCAGCGCGTACTCGGCGGCGTTCCTCGCGGTGATGGTCGCGTTCGACCTGACCACTGTGGTCCGGGCGCTGACCGCTCTGCCGGCGGCGGTGCTGGTCGGGTTCGCGTTCGGCGCGCTCGGCATGGCGGTGTCCACCTTCATGCGCAGTTGGCAGGATTTCGACCTGATGGGCTCGGCGCAGTTCACCCTGTTCCTGTTCTCCGGCACGTTCGTGCCGGCGCAGGCGTACCCGATGCTGCTGCACTGGCTGATCGAGGTCACTCCGCTGTACCGGTCGGTGCACCTGATCCGCGACGTGACCCTCGGCGTCGGTGGGTGGGCGTGGCTGCTCGACGTGCTCTACCTGCTGGTGCTGGTGGGGGTCGGCCTGCGGGTGGCGTCGCGACGGATGGGCAGGTTGCTCTACCCGTAGTGGTTACGCGCCGTCGTCGACGGGGCATGTCGGAGGTGACGACACCGACGATGAGGAGGGGCGATGGCCTCGGACGAGTCTTCCGCCCACCAGGCCCGTGAACGCGACGACGCCAGCGCGCCGGTCGGCCCCGACGCCGGCCCGGACAGCCCCACCGACCTGCCCGGCAGTGGCTGGAAGGCGGCGATGCGCCGCACGGTTTCCGAATTCCAGGACGACAGCCTGACCGACTGGGCAGCGGCGCTGACCTACTACGGCGTGCTGTCCATCTTCCCGGGCCTGCTGGTGTTGATCTCCATCCTCGGCCTGCTCGGCACGAGTGCCACCAACGGCGTGCGGGACACCGTGAACCAGGCGGTGCCGGCCGGCAGCATCCGGCAGATCATCACCGACGCGATCGGCACGGCGCAGGACAACGGCGGCCTGGCCAGTGTCGCGGCGATCATCGGTCTGGTGGCCGCGTTCTGGTCGGCGTCCGGCTACATCGGCGCGTTCATGCGCGCCTCGAACACTATCTACGACGTGCCCGAGGGCCGGCCGATCTGGAAGACGCTGCCGATCCGGCTCGGCGTGACCGCGGTGATCGGGGTGCTGCTGCTCGCCGCCGCGGTGATCGTGGTCTTCACCGGTCGCCTCGCCGAATCGGTCGGTGACGTGATCGGGCTCGGCGCGACGGCGGTCACGGTGTGGGACGTCGCGAAGTGGCCGGTGCTGCTGATCATCGTCAGCCTGATGTTCGCCATCCTCTACTGGGCCTCGCCGAACGCGCGGCACGGCGGTTTCCGCTGGGTCAGCCCGGGTGGGGTGCTGGCCGTGGTGATCTGGCTGGTGATCTCCGGTCTGTTCGCCCTCTACGTGAGCAACTTCGGCTCGTACAACAAGACGTACGGGGCGCTGGCCGGGGTGATCATCTTCCTGATCTGGCTCTGGCTGAGCAACATCGCGATCCTGCTGGGCGCCGAGTTCGACGCGGAACTGGAGCGCGGCCGTGCCATCTCGGCCGGTCACGCGGTCGACGACGAGCCGTACGTCGAGCTGCGCGACGACCGCAAGCTGCGGAAGACCCGCCGGGCGCAATCCGATCGGTGACTCGCGTTATCGAGTCGAAGGGGCTGCCTGCCGCACCAATTAGCGCGGCAGGCAGCCCTTCAATTCGGGGTGCGGCTCACCAACGGACCCGGCGTCGCTCTGGTCTCGACTCGGGCACCTATTCAGTCACAAAAAAACCAGCCAATGCTTTTTGCACTTTGCGCTCCTTCGCGTCAAGCGCCAACCTCAGGGCTATTGCGTAGTCCGTCTGCGCAGGTCAACTCCAGCGCAGCCCCTGTCCTGGTGGTCCCGGTCCATTGGCCTGCGGAGCTACGGGGCCTTCGGTCGCACCACTTCTGCTTCGGTGCCCAGCCGAGCCGACCACCTGCACCGGACGGTTGACCGCGAGTTCCCGCAGGTCAGCCGGCACTCAAGCGATTACGCAATAGCCCTGGTCGCGCAATCAACCCTTATGCGTTGCTGAGATCACTTCGGTCCTCGGCGGCCCTGGCCACCTGGCGCATGGCCAGCGAAAGTCGTCGCAGCGGTCGACGCTGGAAGAATAGCATTCGGCCAAAGATAGTGAGATTTTGCGATCGTAGTTTTGGTGTCGTCAGGTAAAGAGTTAAAGATGTGCGGACTATCCCTCGCGTTAAGTATATTCTGCATCAAATAGCCATTAACTTGGATCCTTTTCGCGAACTCTTTAAGGCTAATTCCTGAATCCGCGAAACTGATCAGCTGCGCTTTCCACCATTCGTCACTTCCGCGCCTTTCCGACGCCTGGGGTGTGACCTGCTGCTGCCTGTACTGACTCGAACTAATGCTGGCCATCTGCGCCATCTGTGCGGGTGCCTGTGGCAAGTGGCCTGGTGGGGGGTAATTGGCTGCTCGGCGGGCAGCAAGAAATTCCTCAAACTGCGTAGGGCGATTGTTTCGAGTGTTGTAGATATAGTCTATCAACATTGCTACATTTACATTGTTTTGCCACTCCGTGCAGGACGTCTTCAGTTCCTCGGTCTGCTCCCGGAAGGCGGAGTGCATTGGGTTGGTCGCAGTCTCTCTCACCAACCTTACCCATTCGTTCAGATGTTGGTCTTCGGCCGCGAGAAGGTTCCTCGCGGTGGCTTTAGCGGCCATTTCAAGTTGAGTGATGTTATGATGCAGGCCGCGCCCTGGCGAACTAATGTGCGTGGGATCCACTTCAAACCGTCCAATCATCTAGGATATTGGCCACTCATAAGGTAACGAAGGGCGACTGCCGCTGGTTCATGGAGTGCCCGAATCCCTTACGCCGGGGTTCCGCAGACAGGGCTATTGCGTAGTCCGTTTGCGCAGGTCAGCACCAGCGCAGCCCCCGTCGTGCAGGGCTATTGCGTTCTGGGGTAACTGCTGGTCACAGCGGTTATGAGGTCGTGTGAGCGACGGTCGGCGCGTCGGTTGGCGCGGGCGATGTTGGGTTCGCCGTGGATGTGGTGCCAGCCGATTGCGGTGTTACGCAGGGTGGCCATGACGGCGGGTCCGGTGCCGGTGCGGGCCTGGTGAAGATCTTCACGGAACGTCACATCTCGCACGTTGTGGACCTGGTTTTCGATCAGCCATTCCGCTCTTGCCCATTTCTGCAGGTCAGCAACACGGCGCCGTCTTCGAGGCGCAGCATGGTGCGCGAAGATTCGGTGCTGGTTGGTGGTTGCGGTCCGCCGGTGTTCGGGTGGATCGTGATGGGGTTCGTCGTGGTCGACTCCGAAT
>NZ_WBKR01000029.1 GCF_008868155.1 Micromonospora sp. ALFpr18c
AGGGGCGGGCATGTGCTCGTCATGTGTCTGAGGGCTCAGGAAGCTCGCCAGGGTGGCAGGGTGCATCTTGAGGTTCTTGTGCACCTTGCTGAACGCCTGCGGGTCGACCAGGCCGCGGCTTACCGCATCAGCTGCCAGGTTCCTGCCGTCGGCGGTGTGCCACTGATACGTCGCCGTGTCCAACGGGAAATTGTATTCGTGTGCAGCCACCACTCGAGACCCTTTTAGCCAGGTATCCACCACGAACTGGTGGTCGCGGTTGTCCTTTATGCCAACAACCGTGAACCGATGCTCAGGTACCGAAACGAAAGCGATCTGGACCTGAGGATGAATCTCGCCTTTCTGCCTAGCATTGTAAACGAGCGTGTTTGCGATAGCGAACGCGACGGCCGCCTGGTCTTCGCAGTTGCCCGCTCCTGTTCCGTGCGCGGCCGCCGCCCGCGCCCCGAGGTAATCCGTCAGATTCTTAACTCGACCGTTAATCATACTTTTCTGCGCCAGGTGCGTCAGGTAGGCGCTGCGGCCTCGCGACGCCGCCAGGTCAGCCTTCTGATTCCCCGCGCCCACGGGCACGCAATCCTTTGTCGCAGCAAAAATGATTTTGCAGAGCTTGTGCAGATTTTCGGTGTACTGTCGATCGATCTGCTGTTGATTCGGGAACATCAGGTGCTTCCTGTCTTTGGGACACGCTGCCGTCATGCATCAAACGCATAGATGGGCCTGAGCGGTTCACGGCACTCGGGCCCGGCTGCGTGCCCTGATCGGCCCTCGGCCTGGGTGGGCGGACCCAGGGCTCGGGCTGATCCTCGACGGCCTCGGCAGTGCAGAGTCTCCAGTAGCTGTCAACCGTCGATGCGGCGACGACCGCCGGACCCCCGACGCCTGCTTCCACAGGCACGCCTGGGGCCACGAGCGACACGCAGCTCTGCGAGTCGGTGAAAGGTCGGCGACGCGATGGCGGCGGACATGGTGAAGGCCGCGGTGTCCGGGGAGTCGTCGACAGAGGAGATCCTGACCGTGTTCGGGCGAGACCTGACCACGCTGGCCGCCACCGGCGGCGACAGCACGGTGGGTGCCGCCCTGCGACGGTTCGCCACCGAGGCGTCCAAGGCGTCACCGCTGACCGGCCCGGCGGCCGTCCGCCCGGCACGGCCGCAATCAGGACAGAATCTCGACGTACCCGTCGCCGCCGTGCACGCGGATCCGCTGCCCGTCGCGAATCAGCCGGGTGGCGTCGACGACGCTGACCACGGCCGGCAGGCCGTACTCCCGTGCGATCACCGCGCCGTGCGTCATCAATCCTCCGACCTCCGTCACCAGGCCGGCGACGGCGACGAAGAGGGGCGTCCAGCTCGGATCCGTGTGGGCCGTGACGAGGATGTCACCCGGTTCGAGATCGGCCTGGGCCATGTCCAGGATGACGCGGGCGCGCCCCTCCACGGTCCCGGCCGACACCGGCAGGCCGATCAGGGCGCCGGCCGGCACGTCGTCGCGGCGGTACGCTCCGTTGAGGGCCTCCCCATCGGAGGTCAGCACCCGAGGTGGCGTGAGCGCCTGGTACGACCGGAACGCGTCCTTGCGCCGCCGGATCAGGTCGGCATCCACCTGGTGTGTGCGCACGACCTCGTGGAACTCGCCGAACGTGAGGTAGAAGACGTCGTCGGCGTCGGCGAGCACGTCGGCCCGTACGAGGCGTTCGGCCTCCGCGAGGAGGGCCTGCTTGTAGACGAAGTAGCGGCTGATGATGCCGTACTTCGGGTACTCCCGGTAGCCGATGAAGGTCCGGACCTGCTCGATCATGCGCGTCGTCTCGGCGGCCTTCCGCTCCCCGTCCGGCAGCGCCCGCAGGCGCGTCAGCACCTCCCGTGCCTTGTTCTGCGCGTCCTGCCGTCCCTGCGCGAAGCGCCGCTCGGCGGCGCCCGGCTCGAAGAGCTTGATGTTGTCGAGGAGGACGGGCACGAGCGTGCTGGGGCGTTCACTCCAGCGGGGCCTCGTGATGTCGATCTCGCCGACGCAGCGCATGCCGTACCGGTCGAGGTAGCTCTCGATGGCGTCGCGCGCCGCGGTCCCGCCGGGGAGCTTCGGCAGCTCGTCCAGGAAACCGTCGTCCACCACGCCCTGCAGGTACGCCACCACCTCCGGATGCGGGCGGATCACGTCCGCGACGTCGAGCAGCGCGAGGCCCATCTCCGACGTGATGTTGCCGGGGGCGGACAGCGTGAGGGTGTCGGCCGCGTTCCGCGCGCCCAGCCACTCCCACAGCCGGTCGTTGAGCCACCAGGTGGACTCCATCCCCGCCATGATCGCCCTGATGCTCAACGGGTCACGGAGGATCCGCTTGTGCTCCTGGAAAGCCTCCAGCAGGAAGTCGAACAGCGCCGGTCCGGTCACCGTCGCGATGTCGCGCCGCAGGGCCTCGAGGGACTCCTGGCTGCGCTCGATCAGCTCGGCGACGATGGCCGGATCGGCCTCGATCGGGGCGGACGCGCCGCCGACCGTCGGACCGGCGGGACCACCACCGTCCGGGAGCGTCGGAACGAAGTCGCGACGGTCCAGGACGGTCTCCAGCGCGTCCCTGATCAGCGGATCCGAGCGTCCGACCAGGTCCAGGAAGCCGGCGCGGCTCGCGGGTGATGCCAGGAGCCGGGTGGAGTCGACGAACAGCCTCCCGCCCGCCTCGAGCATCGGCGCCATGGCCGTCAGCTGCCACATGGAGAGCCCCAGCGGCTTCATCGCGTCGGTCATCATCTGCTGGTGACCGACGGAGAGGTAGACGTGGTTCTCCCCGTCGTCGGCCGCCGGGATGGGGAACAGCGTGGTGATCGGTCGGCTCTGCACGATCTGGAAGTCGTCGTCGACCAGGCACCACTCGATGTCCTGCGGGCGGCCGACATGCGCCTCGATCCGCCGTCCCACCCGCACGAGCCGCACGACCTGCTCATCCGTCAGCGCCGGCTGCTCCGGGGCGGCGACCGCCCTGGCGATGACCTCGCCGTCGCGCATCGCGAAGACGTCCGGGTTCACCAGACCGGAGACCAGGGCCTCGCCGAGCCCGAAGACGGCGTCCACCCTGGCCACCTTCCGGTTGCCCGTCACCGGGTCGGCCGTGAACAGGACGCCGGCCGAATCCGGAAAAACCATCTTCTGTACGACGACAGCCATGTGGACCGTGCGGTGGTCGAAGCCGTTGCGCAGGCGGTACGTCACCGCCCGCTCGGTGAACAGCGACGCCCAGCACCGGCTGACGTGCTCCAGGACCGCCGCCGGTCCCACGACGTTGAGGTACGTGTCCTGCTGGCCCGCGAAGGAGGCCGTCGGCATGTCCTCCGCCGTCGCGCTGGACCGCACGGCGTAGGCGTTCTGCTCGCCGAACCGGACGAGCGCGCGGGTGATCGCCGCCGCCAGATCGACCGGGATGGCGGTCTCCTCGATGGCCATGCGGACCTGCGCGCTGAGCGTGCGGATCGCCTCCCGGTCATCCGGGTTCAGGCGCGACAACCGATCGAGCCGCTCGTCGATCGACGGCGCCTGCGCCATGATCCGCCGGAAGGCGGCCGTCGTCACGACGAACCCCGCCGGCACGCGGATGCCCTCGATCCGCGACAGCCCGCCCAGCTGCGCGGCCTTGCCGCCGACGACCGCGATGTGCGTCTCGTCAACCTCCCGGAGATCCACCAGCGGTTCGAGGTCGCCGCGGCCCCCGTGCATCGACAACACACCCACGTCGTGCCCCCCATGTGCCTGATCGGTGCTGGTACGGCCGCCGATTCTGCGGCACACCCCGGGTCTTGCGGCAAGCCCCCCGGTGCGATATACGTTAGAAGTGGCAGGGAGTGACATCTCCCTGCCTTTGCTGTGTGTCGACCGTGGCGGGCCGGGATCCATCGACCGCTCCCGGTCATCGTGGCCCCTTGCACGCGCGAAGGTCGCCCGTCGCGGAAGCTGCCACCGGTGACCTCCATCGCGGCGACCCTCGTGCTGGCCGGGGTCGCGGCATGGGACACGGCACTCGGCCATCGCCGCACCGCCCACCAGCCGGCCCCGCCCACCTAGCGACGAGGTGCACCCGGCGATTCTCGTCATGTCGCAATCCGGACACCGGCGACGGGTGCTCGGCCACCCGCACCCCCTTGCACCTGCCCGAACGGCAGCGGCCGGGCCGCCGTCGCCGGCCGGCCACCCGACGCGTCGTCCGGCGCGGGCATCCCAAGGGGTTACGCGGATGGTGCAATAGGGCCATCGTGGTGACGAATCGCTGACGGAGGAACGCGTGGACGGTGTCGAACTGGTTCTCGCCGCCTTGACGGCGGGCGCCACGGCGGTGGTCACCGACGCGACCAGCGCCGTGATCCGGGACACCGCCGCCAGTTTTCGGAGTCTGGTGCGAAGCAGGTTGACCGGCCGCGGTCAGGAGGCGCTGCAGGTGCTGGAGGTGGACGGGACGATCTCGGGCGTCGGGCAGGTACGCCTCATCGAGGATCTTGTCCGCGCCGGCGTCGACCGGGACGAGCAGATCCTCCGCCTCGCACGGGACCTGGTGGCGCGGGCCGAGGCGGCCGGCGGGCGGACCGAGATCGGGCATGCCGACCTGCGCGGCGCGCAGGGCGTCCAGCTCGGCAGCTCCAACACCCAGCACAACACGTTCCGCTGAGGCGGGTCGGGCAGATGGGCCGCAGCGGCCAGCCGAGAGACGACCGTTCGCGGGGTGTCGACGCCCGGAACGCCCAGGGCGTGCAGGTCGGCGACAACAACCGTCAGTACAACATCTTCGGTCCGGTGGTGCGGTCGGCGTACCTGGCGGAGGTCCGCCGGATCGCCCCGGCCCAACTGCTGCACCGGGAGGCCGAACTGGCGCGCCTCGTGGCCTTCTGCACCGGCGACGGACCGGACTCCTACCTGCGGTGGCAAGCCTTTCCCAAGGCCGGAATGACGGCCCTACTTGCCTGGTTCGTGCTGCACCCACCGCCGGGGGTGCGGGTGGTGTCGTACTTCGTCCCCGAGGGCCGCACCGAGCAGGAGAACCACGACGCGTTCCTCGACGTGGTGCTGGAGCAGTTGGTCGAGCTGACCGACGGGTCGATGCCGGGCCATCTGACCAGGTCGACCCGGAAGGCGCACCTGTTGGGCCGCTACACGGAGGCGGCCGAGGCGTGCGCACGGCGTGGTGAGCGGCTGGTGCTGGTCGTCGACGGGCTGGACGACCGGCGGAACGCGTCCGGTATCGCGCCGCTGTTGCCGGACCATCTGGTCGGCGGGATGCGGGTGGTGCTCGACACCGGCAGCGGTCTGCGGGTCCCCGCCGACCTGCCACCGCGTCACCCGCTACGGGAGGCACGCCGTCCCGACCGCCTGCCGCGAATCATCGACGAGGCGGAGCGGGCCCAGTTGGAGGCGGCGGACGCCCGGCGGAAGGTCGAGCGGCAACGCGCCGCCGACGGACGCCGCGCCGCGCAGCTGCGGGTCGACCAGTGGCGTGCCGCCGAGGCGGCGCGGACCACCCCGGCGGCCCGAGCGGGGGCGGTGCTGCGGGTGCTGGTGTTCGTCGCCGGTTGGACGGGGCTCCTCGTGCTGTTCGCCTGGCTGGCGTGGGCCTGGTACGACCCGTCGGTGGCGGGCATCCTGAGCGCCCAGATCCTGGTGGGCGCGTCGGGTGCCACGTTCGGGCTCGCGCCGGCCGCGTACCGGCTCGGTGCGGCGTACGCACCGGCGCCCCGGTCGCCCGCCGCCTGGTTCGGGTCGCCCCGGGTCATGGTGCTCTGCGGCGGTGCCGCGCTGGCCCTCATCGGCGTCGGCGGGGCGTGCGCGGCCGACTACCTCGACGCCCGCCACGACCGGCTGCTGGAGCGGTCCCTCGGCATGGCCGGAGCCCTGCCCTCCTTCGAGCAGACGGTGGCGTTCGTGGTGCTGGTGCTGATAGCCCTCGGCTGCTGGGCGGTCGGTACGTACATCGCCGGTACGGCCATCGGTCCGTGGCAGGAGCGGCACCGGGAACAGGAGCGCACGTACCGGGCAGCCGCCGGCAAGCTGCCCTCGTGACCGGTGTCGACCGGCACCGCGAAGGGCCCGTGGTCAGGTAACTAGAGTCGGCGGTATGCGCATCCGGATCGACGCCAGCGACCTGCCCGGGCGACGCGCCGGCGCCGAGGCCGACGCGCTGCGGCTCGGCAACGTGCACGTCGGCGTCCAACGCAGGGCCGAGGTCGTCGATCGGGTGCCCGCCGACGCGGCGACGGCGACCTGGCACATCGAGGTGTCCAGCCGGGAGATCGACGGGGCACTGGACGTCGGCGGCCCGTGGGTGCACGGCCGCCCCGGCGCACGGTTTCTCTACCTGAGCTGGGGCGCCGTGACCGACGGCGACTTCGCGATGTTCAGAAGGGCGAAGCTGATGTTCACCGACGTCCCGACCGAACTGCTGCGCGCCGCTCACGAGGGCGCAGGGACTCTGGTCGGCCGGGTCGGGTTGACCGACGCCAGCGGCGGACCGCTGTGCGCCCGGGTGCACCCTCCCGCCATCGCCTGGACGGTGGAGTGACCCGACCGCCCCAACCCGACCGACCCGGTCCGTAGAGACTCGTCAGGCGACCAGCGACACGCGCCCGTTGTCCAGGTCGTAGCGGGCGCCCACCACCCGCAGAGCGCCCTGGTGCACCTTCTCGGCGATGATGGAGCTGCGCGCCGAGAGGGCCCGCACCTGGGCCGCGATGTTGGCCCGGACCGCGTTCTCCACCGGGTCACCGGGCTGGTCCAGCACCGATTGGACCACCGGGCGCAGGCTGTCCACGATGGTGCCGATGTGTCCGGGTGCCTCGCCGCCGGTGCGGATGGCGTCGATGGTGGCGGTGATCGCGCCGCAGCGCTCATGCCCGAGGACGACGATCAGCAGGCTGCCGAACTCCTCCACGGCGAACTCGACGCTGCCCAGCAGCAGGTCGTCGACGATGTTGCCGGCGACCCGGTTGTCGAACAGGTCACCCAGCCCCTGGTCGAAGAGCACCTCCGGCACCACCCGGGAGTCCGCGCAGCCGACGGTGATGGCGAACGGGTGCTGGCCGGCGGCGAGCCGGTGCAGGTCCGCCAGGCCCTGGTGCGGGTGCCGGCCGTGCCCGGAGGTGAACCGCCGGTTGCCGGCGAGCAGGTTGCGCAGCGCCTCGGCCGGCGTACCGATCGGGTCGTCGGCCGTGGTGGGCGCGGCAGCGGACGGGCTCGCCCCCGCCGCGCCGAGCGCGACGACGGCGCCACCGGCGACCAGCAGTGAACGGCGAGACAGGGGGGAAGGCGCCACGATGATCTCCCAGAGGGTGGGGATGAGAACCTTCTTCCTATCAGCTCACCCTCCACAATGGTGCCCGCCCCGGTTTGGAGGGCGTGGCGGCACACGAGCCCCCTAGTAGGTGGCGTGTTGCGCCACGTCCCGCTCGCAGGCGATGGCAAGATCAAGACCGGCGCCGGCCGCACCCGGGTCATCGGCGGATCCGGCGAAGCCGTAGCTCAACCCGTCGGCCGACGGCTCAACGTCGACGTTTTTGGCCTTCAGACATTTTACGACGGCGTACACGAAATCCCGCGCCTTCGGGTTGGTGGGGTCCTTCTCCCACGGCTGGCGAGGGTACAGGGGATCGCACGCCTTGTTGGCGGCCTGCGTGACGGTGTCGCCGGGGGCCGGGACCTTCTTCTGCCGGATGGCCATCACATCGACGCCGTGGCTCTTCATGCAGGTGGTGTACGGCTTCATCTTGGCGGCCCTGTCCGACTCGGTGTCGTCGAGTCGAAACCTCGGGGCCTCCCCGGTCGGCGACGCACTCGGAGCCGGCGCGGCGGCGGACGATGTCTCCAGCGTGGCGACGTCGGGGGCACCGGGCGTCGCGCCGTCGGAGGAGCATCCGGTGGTCAGCACCACGACGGCCGCGGCGACTCCCAGTGACAGCCTGCGGTACCTCACCATGATTGCCTCGTTCCTGGGTTGCGTAGTTGACGCGGTACACCCTGGCGCAGGCATGTCAGGAACCGGTCAGGTCGCCGTTCGTATCCGGTTGTCCCGCGAGACCCGTGACGGGCTCGACGGTGCGGTGCGGGGACAGCGCGACTCGCGTCGGACGGCCCCCACGCTGAGGCGTGGGGGCCGTCCGACGATGGTGCTGCGGGGGCGGTGGTCAGCCGCCGGCGAACGTCGTGTCGATGCCGCACTTGGCGTTCTGGTTGAGGCAGGACTTCACCAGGTCACCGAGGCGATCCGGTTCCCAGGCGTTCATGAAGTCACCGTGCATGGACGACGGCTTGCCGGAGGAGAGGCTGAGGCCGTCACCGCCCAGCGACTGGTAGTTCACCATGAAGGACAGGTCCGGCACCGCCACCGGGTACTTGCCGGTGCAGACACCGTTCACCGGGTCGCCCATGTGCGGCTTGTGATCGGGCGAGTCGATGTTCTTGCCGTCCCAGCAGTCCTTGAACACGAGCTGGAAGATCAGGTTGCCGCCCGGGGCGCACCGCGGCCAGTTGCCGTCGGCGCTGCGGCCGATCTCGGCGCTGCCCGCGCACCAGAACTGGTTGCTGCCGGCGTTCTTCGGGGTGTCCACCTGCCGTTTGGCGTCGCCCTCGACCACCACCAGGCCCGGCGGGAACGGCTTGACGGTCGACGGGTCCTTGACCCGCGAGCCGTAGTAGATGCGCATGCTCTTGATCGGGACGGGCTTGCCGTCCTTGCGCAGCTCCGGGGTCCAGTAGGCGCTCTTGTCTCCCGGGGCGTTGCAGGTGTTCGCCGCCGAGAACAGCTTGTCCGTCGTGGTGAAGGCGTCGATCTTCGGGCCGAAGAAGGTGTGCATGTGCGAGGCGCCCGACAGGCCGGGCAGGACGATCGGGTCGTCGGGGGCCGAGTTCGCGACGCCGCAGTCGGTGTGGAACTCGGGAACCCGGGTGGTGCCCGGCGGCACGGCCTTCGGCCTGATGGCGTTGAAGGCGGCCAGTTCCTTACTCCACTTGGCCTGGTCGACCGGCACCCAGCCGCCGGCCGGCGCGGACGTCGACGGGGACGTCGAGGGGGTGGAACTCGGCGTGGGTGAGGCGCTCGGGACGGCCGACGTGCTCGGCGACGTGCCCGTCGCGGGGCCGAACGTGAACCAGTTCAGGTTCACGAAGTCCGATGTCGAGGTGCTCGTCATGACGGCGAAGACGGTCTGCGGTCCGGCCGGCACACCGGACGCCTTCGCGGTGACGGTCGTCCACTTCTGCCAGCCGCCGGTCTGCGTGATCGGGAAGCTGGCCAGCAGCTGGCCGGTCTGCGAGCCGAGGTGCAGCTCGACCGTGCCGCCGGTGGCGTTGTGCGAGGCGACCCGGGCCGTCAGGTCGGTGCCGGTGATCGCGACGCCGTCGTAGCGCAGCCAGTCGCCGCTGGCCAGCCAGCCGACGTTGCGGCCACCGTCGGCGTCGCCGGTGCCCTCGGTCTGCGCCCCGGACTGCGCCGCGAAGGCCTCCGCCTGGACCCGGCCGGGAACGGCGACCTCCTCGGCCTGGGCGCCGGCAATGTAGATGCCGCTGCCGCCCAGCGCGGCAACGACCGCGGAGGCGAGCGTGATGCCGGTGAGGCGACGACGCTTGCGCGCCCGGTCCGGCGGTGCGACATGCGCGGGGGGAGTCCGCATTACCAGTGGTTTCCTTCGAGTCGACGATAAAGCTCTTGTCGACAGGAAGTATGAGCAGTTCCGGAGCGTGCATCAATCTGCGGAAGAAGAATTAAGGAGGGTGGTCCGAATGTCTCCTGGTCGCCGCGTTGCCGGCCCCGGATAACACTTTATTGCCCGTCCAGCCTTAACTTTGTCCTAAGTGTGCGGAGGAGCTTCCTTGCCTGGTCAGCGGCTCACCGACGAAACCCGTCTCGATTATTACACCTTCCAAGAATGAATTCTGCTCCGATTTTCCGGAGTTCGCGGCGAGCTGCTCCTCTGACTGATCGGTACGGTAACGGGCGAACGCGTCCGCCTTGCCCCAGCGGCCGGGGATGTCCAGGAGCGCCACCCGCCCGAAGGTGGACGGGAGCGCCGGGGCCACGACCAGGTGGTCCTCGTGAGGATTGATGCCGAGCATGGTGCGGATGAGCAGCATGCACGCCCCGCTGGACCACGCCTGCGGGCTGCCGGCGGTCGGGTACCGGACCGGGTAGCGGGTGGTCTCACGGTCGAACCCGCCGAACGCCTCAGGCAGCCGACCCTGGAAGTAGGTGGCGGCGGAGAGGATGCCCTCCGCGATGCGGGCCGCCTCACCGTAGAACCCGTAACGGCGCAGACCCCACGCGATGAAGGAGTTGTCGAACGGCCAGACCGTGCCGTTGTGGTAGCCGAGAGGGTTGTACCGCCGTTGCCCCTCGGCGAACGTGCGCACCCCCCAGCCGGAGAACAGCGCCGGACCCATCAGGTGCTCCACGACCCGCGCGGCCCGATCCGGTGGCACGATCCCGCTCCACAGCAGATGCCCGATGTTGGAGGACAGGCTGTCCACCGGAGTGCCGTCGTGATCGAGCGCGAGCGCGTAGTAGCCGCGGTCCTCCAGCCAGAAATCCCGGTTGAAGCGGTCGTACAGCGCCGCCGCCTCACGCTCCAGCCGGTCGGCGAAGTCGGGGTCATCCCAGACCGTACGCGCCAGCCGCGCCCCGCGGAGCTTCGCGTCGTAGGCGTACCCCTGGGTCTCGCACGTGGCCCTCGGGAAACCGGGCAGTCGTCCGTCGGCGTAGGAGATGCTGTCCCACGAGTCCTTCCAGCACTGATTGTCCAGGCCGGTGGGGCGGTTGCGTCGCTCGTACCAGATGTAGCCGGTGGAGGTCAGGTCCGCGTACTGGTCGATCCACGCCAGAGCCGCGCGAGCTTCCTGCTCCAGCTCCATCACCAGGGCCGTGTCGCCGCTCCACCGCTCGTACTCGTCGAGCAGCACCACGAACAGTGGCGAGGCGTCCACCGTGCCGTAGTAGGGGGAGTGTGGCTGCTCCTCGAACGCGGCCGACTCCCCGTAGCGCAACTCGTGCAGGATGCGGCCGGGGTCCTCCTCCAGCACGTCGTCGGTCCGGGCGCCCTGCAGCGAGCCGAGGATCCGCAGCGTCGGCGGGGTCAACGACGGTGTGACGGGCAGGGTCTGCAGGCAGGTCAGCAGACTGTCCCGGCCGAACAGGGTCATGAACCAGGGCAGCCCGGCCGCCGGCACGGTCGCCCCGCCGAGCGAGAGCGGGGCGAAGCGCAGCGCCGCCAGGTCCACCAGGCTGCGGTTGTACACCTGCTGGAGGGCGACGCTCTCGGTGTCCAGTGTCGGTGCCGCCGCGACCCACGCCTGCACGCTCGCCGGCAGGGTGGAGTCGTCCGGCCGTTGCACCCGGAGTGCGGAGCGCAGGTCGACGCCGTCCGGCCGCAGCGCCCGCAGGGCGGCCTGCAGCCGCGTCGACCACTGCTCGCCGGGGCGTATCCGGACGGCGAATCGAAGGCCGTGCGGGTCGACCTCGACCGGCTCACTCGCCGACACGACAACCTCACGCCGGTAGGTGTCGCGCCGGTAACCCAGGCACAACTCGTGCGGACGAACCTCGGTGTAGTGACTGCCGGCCTTGTCGCCGATGTCGAACTTGATCTCGAAGATGTCGGCGAAGTCGCCCGCCACCTCCAGCCGTACGTCGAGTTCGACGTCCTGCTCGCCTCGTAGTACTGGCTGTCGTCCACCGACAGCGCGGTCAGGCGCTCACCGTTGACGGTGAGCACCCAGCGGGACAGAAAGCGTGTGTCGGCGGCGAACAGTCCGACCGGGGTGGCGGGCGACGACTCCACGTCGCCACTGGCGTCGGACACCATGAACGTGTTCCCGTCGATACACGCCACCGTGCCCGGGATGTCCCTCATCAGCTCCGTCCCGTCTCCGAACCGTTCGGCGCGGGCGGATCGGGTGTCCGGGGAAACAGCCGCCCGATCCGCAACGCCAGACCGAGGTCACCGTCGACCATGATCTCGCCCCGGGTGATCGCCGCCAGACCGTTCACCTCACCGCGCGCCATCGCATCCGCGACCTGCGCGGACACCCTGATGACAGTCGTGGCGGGGTCGGGGCTCCTCGTCACCCGCATGTGGCCGTGATCGATGATCAGCAGCCACTGCTCCAGGTGGTCCCCGCCCCCGATGTCGAAGCGGACGCTCCCACACACCTTGCTGAAGCGCGGATCCTGGCAGGCCACGGCCAGCCGCTCGAAAAAGGCACTGGTCGCGGTCATCCGACCTCCCGGCCACCGTTGGAAGCGCACATCGCCTACCCGATGTCGGTCGTTGCTAACGCGGCGTTGCGGTCACCCTCGTCGGTCGCGCCGCTGGTAGCCGGACGCTCCCGTCGTGACATCGGACGTTCTACCTCGAACCGGGCTCATGGGGCGGACGTACCGCATAGCGTCACGGGGGCGGACCTCACCGCCGATCCGCCGTCCGCCGGCGGTCACGCCGACCGGGAAGGAATCGGAGATGGACCGTGTCGACACCATGCTCCTGCCGGAGCTGGACGGGCCCGTGCCGACGGCACTGCCGAGGACGCTGGGCCTGCTGAGCCTGGCCCTGGGCGTGGGTGCCCTGGTCGCGCCCCGCCCCCTCGCCCGGCTGACCGGCGTGGACGACTCGCCAGCCGCGCAGGCCGCGATCCCGGCCGTCGGCGCGCGCGAGGTGGTGCACGCCGTCGGCCTGCTCAGCGGTCGTCGACCCGCCGCCTGGGCGTGGACGAGGGTGGCCGGCGACGCGCTGGACCTGACCCTGCTCGGCCGGGCGATGGCCGACCGACGCGGCGAACGACGCCGCAGGCTGGCGTTGACCACCGCCGCGATCGCCGGCATCGCCGCCCTGGACGTGGCCGCCGCGATCGGCGCCGGCCGTGCCCGTCGCGCCCGCGCCCGCGTGATCCGGATGGAGGTCGCGGTGACGGTGAACCGGTCGCCCGCCGAGGCGTACCGGTTCTGGCGGGACATGGAGAACCTGCCCCGGTTCATGGCACACCTGGAGTCGGTGCACGTCGACGACCTGCGCCGCTCGCACTGGATCGCCCGTGGCCCGGCCGGTCACCGCGTCGAGTGGCGCGCCGAGATCGTCGACGACCAACCGAACAGGTCGATCACCTGGCGGTCGCTACCGGGCACCCGTGTGCCGAATGCCGGGCGGGTCGCCTTCGTGCCCGCCCCCGGCGACCGGGGCACGGAGGTGCGGGTGCGACTGCGCTACGCCCCGCCCGCCGGCGCGCTCGGTCGGGTGGTGGCGAAGCTGTTCGGCGAGGAGCCCGAGCAGCAGGTCCGCGATGACCTGCGCCGGTTCAAGCAGGTGCTGGAGACCGGCGAGGTGGTCCGCTCCGAGGGCAGCCCCAACGGCATCTCCGTACGCCAGCAGGCCATGCAGCGTCCCGCGCAGCCGCTGCCGGCGTCCCGCCGCTGACCGCCCGAACGTCGAAGGGACCGAGAATGAAGGCCAACGTCTGGATGGGCACCGACAGCGTCCGGGTGATCGACGTACCCGACCCGACGATCATGAACGCGCGGGACGCGATCGTCCGGATCAGCACCACCGCGATCTGCGGCTCGGACCTGCACCTCTACCACGGCTACATCCCCGCCATGCGCAAGGGCGACATCCTCGGCCACGAGTTCATGGGCGAGGTGGTCGAGGTGGGTCCGCAGGTCCGCAATCTCAAGCCCGGCGACCGCGTGGTCGTGCCCTTCCCGATCGCCTGCGGGCACTGCTCCTCCTGCCAGCGTGGCCTCTACTCGGTGTGCGAGAACTCCAACCCCAACGCCGGTATCGCCGAGAAGGTCATGGGCCACTCGCCGGCCGGCATCTTCGGCTACTCGCACCTGCTCGGTGGGTACGCCGGCGGCCAGGCCGAGTACGCGCGGGTGCCGTTCGCCGACGTCGGCCCGCTCAAGGTGCCCGAGGACGTCCCCGACGACCAGGCGGTCCTGCTCGCCGACGTGTTCCCCACCGCCTACATGGGTGCCGAGATGTGCGACATCAAGCCCGGGCAGGTGATCGCCGTGTGGGGTGCCGGGCCGGTCGGGCTGCTCGCCGCCGCCAGCGCCCGGATGCTCGGCGCGGAACGGGTGATCGTCATCGACCGGTTCCCGTACCGGCTGCGGCTGGCCGAGGAGCACGCCGGCGCCGAGACGATCAACTACGACGAGGCCGACGTGCTCGACACGCTCAACGAGATGACCGCCGGGCGGGGGCCGGACGCCTGCATCGACGCCGTCGGCCTGGAGGGCCACCACGGCAACGCCGCCATGTACGCGTACGACCGGGCCAAGCAGGCCACCCGCACCGAGACGGAACGGCCGTTCGCGCTGCGGGAGGCGATCCTGGCCTGCCGCTCCGGCGGGGTGGTCGCGGTCGTCGGCGCGTACGGGGGTTTCGTCGACAAGTTCCCGATGGGCGCGTTCATGAACCGGTCACTGATCATGCGGACCGGTCAGTGCCACGTGCAGCGCTACACCCGACCGCTGTTGGACCGCATCCGGCGCGGCGACATCGATCCGAGCTTCATCGTCAGCCACCGGATGCCGCTGCGCGACGCACCCAAGGGCTACAAGATCTTCCAGAAGAAGCAGGACGACTGTACGAAGGTGCTCCTCACGGTCTGAGCGGGCGTGGGTCGCTGTGGCGATGCCCGACCCCCCGGGGGTGCGGTGCCTGTGGAGCCTGGCTGATGGTCGCTGACCACGCACCGGCACCCACGCACCGGCACCCACGCACCGGCACCCACGCACCGGCACCCACGCACCGGCACCGCCGGACCGGGGACGTGCAGGCGGTGTACGTGGTGCCGGAACTGCGTGACAGCGGGATCGGCGCGGCCCTGCTGGAAATGGTCCTGGCCGAGGCGCGCCGGCGACGGCTCGCACGCCCTGCACTATCTGCTCGAAGACGCCTTCCTGCCCGGGATGCCCGACCAGCAGCTTTCCGACACGTTCCTTGCCGAGGTGCAGCGCCAACTGTCGTACGCGGGCCGCCCGCTTTACGCGCTGTTGCACGAGGCGACCTACGGCCAGCGTGCGGTGACGCCGCACGCCACCGGGTGGGCGGCCCAGCGGGTACGGGCCGAGTTCCCGCGGTTCGACGTCGACCGGGCGTTGGCGGGGGACCGGCCGGTGCTGCTGACCGGCGAGATGATCTACCCGTGGATGGTCGACACCGATCCCGCGCTGGCCCCGCTCGGCGCGGTGGCGGAGCTGCTGGCGCAGCGGACGGACTGGCCGGACCTGTACGACCCGGAGCAGCTGGCCCGCAACGAGGTGCCGGTCGCCGCCGCGATCTACCACGACGACATGTACGTCGACACGGACGATTCGCTGGTCACGGCGCGAGCGGTGCGCGGCCTGCGCCCCTGGGTCATAAACGAGTACGAGCACGACGGCCTGCGGGTGAGCGGACGCCATGTCCTCGACCGCCTGCTGCGCCTGGTTCGCGGCGAGATCTGAGGCCCTGCCCGCCGGCTGCCGCGACGTCCGGCTCGGCGTGCGCACCCGTTTGTGGTCAGCGACCCGGGGAACTCGCCCCGTTCGTCCAACGGCAGGCCTCAACACCGAGGGAAACCGAAGGAGCGGGTCATGGACTACGAGCAGATGATCGCCACGGTACGGCAGAGCGCGGGCCTCGGGGAGAACGAGGCCGTGCGGTCGGTGCAGGCCGTCTTGTCGGTGCTCGGTGAACGGCTCGCCGGACGGGAGGCCGACAACCTGGCGGCGCAGCTACCGGATCGGCTGGACACGTCCGTCACCCGTAATCCGCAGGGCCGGAAGTGGGACATCGGCGAGTTCCTCAAGCACGTCGGCGACCGGGAGCAGGTCGCGGACGCGGACCAGGTGCGTCAACACGCTCAGGCGGTGTTGCGCACCGTCGCCGAGGCGCTCGACGACGACGATCGGCACGACCTGCTCGCCCAGCTGCCCGGCGGCATCATCGATCTCTTCGGGGTGCCCACGCCGCGCGGTTGATCGCAGCCGACGCGGAGCAGGTCAGCACCACCGGGCCGGCGTCGAGGGTCCTGGTCGGCCGGATCGATGGCCCTGCGGGGCCCACGCCCGCGCGTCGGGGCGGCTAGCGTGTCGTGAATGGAGAGTGCGGACCCGGCAGCATCCACGAGGGACGGGCTCGCCGTTCGGCTGCGGCCGGTGGGCGAGGCCGACCTGGCGATGTTCCGGCGGTTCTGCGTCGAGCCCGGCCTGATCGGGCTCGACTGGGCCGGCTTCCGCGACCCGGGCGCGCCCGTGCGGCGCTTCGCCGTTGACGGCTGGCTGGGTGTCGACGACGGGCGCCTCATCGTCGAGGTCGAGCAGGGCCACGCCGCCGGTTTCGTCAGCTACCTGTCCGGCCGCTACGGCGGCAGGGCCTCGTACTGGGAGGTCGGGATCGTGCTGCTTCCCGAGTGGCGGGGCAGGGGCGTCGGCTGGCGGGCGCAGGCGCTGCTCTGCGACTACCTGTTCGCGCACACCCCGGCGCACCGCATCCAGGCCGGCACCCACCCGGAGAACGTCGCCGAGCAGCGGTCACTGCAGAAGGCCGGCTTCCAGCTCGACGGTGTGGTGCGTGCCTGCGAGTTTCGGGCCGGCCGGTGGCAGGACGGCTACCTCTACAGCCGGCTGCGCGACGACCCGTCCCCGTGGGTCCGCCCGCGGGAGTAGGCCCTCCTCAGGGGATCGGCCACTCGTGCACCGGGCGGTTGCTGTGCATGAGATCCACGTAGTGGCGGACCACCTCGCGCAGCGCCGCCGGCCGGTCCAGGTGGTCGGCCGACTCCAACCGGTGCAGCGTCTCCACCTGCCAGCTCGCCCCGTTGCGGCCGGTCATGCAGCGCTGCTCGATGATGCCGAGCAGTCGGTCGCGTTCGGCCGGGTCGAGCCCCCACCGGTCCAGGCCGTGATGCGCCATCGGCAGCAACCGGCGCAGCACCAGCTCGGTGACGGGCAGGTAGCCGAGACCGGGCCAGAACACCTGCGCGTCGATGCCCGTGCCGGGCGCAGCTGGTGAAGTTCTCCTCGGCGGCGCTGAACGACATCTGCGACCACAGTGGCCGGTCCGATTCGGCGAGGGCGCGGACCAGTCCGAAGTAGAAGGCCCCGTTGGCGATGGTGTCCAGCACGGTGGGGCCGGCCGGTAGCACCCGGTTCTCCACCCGCAGGTGCGGTCGGCCGCGCGACACGTCGTACACCGGGCGGTTCCACCGGTAGATGGTGCCGTTGTGCAGGCGCAACTCGGCGAGATTGGGCACCTCACCGGCCGCGAGGGCCTGCGTCGGGTCCTCCGGGTCGCACACCGGCAGCAGTGCCGGGAAATAGCGCACGTTCTCCTCGAACAGGTCGAACACGCTGGTGATCCACCGCTCGCCGAACCAGACTCTGGGGCGTACCCCCTGGGCTTTGATCTCTTCCGACCGGGTGTCGGTGGCCTGCTGGAACAGCGGGATCCGGGTCTCGCGCCACAACTCCCGGCCGAAGAACAGCGGTGAGTTCGCGCCCACCGCCACCTGGATGCCGGCCACCGCCTGGGCGGCGTTCCAGTAGTCGGCGACCTGGGCGGGGCTGACCTGCAGGTGGAACTGCGTGCTGGTGCAGGCGGCCTCCGGGGTGATCGTGTCGGCGGTGACCGCCAACCGTTCCACGCCGCTGATGGCGATCGGCAGATCCTCACCGCGGGCCGCGAAGATCTGCTCGTTGAGCAGCTTGTAGCGGGGGTTGGCCGAGAGCGTCTCGGCGGTCAGGTGCTCGGGGCGCAACGTCGGCAGGATCCCGATCATGACCATGTGCGCGCCGATCGTCCGGGCCTTCACCTCGGCGGCGTTGAGGCTGGCCCGCACGGTCTCCTCGAAGTCCGCGGTGCCGGTGCCGGTCAGTCGACGCGGAGGCACGTTGATCTCGACGTTGAACTGGCCCAGCTCCGTCTGGAAGCTCGGGTCGGAGATGGCCGCCAGCACGTCGGCGTTGCGCATCGCCGGATTGGACGCCTCGTCGACCAGGTTCAGCTCGATCTCCAGGCCGGTCATCGGCCGGTCGACGTCGAACCGCGACTCGCGCAACATCTCGGCGAAGACATCCAGGCAGCGGCGGACCTTCTCGCGATAGCGGGCCCGATCCTCCCGACTGAAGGTTCGCACGCCGACGTCCTCGCCCATGGTCACCACCCTGTCACCGCTGGTCCCCCTAACCTCGCACGTGATCGGCGGGCGGGGAAGACCCGATGGTTCTTTCCTACCCAGCTGAGGCGCCCAGCTAGCATTGCGCCCCGGAAGGTGGTGGCGTGGGGATGCGCGAGAAGGTGACCCGACTGTTCGTCGCGGCGGCGATCGCCGAGGCGTGCTCCTGGCTGGCCCTGCTCATCGGGATGGCCGTCAAGTACGGTCCGCCCGGCAACGAGCTGGGCGTCAAGATCTTCGGCCCGATCCACGGCGGCCTGTTCGTCGCGTACGTCCTGCTGGTGCTGGCGGTCGCCCGGCTGCACCGGTGGAGCCTGCTCGCGACGGTCGTGGCGCTGGCCAGCGCGGTGCCGCCGTTCGCCACCCTGGCCTACGAGCGCTGGGCCCGCCGCCGGGGGATGCTCGGCGTCGACCGCGAACCGGCCCGCGAGCCCGCCCCGGTCGGCTGACCCTTCCCGCACTCGGGCCGGGTTCCCGGCCCCAGCGGTCAGGTCAGCGCCGAACAGGCCACGACGCCGATGAGCAGCATCGCCCCCAGCATCGCCTGCAACAGCAGCGGCGGGCCGAGATGCGACCAGAGCGTCGCGGTACGCGGGGTGAGCAACTGCCCGGTGGTGAGGTTGACGATCCGCTCGATGCGGGGCGGCAGCTCCGGGTCACGTTGCGGGCGCAGGGTGAGCTGGAGATGGTCCGCCGGGTGCAGCGCGCTCTGCGGCAGGTGGCCGTGCAACTCCACCTCGCAGAGCTGACCGGCGGTGTTGCGCAGCCGGACCGGCGTCACCAGGTATTCCGGACCCTGCTTCAACTGCTTCCAGCGCCGCCGGGTGCCTCCACCGCCGAACGAGAACAGCGAGCGCAGCAGCAGCGCGGGGAGCCGGGCGACAGCCGCCGCGGAGAGCACGGCCACCAGCACCGGTTGACCGATGCGTACCTCGCGGGTGTAGCCGTCGAGCAGGCGGATCAACCGTCCGGTGACGATCCGCTCCGTCGGGTGCACGATGTGTCGGGTATCGAGTC
This sequence comes from Micromonospora sp. ALFpr18c, assembly GCF_008868155.1. GTDB lineage: Bacteria > Actinomycetota > Actinomycetes > Mycobacteriales > Micromonosporaceae > Micromonospora. The sequence goes on from NZ_WBKR01000029.1 coordinate 19,192, forward strand.
CGCTGTCCATTTCCACCACCGAGAGTCCGCTTCCGTTCACTGATCGTATCGATCTCGCCGGTTGAACGACGTGAATGAAACCTGGTCACGGGCTCACGGCCGTGAGGTGACATCCCGGGCGAGCAGGGTAAGCGGGGGGCCGAGCTGGAAAGGGGTCGAGCATGCAGCTGTCCTTCCTGCGCCCGCTCTACGACCATCCCGGGCCGTGGTGCTCGGTGTACCTGGATGCCTCCGCCGACACGGAGGACGCCCATCCCGCGCTGGACCTGCGCTGGCGTGCCCTGCAGAGTCGCCTCAGTGAGCAGGGGGCGGACGAGGCGAGCATCGCCGCGCTGGACCGCGTGATCCGTGGACACGACCCGATGGTCGGGGACTACGGCCTCGCGGTCTTCGCCAGTCACGGCCGGGTGGTGCTCTCCGAGTACCTGTCCGCGCCGCCACTGCGCGACCTGGCCACGTGCGGTCCGCTCCCGCACGTGATGCCGCTGCTCGCCCAGCGCGGCGAACAGGTGTCCTGGGTGCGGGTGGTGGCCGACCGCGTCGGCGCCGACGCGATGGCCGTCAGCGCCGGCGGGGTGCCCCGACGGGCGCACGTCGCCGGCCGGGCGAGCTTCCCGCTGCGTCGCGTGCAGCCCGGCGGCTGGTCCCAGTCGCGGTACCAGCGCGCCGCCATGGAGGCGTGGCACCAGAACGCCGGCGACGTCACCGCGGCGACCGTGGAACTGGCCGACAAGGTCGGCGCGGACGTGGTGGTGGTCGCTGGCGACGTACGGGCCACCGGCATGATCGCCGCCCAGATGCCCGAGCGCTGGCAGGACCTGGTGGTCCGCACCGACGCCGGCTCCCGGGCTGGCGGCGCGGACCAGAGCCTGCTCGACGACCTCACCGTGCAGACCATCGCGGAGGTCGCCGACCAGCGGATCGCCGCCGCGCTGGACAAGTTCGGTGTGCAGGAGGACGTCGGCGCCGGTCTCGACGCGGTCGTCTCCGCGCTGCAACGCAACCAGGTGGACACCATGATCATCGTCGACGACCCGTCGGCCAACGGTGAGCTGTGGATCGGCCCGGAACCCACCGAGATCGCCGTCGACGCGGGGCAACTGGCCGCCATGTCGGTGGCCGACCCGCAGCGGGTCCGCGCCGACGCGGCGCTGATCCGGGCCCTCGTCGGCACCGACGCGGCGCTGACCGTGCTGGGCCCGGACGAGGCACCCGAACTCGCCGACGGCGTCGGCGCGGTGCTGCGCTACGTCGACCCCAGCACTCCGGGGCGCGGCAATGGCTGAGCGGTACGTGGCCGACCTCGTCGTGCAGCGGCTGCTGGCCTGGCGGGTACCCCGCGTGTTCGGATACCCGGGCGAGGCGATCGCGCCGATCATCGAGGCGTTGGAGCGTACCGGCGGCGACCCGGCGTTCATCCCGGCCCGACACGAGGAGACGGCCTCGTTCATGGCCACCGGGCACGCCAAGTTCACCGGCGGCATCGGCGTGTGCCTGGCCACCCAGGGACCCAGCGCGGTCCAACTGCTCAACGGCCTGTACGACGCCAAACTGGACAGCAAACCGGTCGTGGCGATCGTCGGCGAGGACATCTCCGGGCCGCTCGGCGGCGCACACCAGGAGATCGGGTTGAGCCGGCTCTTCGCCGACGTGTGCAACCAGTTCGTCCGCTACGGCCGCAGTCCGCAGGACGTACCGGGGCTGCTGGACCAGGCGTTCCGTACGGCGGCGGCGACCCGCAGCCCGACCTGCGTGGTGCTGCCCCGGCATCTGCAGGAGGCCCTGGTGCCCGACCTGCAGACCAACGCGGTCGGGGTGATCTCGGCGACGCCCGGTGAGCCGCTGGCCCGCGTCCTGCCGCACGAGGTGGACCTGGAAGCCGCGGCGCAGCTGCTCGGCAGCGGTCAGCGCACCGCGATCCTGGTGGGCCAGGGCGGGCGGGGCGCCGCCGCGGAGATCGTCGAGCTGGCCGACCGGCTCGGTGCCGGGGTGGCCACCTCGCTGCTGGGCAAGCCGGTCCTCGACGAGCGGCTGCCGTTCCACGCCGGGGTGCTGGGCGAGGTCGGCACCCCGGCCGCGGCGGAGCTGATGGGCGGCTGCGACACGCTGCTGCTGGTCGGCACCAACGACCCGTGGACGGACTACTTCCCGATGCCGGGGCAGACCCGCACGGTGCAGATCGACATCGACGGCCGGCGCATCGGCACCCGTTACCCGGCCGACGTGCCGCTGGTCGGCGACGCCGCCGAGACGCTGCGGGCACTGCTGGCCCGGGTGCCCGACCGACCCAACCCGCAGTGGCGGGCCACCGTGGAGAACTCGGTGGACCGCTGGCGGGCCGAGGCCGCCGACCGGGCCGCAGCGCCGGCCGAGCCGATCAACCCGCAGCTCGTACTCCAGGAGCTGTCCAGCCGGCTGCCGGGCGTCGGCTCGGTCGCGGTCGACGTCGGCTCGGTCCTCTACTGGTACGCCCGGCACCTCGCCCTGCCGCCCGGGGTGAACGCGCAGCTCTGCGGCACCCTCGGCTCGATGGGCTGTGCCCTGCCGTACGCGGTGGCCGCCAAGCTGGCCGTACCCGACCAACCCGTGGTCGCCCTGGTCGGCGACGGCGCCATGCAGCTCAACGGACTCGCCGAGCTGATCACCGTGTCGCACCACTGGCAGTCGTGGCGCGACCCGCGACTGGTGGTGCTGGTGCTCAACAACCGGGACCAGAACGGCATGGGCGGCGGGCGGCAGCCGTCCGGCGACCCCACCCAGCGCCGACCCGACGTGCCGTACGCCGGCTGGGCCCGGCTGCTCGGGCTGCACGGCGTCCGGGTGGACCGCCCGGAACTGATCGGCGCGGCCTGGGACGAGGCCCTCGCCGCGGACCGTCCCTGCGTACTGGAGGCCGTCGTCGACCCGGCGGTGCCGCTGGCGCCGCCGGAGCCGGCGTTCGCCGACCTGCGCGGCCTGTACGCCGACGGGGCGGCCGCCCGGAAGGTGCGGGAGCAGACCGAACGTACGGTGGCCGCGCAGGATCTCGTTTAGGCGTCCTGCTCAGGGGCATCAGTACCGGCCGACGACGCTGGAGGACACATGCCGGAGCCCACCGACCGCCGCTACGGTCCCGCGCCCCTGCCGCAGCCGCGCGGTGCGCTGTCCGCGGCGGTGACCGACGCCCTGCGGCGTGCTCCGCACGACCTGCCGGCGAGCCTCGGCGCCGACCTCGACCCGGCGGACCCGCTCACCGACGAGGACCTGCAACTGACCCTGTTCCTCTGCTACGAGCTGCACTACCGCGGCTGGCGGGGCGTCGACGAGGACTGGGAGTGGCAGCCGACGCTGTTGGGCCTGCGCGCCCGCGCCGAGCGGCCCTTCGAGGCGGCGCTGCGCCGGCTGGTCGGCGCCCCACGGGTGCCCGCCGCCGGGGTGGCGGCCGGGCTGGCCGAGCTGGTCGCGGCCGACGACGGGCCGGCGCTGGCCGCGACCCTGCAGCGGCGGGCCGACCTCGCCCAGTTCCGCGAGTTCGTCGTGCACCGTTCCGTCTACCACCTGCGCGAGGCGGACCCGCACAGCTGGGCGCTGCCCCGCATCGACGGGGAGGCCAAGGCCGCCCTCGTGGAGATCCAGACCGACGAGTACGGCAATGGCCGGCTGGACCGGATGCACGCGGAGCTGTTCCGGCGCACCCTCGACCGTCTGGGCCTGGACACCGGCTACGGCGCCCACCTGGACGCGGCGCCCGCCGTGACGTTGGCGACCAACAACCTGATGTCGCTGTTCGGGCTGCACCGACGCCTGCGGGGAGCGCTGCTCGGGCACCTGGCCGCGTTCGAGATGACGTCCTCGCTGCCCAACCGCCGCTACGGCAACGGGCTGCGCCGGCTCGGCTTCGACGAGGTCGCCACCCGCTTCTACGACGAGCACGTCGAGGCCGACGCGGTGCACGAGCAGATCGCCGCGCACGACCTGTGCGGTGGCCTGGTCCGCGCCGAGCCGGCCCTCGCCCCCGACGTGCTCTTCGGCGCGGCGGCCGGGCTCGCGGTGGACCGGCTGTTCGCCGCGCACCTGCTGGACAGCTGGGCCGCCGGCCGCAGCTCGTTGCGCTCCGCCGTCCCCACCGTCTCACCCGTCGCACCGCCGCCCCTGCCGCCCACCGTCTCGCTCACCGCGACGGCGTCCACCGCCATGGTGCCGCCGGCGCAGCCCACCGTCGCCTGACCGGCGCAGCGGCGGCGCGTTCGCGGGACGGCGACGGGCGGGGAGCGGCGGCTCAGCCCTCGCGGGCCGTGCCCGCGCGGAAGTTGACCAGCTTGTGGGTGCCGTCGCAGAACGGCTTGAGCGCCGACTTGCCGCAGCGGCACAACGCCACCGTGCCCCGGCGGGCGTCGATCCGCTCCCCGTCGGGGGTGACCAGCGCGAAGTCGCCGCGGACCAGGAGCGGTCCGTCCTCGTACGGGGTGATCGTGGCGGCAGCGGGCTCGCTGGCGTCGTCGGTGCGCATGGCCCCGGAAGTGCCCACCCTGGCTCCGCCGAAACCCGAGCGACCGAACGCCGATGATGACCGGCGCACCCCGCCGACCAGCGGATTGTGCCGCCGGGAGGGTGATGCCCCGTTTGAACCCCATCGGGACGGGAAGCCGGACCGCGTGGTGAGCGAACGAGGCAAGGTGGGGCCGGTGCACAAGGTGCGCAAGGGGCTCATGGCCGACGGTGCCGGTCTGGCCGGCGACCGGGTCGTGGCCGTGGGCAGCGCCGCCCGGGTGCTGGTCGCCGCCACCGCCCGCGCGCTGCGCGGCACGGACTGCGCCGACCTGGGGCACGCCGGGCCGATGTCCCGGTTCCCCGGCGCGCCCGAGCCGGTGCGCCGCGCCGCCGTCAGCCGGGCCGCCGGTCGGGTCGCGCTCACCGCCGCCCAGGTCGACGAGGTGGACGCCGCCCGCGTGGCCCGCTGGTTCGTCGACCAGTACCCGCGCCAGCGCTACCCCGGGGTGCTGATCGGGTCGCCGCACGGCGCGGCGGCGCACCTCGCGGTGGCCCTCGGCGTTCCGTGGCTCCCGGCCGGGTTCGAGATGACCGTGCACTGGACCGACGGCGCGGTGGACCGCCCGGCGGACGCGCTGCAACACGGCGCGGCACTGGCCACCCGGCTGCTCGCCGGCAACGCCGACCTGCACCTGCGCCAGGTGCACTGCCCGGCCAGCCGGGGACCGCTGACCGGGGTGACCGTGTCGCTGGCCGCCGCCTGGCAGGCCCTGCCGGCCGCGTACGGGCAGTTCCTGGCCGACCGGCTGGCCCCGGGCGCCCCCGTCGTGCTGGTCCGTGACGCGCGGACCTGGCCCGTGCTGGAGCACAGCGCGGGGCACAGCTTCCAGGTCGGCTGCCCGGCCAGCGGGCTGGACCCGGTGGACTTCCACCCGGACAGCCACGCGCTGCGGCAGGTGCTGCGTTCCGTCGGCGGTGACGCCACCCGGTGGGAACCACCGCAGATGTCCGCGCCGTCCGGTTACGCCGAGCACGGCGTCGACTCGGGCTTCGAGTTGTCCGCGCGGGACTGGGCGGCCCGCCGCGAACACCCGCTGCACCGGGTGCTCGTGCCTCGCCCGGCGGCGCTCAGCGCGGGGGTCGCCGACCTGTACCGGCGCTGGCTGCGCGCCGCCGGCAAGACCGGTGACCGGTTGGTGGTGGAGTGCGGCCGGCTGCTCGATCCGTGGCAGGTGGTGCGGGCGGGGCTGGTGCCGTACTGGTGTGAGAACGCCACCCGGCGCAGCGTCGACGAGGCCGAGTGGTGGCTGGCCGGCAGCGAGGCGTTCACCTCCGTGGACGTGCTGCCCGAACCGCCCGGGATGCGCTCGCCCGCGCTGGCGGGCCTGCCGCAGTGGCTGGCCGTCGCCGGGTTCGGTCGGCGTCGTCGGGCATTGGACCGCACCGCGGCCCGCGGCTACCCGGTGACCTCGGTACCGACCCGCCGGGCCACGGAGGTGCTGCGCGCCCAGCCGTACGACCTGCCCACACCGCCCTCCCTGGGGGCCGCAGAGGCCCTCTCCATCCTCGGCGAGAGTGGCCGCCACCAGGGGTTGTTGGTCTCCTGAGGCGAGGACGCCGAAACATCCTCGCGAACCCGGGGTCCCGTGATTGAGTACCTACGGAGCGGGAACATCGCTGGCTGCGACGCCCTGATCGCGTCGCGTGCAGGCGTTGTCACCCGCTGGCATCCCAGTCACTGACCCACCTTTTCCGGCCCGGTGCGTGGCTCGACCACGCGCACGACCGGTTTCCCGATCCGGGCGGGGGACCTTCCTGAGGGAGGCGCGGATGTTCGGACAGACGAGCACGACCACACCACCACCCACCGAGCGAGGTCTGGAGGACCTCGACGCGGCGGCGCTGGCGTACGCGGCCCGGATCGCCGGGCTGCCGCCCGAGCGGCGTGGAGAGGCACGCGACGACCTGGTCCGCTTCGCACTGCCGTTCGCCGGCCGGCTCGCCCGCCGCTACCGGGGGCGCGGAGAGCCACTGGAGGATCTTGAGCAGGTGGCCCGCCTGGGGCTGGTCAACGCCGTCGACCGCTATGACCCGGAACGGGGCTCCTTCACCGCGTACGCCGCGATCACCATCGTCGGCGAGATCAAACGGCACTTCCGAGACCGCACCTGGGGCGTGCACGTGCCCCGCCGGCTGCGCGACCTGATCCTCGAGGTGGGGCAGGCCACCGCCGCGCTGACCAGCGAGCTGTCCCGGGCGCCGTCGGTGGCCGAGCTGTCGGCCCGGCTGGAGACGCCGGAGGAGGAGATCCTCGCCGCGCTGGAGTCGGCGGCCGGCTACAGCCCGGCCTCGCTCAACGCGCCGGTCGGCGGCGAGAGCTCCGCCGAGTTCGGTGACCTGGTCGGCGAGTCGGACAACGCGCTGGAATCGGTCGACGACCGGGTCACGGTCAGCGGTCTGCTGCACCGACTGCCCTGGCGGGAGCGGCGCATCCTGGCCATGCGGTTCTACGGCAACCAGACCCAGGCGGAGATCGCCGCCCGGTTCGGCATCTCGCAGATGCACGTGTCCCGGCTGCTGTCGCGGGCGTTGACCTGGTTGCGTCAGGCGATGCTCGCCGACGCGCCGCCGCCCTGGCAGAACGGCGCCGCCGAACCGGACCCGGGCAAGACCCGGATCTCGGTGAAGCAGAACGGCGACCGGGTGGTGGTGGAGGTCGGCGGCGAGGTCGACCGCGACGGCGCGGACCAGCTGCGCCGGGCCATGCTGGAGGCGGTCACCGGTCAACCCAGCGAGGTCGTCGTCGACCTGGTCGGCGCGGGCGGTTTCGACGCGGGCGGAATCGCCGCGTTGATGGCCGGCCGGGACGCGGCCGCCCGGACCGGGGTGCCGCTGCGGCTGACCCGGGTGCAGCCCGCGGTACGCCGCTCGCTCACCGCCGCCGGACTGGCGCCCGCGCGGGACTGACCCGCCCATCGCACGCGACGAGGGCCGACACCCGCGAGGTGTCGGCCCTCTTCCGGCCTACGCCGATCAGCGGTCCTCGGGGTTGCCGTCGCTGTGCGGGTGCCGCCACCGCTCGTGCGGCTTGGGCGCGTCCTCGCTGTCCTTGGGCGCGTCGCTCTGCTCGAAGCTCGGCCGGCGTACGCCCTCGGGCTCCGGCACGTCCACCGGCCGGGCGCCGGAGCGCGGCGCCGGCTGGTAGTCGACGGCGTCGCGGGCGCCGTGCGCGCCCTCGGCGGCGGGCGACTCGGGAGCGTGGTGCTCCATGCGCAGCTCCTCGGCGAAGTGCTGTGGTGGCTTGGTGGTGCGTTGCGGCAGGTCCCGGCCGAGGTCGGCGACGAGCGGGCCGTACTTGAGGTCGAACGCCGGCCGTTCCGAGCGGATCCGGGGCATCCGGTCGAAGTTGCGCAGCGGCGGTGGGCAGCTGGTGGCCCACTCGAGGGAGTTGCCGAAGCCCCACGGGTCGTCGACCGTCACCATCGCCCCGTACCGCCAGGACTTCCAGGCGTTGTAGATGAAGAACAGGGTGGACAGGCCCAGGATGAAGGCGAACACGCTGGAGACAGTGTTCAACGTGGTGAAACCGTCGCTGGGCAGGTAGTCGGCGTACCGGCGGGGCATGCCCTCGTTGCCCAGCCAGTGGTGCACCAGGAAGGTCCCGTGGAAGCCGATGAACATGGTCCAGAAGTGCGCCTTGCCGAGGCGTTCGTCGAGCAGCCGCCCGGTCATCTTCGGCCACCAGAAGTAGTAGCCGCCGAACAGCGCGAAGACGACGGTGCCGAACACCACGTAGTGGAAGTGCGCCACCACGAAGTAGCTGTCGTGGGTGTGCCAGTCGACCGGCGGGCTGGCCAGCAGCACCCCGGTGAGGCCGCCGAGCAGGAACGTCACCAGGAAGCCGATGGCGAACAGCATCGGCGTCTCGAAGGTGATCTGCCCCTTCCACATGGTGCCGATCCAGTTGAAGAACTTCACACCGGTGGGCACCGCGATCAGGTAGCTGAGGATGCTGAAGAACGGCAGCAGCACCTGACCGGTGGCGAACATGTGGTGCGCCCAGACCGTCATGGACAGCACGGTGATCGCGATGGTGGCCAGCACGATGCCGGTGTATCCGAACAGCGGCTTGCGGGAGAACACCGGGATGATCTCGGTGATGATGCCGAAGAACGGCAACGCGATGATGTACACCTCGGGGTGGCCGAAGAACCAGAACAGGTGCTGCCAGAGCATCGGGCCACCGGTCGCCGCGTCGAACACGTGCGCGTTGAGCAGCCGGTCGGCCGACAGCGCCAGCAGCGCGGCGGCCAGCAGCGGGAACACCAGGATCACCAGGACGCTGGTGAACAGCATGTTCCAGGTGAAGATCGGCATCCGGAACATGGTCATCCCGGGTGCGCGCAGGGTCAGGATCGTGGTGATCAGGTTGACCGCGCCGAGGATCGTGCCCAACCCGGAGACGACCAGGCCGACCACCCACATGTTCGCGCCCACGCCGGGGCTGTTCTCCACGCTGCTCAGCGGGGTGTACGCCGTCCAGCCGAAGTCCGCCGAACCGCCCGGTGCGAGGAATCCGCCGACCACCATGAGCCCGCCGAACAGGTACAGCCAGTAGGCCAGCGCGTTGAGGCGGGGGAACGACACGTCCGGCGCGCCGATCTGGATCGGCACGATGAAGTTGCCGAAGCCGAAGGCCGCGGGCGTCGCGAACAGCAGCAGCATCACCGCGCCGTGCGAGGTGAAGAGCTGGTTGTACTGCTCGGAGGAGAGGAACTGCATCCCCGGACGGGCCAGCTCGGCGCGCATGAGCATCGCCTGTAGCCCGGCCAGCAGGAAGAACCCGAAGGAGGTCAGCAGGTACAGCAGGCCGATCTGCTTGTGGTCGGTGGTGGCGAGGAGCTTGATCAACGAGTTGCCGGGAATCGGCGCCCGTACCGCTCCGGGGAAGCCCCCGAAGCGTGCCGGTGCCAGGATCGCCGGGCCCCGATCGCGACTGGGTTCCGTGGTTACCCGCTTGGGCATGGCTGCTCACCCCGTCGTGACGACAGAAAGGACGGGCGTGCCTACCCGGCCCTCTGACCATGTAACCAGGCCAGAGCGGTAATTTCGGTCAGATCGCCGGTACCGGCGCAACCGCCTCGAACGCTCAGGTCGCCGGCAGCATGGCCCAGACGGCCTTGCCGTGACCGGCCGGCACGCTGCCCCACCGCTGGGCCAGCTCGCGGACCAGCAGCAGCCCGCGCCCACCCTCGGCACGCAGGTCCATCCCGGCCGGCTCGGCCGCCGCCCGGCTGCCGTCCACCACGGCCAGGTGCAGGTACGGCCGGCGCAGGGTCACCGTCACCTGCATCGGCGTCCCCGCGTGCCGGACCACGTTGCCGACCAGTTCGCTGAGCACCAGCGCGGCCGGGCCGGCGGCGTCCGGCAGGTTCCACCGGGCACACGCGTCACCGACCAACTCCCGGGCCCGCCGGCAGGCTCCGGCGACCGGATCGAGGCGGGCCCGCAGCCGAGGTGCGCTGGAGGCACCGGCGATCCGGGTCGCCTCCGCGCAGTCCCGCGAGACGGGGACCACCCGGCATGTCGTCGACTCGGCCAGCCAGCGCGCGGCGTCGGGCGGGGGAGCGCACAGCACCACCGGCACGGCCGGCCACTCCTCGGCCCGCCGGGCCGTGGCGGCGAAGACCGACAGCGCCAGCCGGTCCCGCACGGTGACGTCGGCGAGGTCGACCACCAGGGCGTCCGGCTGGGTGGCCAGCGCCCCCTGCAGGGACTGGTGCACCGAGCGCATGGTGGCCAGGTCCAGGGCGCCGGTGAGCCGGACGACCGCCACCGGTGCCGTGTCGCGCACCTCGCAGGTGATCCGGCTGGGCATCGGAGGTCCCTCGATTCGCTGGTGGGTCGGGACCTGCCAACTACCCGAGGCCTCGCAGCGCCAAACCGGACCGACCGGTGGGCGGGACGCAGGTCACCGCCGTGGCCGACCGGTCAGCAGGCCCAGCGCGATCATGCCGACGCCGAGGCCGAGGTGCAGCCAGCCGTCGGCGTCGTTGACCGGCAGGACGTTCGCGCCGGTGTCGTGGTCCACGGCCAGCCCGTAGAGCCAGAGCACCAGGTAGACGGCGCCGCCGCCGATCAGGAACGTGCGGGCACCGCTGATCGTCCGCGCCAGCAGCAGGCCGGCCACCCCGAAGAGCAGGTGGACGAGGTTGTGCAGCACCGACACCTGGAAGGTGCCGAACAGGAAGGCACCCGAGCCGTGGCCGGCGAACCGCAGGTTGCCCGTACCGCTGGTGATGCCTGGCACGAAACCGAGCGCGCCGATCAGCAGGAACAGCACGGCCACCGTCGCGGCCGCGCGCCGTACCGGCGGTCTGCCGTCGGCCGGGTTGGCCCGGGCCCTTGAGTGCGCCATCGGTCCGACCATCACCGGCTCCTCGCTGCGCGGCGGGTGTGCGCGCTGCCGGCTACCCGTTGCCGCCGACGGCAAACCGCCGGCGGCACCAGGGCAGGTCAGACAGGTTGCAGGCGCGGTGCGCCGGCCAGTTCGCGGACGCGCTGGTACAGCTCGACGTAGCGCTGCGCCATCACCGCCGGGGTGAACCGCCGCGCGGCCACCCGCCGGCACTCGTCGGGGTCGAGCAGCTCGGCGGCCAGCACGAGGTCACCCAGCTCCTCCTCGTCGGTGGTGAGCAGCCCGGTGCGGCCGTGCTCGATCAGCTCCGGAAGGCAACCCCGGGCGGTGGCCACCACCGGCGTGCCCAGGGCCAGCGACTCGACCACCGCCGTACCCCCGGGCTCCTCCCAGCGCAGCGGGAACAGCGAGGCGCGGGCGCTGGCCAGCAGGTCGTCGCGCTCCTGACCGGCCACCGTCCCGATCCAGCGGACCAGGTCGCCGTCGACGTGCGGGGCCACCTCGTCGAGGAAGAACCGGACGTCCGGGTTCTGCCGGGCCTCGTCGCCCGCCGAGGCCAGGGCGGCCGGTGAATGGTACGGACCGACGGGACCGGCCAGCACCAGCGGGATCCCGACCCGGTGCGCGAGTCTGGCGCCCACGTCCTGCCCCTTGCCCGGGTTGATCCGGCCGAGGATCAGCAGGTGCTCGCCCTTCTCCGGCCCAGGCCGACGATCGGCGTCCACGGCCAGCGGGGTGGACAGGTGCACGTGGCCCACCGAGTGCTCCCGCAGCGCCAGCGGCGCCCGGGCCAGCTGCGCCGCGGAGACGCCGTTGACCCGGACCCGGTCGCCGCCGTCCAGGCCGCCGTAGAGCGCCGGGTGCTTGGCCAGGTCCCAGTGCAGGGTGTGCAGGGTCGGCGGCCCGGCCGGCCCCATCGCGGCGAGGGTGGCCAACCCGACCGCCTCCACGTGGTCGTGCACCAGGTCGATGTCGTCGCGGGAGTGCAGCTCGCGGACCACCCCGGCCAGGTGCGCCTGGGCGATCCCGCAGACCTGGTTGTACGGACGCTGCAACGCGGCGAACTGCCCGTCGGCGAAGACCGACATCCGGTCGTCCACCGGCAGGGTGCTGCTGCCCACCGAGGCGAGCACCACCCGTACGCCGAGTCGCCGCAGCTCCGGCACCAGCGTGGCGATCACGTTCTCGATCCCGCCGTAGCCGGGCGGTGGCACGGACAGCCACGGACCGGCGTTCATCAACACGGTGAGGCTCATCGGACGCCACCCTCCCGGACACTCACGCCGCGGCCACCCGTCGGCGGGGCACCCGGTGGCGCAGCTCAGCCAGCGGCGGACGCTCCTCGATGGATACATCGCTGACCACGATCTCGCGGTCGAGGTTCGGCAGCGTGTCCGAGCCACCCCGCCGGAACTGGGTCAGCAGCGCCTCCGGCGACAGCCCCGCGCTCGCCCAGCCACGCCGCTGCAACCGGGACCACGCGGTCAACATGATCTGCGCGGACATCCGGCCCAACGCCGCCGTGTCCTGGTGGCGGTGCTTGCGCTCACCGAGGTCGACCTGCGCCAGGGCATCCAGACCGACCAGGTCCAGCAGGTCGATCAGCATCGCCGTCTCGACCCCGTACCCGGAGACGAACGGCACCTGGGCGAGCACGTCGCGCCGGGCGGCGTACTCACCGGCGAGCGGCTGCACGAAGCCGGCCAGCTCCGGCCAGAACAGGTTGAGCAGCGGCCGGGCCATCAGCTCGGTCACCCGCCCGCCACCGTCCTGTTCGACGCTGGCGGTACCCACCAACGGCCGATGGTAGAAGCCCTTCACGAAGTCGACCGACGGGTCGGTCAGCAGCGGGCCGAGCAGCCCGCTGACGAAGTGCGGCCGAAACTCCCGCAGGTCGGCGTCGATGAACGCCACCACGTCGCCCTCGGCCGCGGCCAGGCCGGCCCAGAGCGCGTCGCCCTTGCCGGTGAGCCGGGGCAGGCCCCGGGTCATCGCGTCCTGGCTGACCACCTCCGCGCCGGCCGCCCGGGCCACCTGCGCGGTGCGGTCGGTCGACCGTGAATCCACCACGATCAGCTCATCGACCAGGGCGATCCGGTCCATCAGGTGCTCCCGGATGGTCGACACGATCGCGCCGACGGTGGCCTCCTCGTTACGCGCCGGCAGCACCACGCTGACCCGGCTGTCTCCCTTGGCGCGCAGCAGCCGGCGTGCCGGCCAGTCCGCCGCCGAAGTGGTCCGGTACGTGGCCCACGCCTCCACCACCGGTGACACGCTCGATGTCGTATCCCGCACTGGCACCCCTTAAGAATCGTGGGCGGAGAAAACCGAGTTCTGTTGTTCCCACTCTTCACCGCGCGCTAACCGCCTCCAGGGCAACAGCTTGATCACGGAGGTGACGACACTGCGTTCCCGGGGGATGAACGTTTGATTGCGCACAGCTCAGGGGACTGCTCCCATCGGTCATGAAACGTCCTCGAAGGGGTTGTCGGATGCGTAGATGCCGGGTGGGTCTGGTCGGTGCCGGGGGAGTGGCACAGCGCCATGCCCGGGTGCTGGCCGGGTTCGATGACGTCGAACTGATCGGGGTGACCGACGTGGTGCCCGACGCGGCCGCCGCGCTGGCCGGGCAGCACGGGGCGCGCGCGTACGTCGACGTGGCCGAACTGCTGGCCGCCGGGCCGGACGCGGTGTACGTGTGCGTGCCGCCGTTCGCGCACGGTCCGGCCGAGCAAGCGGTGATCGACGCCGGGCTGCCGATGTTCGTGGAGAAGCCCGTCGCCGTCGACCTGGCCACCGCCGAACGGATCGCCGACGAGGTGACCCGCCGTGGGCTGCGGACCGCCGTGGGCCACCACTGGCGTTACCTCAGCGTGCTCGACGAGGCCCGCGAGCTGCTGGCCGACCGTCCGGTGCGGATGGTCAGCGGCGCCTGGCTGGACAAGGTGCCGCCGGTGGCGTGGTGGGCGCGGCGGGACCGCTCCGGTGGCCCGGTCGTCGAGCAGGCCGCCCACGTGCTGGACCTGATCCGGGCGTTGGTCGGGGAGGTGACCGAGGTCACCGCGTACGGCAACGGCACGCCGCCCCCGGTGGACGGGGCGGACATCGACTCGGTGACCACCGCCGTGCTGCGCTTCGCCGACGGCGCGGTGGGCACCCTCGGCGCGGCCTGTGTGCTCGGCTGGAAGCACCGCGCCGGGCTGGAGATCCTCGCCGACGGGCTGGCGCTGTCGCTCACCGAGGAGGGCCTGACCGTCCGCGACGCCGACGGTGAACGGCACGTCCCGGCCGACCCGGAGGCCGCCCGGGTGGCTGTGGACCGCGCCTTCGTCGACGCGGTGCGTGGCGTCGGTGACGACGTGCGTGTCCCGTACGCCGAGGCGCTGGGTACCCACCGGCTGGCCCTCGCGGTGGCCGACTCGGCCCGCACCGGCGAGACCGTGCGGCTCGCCACGGCGACCGACCCGGCGCTGCTCAGCACCGGGGTGACCGTCGATGCGTGACAAGGTGGTGGTGGTCACCGGGCCGGGCCGCGTCGAGCTGGTCGACCAGGACGCCGCGCCGCTGCGCCCCGGCACCTTCCGGGTGGAGACGCTGTTCAGCGGCGTCTCCGCCGGCACCGAGCTGAGCTACGTCAAGGGCACGAATCCCTACCTGAACGTCACCTGGAACGCCGACCTCGGGTTGTTCCAGCCGGGCGCGGCGAGCACCCCGTACCCGGTGACCCGGCTGGGGTACATGCAGGTCGGGCGGGTGGTGGAGAGCGCCACCCCGGCGGTCGCGGTGGGCGCGGTCGGCGCCATGACCTACGGGCACCGCACCGGCTGGCTGGCCGACCCGGTCGCCGAGCGGTTCGTGCCACTGCCCGACGACCTCGACCCGCTGCTCGGCGTCTACGTCGCGCACATGGGCCCGATCTGCGCCAACGGTCTGCTGCACGCCGCCGCCGACCTGCACGGCACCGACGTCCGCTCGCTCGGCGACGGCGTACGCGGCCGGCGGGTCGCCGTGGTCGGCGCCGGCGTGGTGGCGCTGCTGACCGCCCTGTTCGCCCGGCGGCACGGTGCCGCCTCGGTGGTGGTGCTCGACCCCACCGGGCAGCGCCGCCAGGTCGCCGATGCGCTCGGCCTGGAGACCCTCGACCCCGAGGGGGACGACCCGGCGGCCGTGCTGAAGACCCGGTGGGCGCACACCGCCGGTGACCGGGGCGCCGACGTGGTGTTCCAGTGCCGGGGGCAGGCGTGGGCGTTGCAGCTCGCGCTGCGGCTGCTGCGACCGCAGGGCACGGTCATCGACCTCGCCTTCTATCAGGGCGGCGCGGATGCGGTGCGCCTCGGCGAGGAGTTCCACCACAACGGGCTGGCGCTGCGCTGCGCGCAGATCGGCCGGGTGCCGCGCGGGCTCGCCCCGACCTGGGACCGGGAGCGGCTCTCCGCCGAGACCGTCGAGCTGCTGCGCACGTACGGGGACGTGATCCGCAAGCATGTGGTCTCGGCGGTGGTGCCGTTCGACGAGGCCCCCACCCTGCTCACCGACCTGGCGCAGCGGCGCCGCCAGGAGCTTCAGGTGGTGCTGGCCGGCTGACCTGGCGTCGGCGCGTGACCGGGCCGACTACCGTTCCTGGCATGACCGCTCCGGTGAGCCGGCCGCCCGGCCTGGCCGCGCTGCTGCCGTACCTGCGTGAGCACCGCGGCACCCTGGCCGTGGTGGGCGCGCTGTCGCTGGCCGGCGCGGCGGCGTCACTGGCCCAACCGCTGCTGACCCGGTCGGTGCTCGACCGGGTCGGCAGCGGTGTCGGGGTGTCCGACCTCGTGACGGCGCTGGTGGCCCTCGTGGTGCTCGGCGCGGCGATCGGCGGGTTGCGCACCTATCTGCTGCAACGCACCGCCGAAGGGTTGGTGCTCGGCACCCGGCGGCGGCTGGCCGGGCACCTGCTGCGGCTGCCGATCGCCGAGTACGACCGCTGGCGCACCGGTGACCTGCTCTCCCGGGTGGGCTCGGACACCACCCTGTTGCGTGCGGTGGTCACCTCCGGGCTGTTCGAGACGGTCACCGGTGCGGTCATGGTGCTCGGCGCCGGCACCGCCATGGTGCTGCTCGACCCGCTGCTGTTCGGCGTCACCCTGCTCGGGGTGGGCCTGGGCCTGGGCTTCGCCCTCACGTTCGCCCGGCGGGTCCGGGCGCTGTCCCGTGTCGCCCAGGAACGCATCGGCGAGATGACCTCGGCGGTGGAGCGGGCCATCTCCGCCGCCCGGACCATCCGGGCCAGCCGCGCCGAGGCCCGGGAGACCGAGACCGTCACCGGCAGCGCCCGCGACGCGTACGACGCGGGGCTGCGGGTCGCCCGCGTGCAGGCGGTGGTCGGACCCGTCGGCTCGGTCACCGTGCAGGGCGCGTTCCTGCTGGTGCTCGGCATCGGCGGCGCCCGGGTGGCCGCCGGTGCGATCAGCGTCGGCGACCTGGTCGCCTTCGTCATGTACCTGTTCTTCCTGGCCCTGCCGCTGGCCCAGGTGCTGAACGCGTACACCCAGTTGCAGTCCGGCCTGGGCGCGCTGCACCGCATCGAGGAGATCCTGACCGTGCCGGCGGAGGGCGCGACGGACCGACCGGCCCCCGCCTCCGCGGTGACCCCGCACCGACCCGCGCCGATGATCGAGTTCGACGGGGTGGGGTTCGGCTACCCCGGTGGTGAGCCGGTGCTGCGCGAGGTCAGTTTCGCGGTGCCGGCGGGCACGCGTACCGCCCTGGTCGGCCCCTCCGGCGCCGGCAAGTCGACACTGCTCGCGCTGGTCGAACGCTTCTACGAGGTGAGCGACGGCGCGGTCCGCCTCGACGGCACCGACGTGCGGGACCTGCCCCGCGACGTGCTGCGGGCCCGGCTCGGCTACGTCGAGCAGGAGGCGCCCGTGCTCGCCGGCACGCTGCGCGAGAACCTGCTGATCACCACGCCGGGCGCCACCGACGACCGGCTGCACGAGGTCCTCGACGAGGTCAACCTCGGCCACCTGGCGCAGCGCACCCCGCAGGGCCTGGACGTCCAGGTGGGGGAGGGCGGCGTGCTGCTCTCCGGGGGTGAACGGCAGCGCCTGGCAATCGCCCGCGCGTTGCTGGCCGGCCCGCCGGTGCTGCTGCTCGACGAACCGACCAGCAACCTCGACTCGCGCAACGAGGCCGCGCTGCGCCGCGCCATCGACGCGGTGGCCGTCCGCCGGACGTTGTTGATCGTGGCGCACCGGCTCGCCACCGTGGTCGACGCCGACCAGATCGTCGTCCTCGACGGCGGCCGGGTGGTGGCCGTGGGCACGCACGCCGAGCTGAGCGCCACCGACCCGCTGTACCGTGAGCTGGCCGCCCACCAGCTCCTGGTCGCCTGACCCCCTCGCCCGGGGCCGACATGCCGGCGGCCGGGCCCCGCGGGCCGGCCCGGATCGCGTACCGTTGCCGCTCATGGGTGTGTCGCAACGGTTCAAGAGCAAGTTCCGGCGGTTCCTCCAGCGTCCGGGCTCGACCGTGGATCTTGCTCCGCTGGAGAAGCTGCTGCCGGCGATCGCGGCGCGCGAGGACGACCTCGCCGCGCTCGACGACGCCGAGCTGACCGAGGCCGCCGGTGCCGCCGCCGGCTACGAGGAGATCTGCGCGATCGGCCGCGAGGCCGCCCGCCGCGGCCTCGACCAGCGGCCGTACGACGTGCAGCTGCTCGGCGCGATGGCCCTGCTCTCCGGCAAGGTCGCCGAGATGGCCACCGGTGAGGGCAAGACCCTGACCGCCGCGATCGCCGCGTACGGGCACGTCCGGCTCGGAAACGGGCCGGTGCACGTGCTCACCGTCAACGACTACCTGGCCCGCCGCGACGCCCAGTGGATGGAGCCGGTCTACACCCTGCTCGGCCTGACCGTCGGCTGGGTCAACGAGGCGTCCAGCCCGCAGGAGCGGCGCGACGCGTACGCCTGCGACGTCACCTACGTCTCGGTCAGCGAGGCGGGCTTCGACTACCTGCGCGACCAGCTGGTCACCGACGTGGCCGACCGGGTGCAGCCGCCGTTGACCACCGCGATCGTCGACGAGGCCGACTCGATCATGATCGACGAGGCGCGGGTGCCGATGGTCCTCGCCGGCGCGGTGCCGGGCGAGCAGGACCCGGTGCACGCCGCCGCCGCGCTGGTGCGCGGCCTGCGCAAGGACCGGCACTTCACCGTCGCCGAGGACGGCCGTAGCGTGGCGTTCACCTCCGCCGGCCTGGCCGCCGTCGAGGCCAAGCTGGGCATCGACCTGTACGACGAGGAGCACGTCGAGCAGCTCTCCGCCGTCAACGTGGCGCTGCACGCGCAGGCCCTGCTGCACCGTGACGTGGACTACATCGTCCGGGACGGCTCGGTCGAGCTGATCGACGAGATGCGCGGCCGGGTGGCCCAGCGCCGCCGCTGGCCCGACGGCCTCCAGGCGGCGGTCGAGGCCAAGGAGGGCCTGGACGCCACCGCCGAGGGCGAGGTGCTGGGCACCATCGCCGTGCAGGCGTTCATCGCCCTCTACCCGAAGGTGTGCGGGATGACCGCCACCGCGGTGCTGGTCGGCGACCAGCTGCGGGAGTTCTTCGGCCTCGAGGTGGCGGTCATCCCGCCGAACACGCCGTGCGTCCGGGAGGACGAACCGGACCGGATCTACGCCACCCGGGCGGAGAAGGACGAGGCGCTGATCGAGGAGATCCAGCGGTGGCACGCCAAGGGGCGGCCGGTGCTGGTCGGCACGCTCGACGTCAAGGAGTCCGAGGGGCTGGCCGCCGGGCTGAACGCGGCCGGGGTGCCCTGCGTGGTCCTCAACGCCAAGAACGACGACGAGGAAGCGGCGATCATCGCCGAGGCGGGCGCGTACGGCGCGGTGACCGTCTCCACCCAGATGGCCGGCCGCGGTGTGGACATCCGCCTCGGTGGCAGCGACCAGTCCGACCAGGCCCGGGTGAGTGAGCTGGGCGGGCTCTACGTGATCGGCAGCGGTCGGCACGACAGCCGTCGCGTCGACGACCAGCTGCGCGGCCGCGCCGGCCGGCAGGGTGACCCGGGTGGGTCGGTCTTCTTCGTCAGTCTGGAGGACGACCTGGTCGTCCGGCACGCCGCCGACTCGGTGCCCGCGTCGCCGCGGATGAACGCCGACGGCCTGGTCACCGACGAGCAGGTCGACTACGCGGTGGAGCACGCCCAGCGGGTCGCCGAGGGCGTCAACCACGAGATCCACCGCAACACCTGGCGCTACAGCGTGGTGATCGAGCAGCAGCGCAAGGCCCTCGCCCAGCGCCGGGAGCGGCTGCTGACCAGCGACGTGGCCGCGCTGATGCTGCTGGACAAGGAGCCCGACAAGGCCGGCGAGATGGACGAGGACCTGCTCGCCCGGGTGGCCCGGTCGATCGCCCTCTACCACCTGGACCGGCTCTGGGCCGAGCACCTGTCCGAGCTGTCCGAGGTCCGCGAGGGCGTGCACCTGCGCGCGTTGGGCCGCCTCGACCCGCTCGACGAGTTCCACCGGGCTGCCGTGCCGGCGTTCAACAACCTGGTCCCGGAGATCGAGGCCCGCACGATCGCCACGTTCACCGAGACCGAATTCGACGAGACCTGGGAGCCCGAGGACGGCACCCTGGTACGGCCGACCGCCACCTGGACCTACCTGGTGCACGACAACCCGTTCGGCTCCGAGCTCGACCGCCTGATCGCCTCGATCGGCCGGCGGCTCAGCGGCGCGCCGCGCTGACGCTCCCGCGGGGCTCCTGATCGCGCCCTCGGTGCGGCAGGAGCCCCGATTTACGCCGTTTCGACCTGGGTTTCGCAGGGTAGTAGGGCGGGTCGGTCAAGTCGGGAGAGAGCAGACGATGACACAGGTGACGATGCCGGCTGGGCAGGCACGGGGGCGTACGGGAGCTGCGGACCAGTGAATCTGGACACGCGGGAACCCGTGGTGCACAACCTCGGCGTCCTGGAGACCGCGGCCCTGTTGCGGGAGTTGACCGCCGGGCTGATCACGCTGACCGATTTCGATGAGGCGCTGCTGGCGCTGGTCCGGATCACCCGGGACGCGGTGGCCGGCGTGCGCTGGTGCGGGTTCACGGCGCTGCGCGCCGGCGAGCCGGCCGGCGTGGCCGCCTCCGACGAGCGCCTGGCCGGCCTGGACGACCTGCGGCACGGGCCGGACTCGCCGGCGATGAGCGCGATCCGGCGCCGCGAGATGATCCTCGCCGTGGACCTGGCCGGTGAGCCACGCTGGCCGGCCTGGACGGCGCGCGCCCGCGACCTCGGCGTCCGCGGGGTGATCTCCGCGCCGGTGGACATCGACGACCAGGTGATCGGGGCCATCAACCTGTACGCCTCCGCACCGAACCTGCTCACCCCACAGCACCAGCTCACCGCGATGCTGCTCGCCGAACACGCCGGCCTGCTGCTGGCCGCCGTCCGGGACCGGGGCCGGCAGGCCGACATGGCCGGCGAGCGGGACGCCGAACTACTGATCGACGGTGTGATCGGCCAGGCCGTCGGCGTGATCATGACGCAGCGGGGCTGCCCACCCGCCGAGGCCCTCGACGTGCTGCGCACCGCCGCGTCCTCGCTGGACATCCCGCTGCGCGAAGTGGCTGAGCGTCTGGTTCGGACGGTCTCCCGCCAACGCGAGAGCTGACCCGCCCGGGTGCCCGTTCTCCCACTCGGCGGCGAGTCGGGCGGCATCGTTTCGCCGGAGCCGGGCTCGGGTAGCACTCTGGCATTGGTGAGCTGCGCCGACCCTGGGGAGGAACGATGCAGAGCCGGCTGCGGGTGCAGGGGCACCCCATCCAACCGATGTTGGTGACGTTCCCGCTCGGGCTCTTCGTCAGCGCCACCGTCTTCGACCTCACCGACGTCATCGGCGGGCCGACGTTCCTCGGCGAGGTCGGCTACTGGACCGGCGTCGCCGCCCTGTTCGCCGCCGCGATGACCGCGGTCGCCGGCATGGTCGACCTGTGGGACGTGCCGGTGGACCGCACCCGCCGCACCGCCATCGCCTTCAACCTGGTGAACGCGGCCATGGCCGGTCTGTTCCTGGTCACCTGTCTGGTGCGCGCCCACTCACCGCAGCGCGGCGCGACCGTCGCGATCCTGCTCACCGAGATCGTCGCGCTGGCCGCCGGCGGCGTCGGTGTCCACCTGGGCGCCCGGCTCATGCGCCAGTTCGACAACGGCCGCACCGACGCCGGCAGCCTGGACGCGCTGGCCGGCGCCACCGTCGAGGTCGCCCGCCCCCGCCCCTGACCGGGCGCGCACGCCGGCAAATGGCTTGCCGGCAGCCCCGCCGACCGGTGACGCTGACCGCCATGAACACCGAGCGGGACGCGGACGAGTTGATCGCGGAGGCGGCCGCCGCGCCGGTCGACGGCTGGGGCTTCGACTGGCTGGCCGGCCGGGCCACCGAGGACCGTCCACCCTGGGGGTACGCCCGGCTGGTCGCCGACCGGATGGCGCTGGCCGACACGGCACTGGACGTCGACACCGGCGGTGGCGAGGTGCTCGCCGAGGTCCCCCGGCCGCCGAAACTGTTGACGGCCACCGAGGGCTGGCCGCCCAACGTGGAGGTTGCGCGCCGTACCCTGCGGCGGGTCGGCGCCACCGTGGTGGCGGTCGCGCCCGACGCGCCCCTGCCGTTCCGCGACGCGTCCTTCGACCTGGTCGTCAGCCGGCATCCGGTGCGCACCGACTGGGCCGAGACCGCACGGGTGCTGCGCCCGGGCGGCCGGTTCCTGTCCCAGCAGATCGGGCCGGGCACGATGCGGGAGTTGAGCGAGGCCATCCTCGGCCCGCTGCCGCCGCCGACGCAGCGGCATCCCGGGGACGCGGTGGCCGCCGCCGAGACCGCCGGGCTGCGGGTGGTCGATCTACGCCGCGCCACGCTGCGGGCGGTCTTCTCCGACGTCGGCGCCGTGGTCTGGTTTCTGCGCAAGGTGATCTGGACGGTGCCCGACTTCACCGTGGACCGCTACCGCTCCCAACTGCACGCCCACCCGGTCACCAGTGACCGAGGCTGCGGTCATCACCATGACCATCGGTCATCCGCCCCCGACCGCCACGGCCATCCCGCGACCACCCGGCCCGGTCACGCCATGACCGGGCCGGACCACCCG